>NZ_CP068985.1:5502500-5817500 GCF_019397265.1 Nonomuraea coxensis DSM 45129
AACACGTGGTGAGAACGGACTACGGCATCGCCACCTCGGACCTCACGAAACAACCACCGGCCGCACGGGCCGCCCACCTCCAAGCTACCCAACAGGAACGACTCGACAGCACGCTCAGCCCCTCGAGCTCCCGGCGCGCCGGTCCGCCCTGGGCGGCAGCCAGGTGAACCTCCCCTCCTCGACGCCGGCGAACGCCATCAGGCGCGCCCCCTCGGCCTCCACCTCCTCGCGCACCCGGGCGGGCAGCGGATGGAAGGGCTCGGCCGTCAGCACCCCTCCACCAAGGTTCCACATGCCGCCGACAAATCCGTCGACGAGGAACGTGGGGTAGATCACGGCGCCGACGCACACCGCCTTGCGCTGCTCGGCGGTCATGAGCCGGCCGCGGTCGGCGTAGGCGACCACGAGGTTGTCGAACCAGGGCAGGAAACGCACGGGCGCGGGGGTGCCGGGGTCGGCGAGCGGCAGCCCGGCCAGGTCGTACAGGACGCGGCCGGTCTCGTCCCGGTAGGTCCGCAGGTCGGGCATGCGCTCCATGACCGCGCGCAGCCGCGTCAGTCCCGACCAGGACTGCACGTCCATGACCGACGCCGGCCCGAAGCCGGCCAGGTACCGCCGGACCAGGCGCTCGGCGGCGGGCTCCGGGCCGAGCGGGTCGTCCATGGGGCGGCCCAGCCAGTCCTCGGCCAGGGTGAACGGCGTCGCGCCGCCCCGGCCCCAGACGCCGTTCGGCGGGGTGTGGACGATGGGCAGCAGCGTCTGCGCCGCGTAGCCGAGCGCCATCGGGCCGGCCTGCGGCCACCTCTCGCGCAGCAGGTCGCGCAGCTGCGGCCGGGTGAGGACGCGCCCGTCGCGGTGCGCGTCCGCCAGGTGAGCGCGGGCCAGTTCGGCGAGCTCGGCCGGGTCCACGTCCTGGAGGTCGCGGGAGAAGGCGCCCCTCCTCATCCGGTCGAGGACCGGCTGCACGAGCGGGCGCAGCCACACGTAGTCGTCGGCGAGGGCGAGGTGCTGGGTGGCGCGCAGCAGCGTCCCCCGGACGACCCGCGCCCCATGGAGGAGGGCGGTCAGGTCGTCCTGGGTGAAGGAGGCGAGGCGCGACCAGAGCCCGACGTACGGCGCGTCGATCTCCTGGCCCTGCAGCGCGACCAGCCGCGCCACGGCCTCGGCGGGGGGCAGGGCGGCGCGCTCCAGCAGGAGCTGGCGGCCCAGGGTCGTACGGTTGAGCACCCGGCGGTCGAGGATCATGCACCGACCGTAGGCGTCAACGCGGCAAGGATGATTCCGCGTTCAGCAGGTCGTCGAGGGCGGCGCGCAGGTGCGCGGCGAGCTCCCAGGCGTCGGGGATCATGGCGCGGTCGGTGACGACGCCGATGTCGAGCGAGCCATGGTAGGAGAAGGCGGTGATGTTGACGCCGCCGCTGACGTCCGTGATCACCGAGACCGGATAGTGGGTCAGCAGCAGGTTGCCGCACACGTAGAGCGGGAACTGAGGGCCGGGCACGTTCGAGATGATCACGTTGATCGGCGGGACCGTCTCCCCCACCAGCGCGAACGCCGAGCGCGCGGCCAGCCCCATGAGGGCGGCCGGCATCGACGCGCTGAACTCGCGCAGCCACCGCGCCGGCGCCAGCGCGAAGCGGTCCTTGATCCGGCGCATGGCCCCGCGCACCTCGTGCAGCCGCTCGACGGGGTCGGCTACGTGCGTGGCGAGCGGCGCGGTCATGATCGTCACCTGGTTCCCCGGCCCCGGCACGCCCGCCTCGCGCAGCGAGAACGGCACCCCGGCCACCAGCGGCCGGCCGGGCACGCCGCCGTGCCCGGCCAGCCAGCCGCGCAGCGCGCCCGCGCACACCGCCATGACCACGTCGTTGACGGTGACGCCGAACGCCTTGCGCACCGCCTTGACCTCCTCCAGCGGCAGCGACACGTACGCGAAACGCCGGTGCTGTGAGACCGGCCCGCTGAACGGCGTCCTCGGCGCGGGCAGGACGGGCAGCTCTGGCGCGCCTCCCGCTCCGGCCAGCCTGCGGGCGGCCCCGGACAGCAGCCGGGTGCCGGGCAGCCACGACACGACGGGGATCTCGTCCAGGGCCGGCAGGGCCGCCGCGGCGAACCGGACCGCCCGCGCCGGGTTGGCCGCCAGCCTGGCGAGGCCCCGCGCCACCCGCTCGGCCGGGCCGGGCGGCGGCTCGTCCCGCTCGGGCCCGGCCAGGGGCGGCGGGGCCGGCTCGGGGGTGGTGTCGAGCAGCGCGGCCAGCACGTCCGCGCCGCCCATGCCGTCCACGGCGGCGTGGTGGATCTTGGTATAGAGGCCCGTGCGCCCGCCGGACAGGTTGTGGACGAGGTAGATCTCCCACAACGGGCGGCCGCGGTCGAGGCGGCGGGCGTGCAGCCGGGCGACCTGCTCGGCGAGCTGCCGCTCGTCACCGGGCCGCGGCAGGCCGATCTCGCGGACGTGGTAGTCGAGGTCGAGGTCGTCCTCCTGCACCCAGTACGGGTGGTCCAGCCCGAACGGCACCGGCGCGAGCCTGCGCCGCAGGGCGGGCACGTACGGCAGCCGCCGTTCGAGCAGGGCCTGCAGGTCGGCGCGGCCGAGCTCGCCCTCCAGGATGGCGAGGCCGGCGATGTTCGCGACGTTCGTGGCGGTCTCGATGTTGAGGAACTGCGCGTCCAGGGCGGTGAGCTGCGGCACGGCGTACCACCTCCCTCCCGAACAAACCAGACTCCCCCCGGCGGGACAAGCCGGGTCAGGTCACGAGCTTCAGGTCGTGCGTGGCGGCGTCCGGCTCGGCGAAGGCCAGCATCCGCAGGCCCTCCTCCGCCACCGCGTCCCGCGGGAAGCCGTCCTCGAAGGGGGTGACCAGCAGCGTCGCCTTCCTGCCCGAGCGCTTGACCTGCCACGTCCCGGCCGCGAACCCGTCCACCAGGACGACCGCCCGCACCCGCAGGTTCTTGGTGGTGACCAGGCCCTTGTGCGCGTCGGCCAGCAGCCGGGTGCGGTCCGCGTGGCCGAGGACGAGGGTGTCGAAGTCGGGCAGGAAGCGCACGGGCGCGGGCACGTCGCCGCCCGGCCGGGGCGCGCCCGGCAGGTCGAACAGCTCCTTGCCGGAAGGCCCGGCGAGCCGGTCCAGCTCCATCGCCTCCATGACCGGCCGCAGCCCGCCGAGCCCCGACCAGGCCTGCACGTCGGCGGGCGTGGCGGGGCCGTACGCGGCCAGGTAGCGCTCGACGAGCGCCTGCGGGCGGGGCTCCGCGTCCAGAACGAGGCCGGGCGGGCCGAAGGCGGGGTCGCGCGGGAAGCTCCACCGGTCCTCGGTCGGCACGACGGCGAGGGGCGTCAGCATGCGCACCGCGTACCCGAGGGCCCGGTCGTTCGCGCCGGGGAACTCCTCCAGCAGCCGCGGGCGCAGCTCGTTGAACGTGTGCGGCCGCTCGGCCAGCATCCGCTCGGCGGCGGCCACCACGGACGCGGCGTCGTACCCGTCGAAGCGGCGCGCCGCGGCGGCCAGCACGGGCGCGAGCAGCGGCCGGAACGCCGCGAAGTCCGCCGCCGTCACCAGGTGCAGGGTGGCCCGCCACATCGTGGCCCGCAGCACGGTCCCGGCGTGCAGGGCCGCGTGCAGCCCGTCGCGCTCGAACCCGGCCAGGCGCGACCACACCCCGAGGTACGGCGGCCGCGGCTCCTGCGCCTGCAACCCGGCCAGCCGGTGCACGACGTCCGTCACGTCGCCTTCGTGCCGGTCGAGCAGGTGCTGCCGGGCCAAGGTCGCACGGTTGAGGTCGCGGAGGGTGAGCATTTACCTATCATGCCCTTCCCCATCAAAGCGGTACGCGCCTGCTACCCCGCTCTCAACGACGGCTACGCCTACCTCGACGGTGCCGCCGGCACGCAGACCCCGCGCTCGGTGATCGACGCCATCTCCGACGCCTACCGCGGCGGGATCGGCAACGTGGGCGGCGCGTTCCCCGCCAGCCACCGCTCCGACGCGATCGTGGCCGCCTGCCGCGCCGCCGTGGCCGACCTCGTCGGCGGCGACCCCCGCGGCGTGATCCTCGGCCCCAACATGACCACCCTCACCTACCGCCTGTCCCGGGCCGTCGCCGGGCCCGGCGACGAGGTCGTCGTCTCCCGGCTCGACCACGACGCCAACGTCCGCCCCTGGACGCAGACCGGCGCCACCGTGCGCTGGGCCGAGGTGGACCCGGTGACCGGCGAGCTGCCCGTCGAGCAGTACGCGAGCCTCGTCAACGAGCGCACCCGCGTGGTGGCCGTGACCGCGGCCAGCAACATCATCGGCACCCGCCCCGACGTCGCCGCCATCGCCGGGATCGCCCACCGGGCGGGGGCGCTGATGTACGTGGACGGCGTGCACGCCACCGCCCACGGCCCGGTCGACATGCGGGCGCTCGGCGCGGACTTCTACGCCACGAGCGCGTACAAGTGGTCGGGGCCGCACGTCGGCGCGGTGGTGGCCGACCCGGCGCTGCTGGAGACGCTGCGGCCGGACAAACTGGCCTCCTCCCCCGACACGGTGCCGGAACGGTTCGAGCTCGGCACGGCGGCCTTCGCCGACCTGGAGGGCGTGACGGCCGCCGTGGACCACCTGGCGGCCATGGTGCCGGGCACGGGCAACCGGCGCGAGCGGCTGCTCGCCTCGATGGCGGCGGCCGAGGAGCACGAGCTGGAGCTGTTCGGTGTCCTGATCGAGGGCCTGGAGACGCTGCCGGGCGTCACCGTGTACGGCAAGCCGGCCCGGCGCACCGCCACCGCGTACTTCAACGTCGCCGGGCGGACGCCGCGCGAGGTGGCCGAGCACCTGGCCCGGCTGCGGGTCAACGTCTGGAACGGCCACAACTACGCCTGGGAGCTGACGGGCTCGATGGGCATCCGCGACACCGGCGGAGCCGTACGCGCCGGCCTCGCCCCCTACAACGACCGCTCCGACGTCGACCGCCTCCTGAACGGCATCGCCCAACTCACCTGACCACCCCCGGCACTCACCTGACCACCCCCGCCCCCCTGCCCGGACAGGCAACTCCCCGACCCCGGCCGTCCAGTCCGGGGCCGGGGTGGGTGGGGGGTCAGCCGGCGAGGCGGGGCAGGATGCCGGTGGTGCGGAGCCGGTCGCGGGCGGCCGCGATGGCCTCCGTCGTGGTGGCGAAGACCTGGCCCGCCTCGCTGAGCCGGGCGATCACCCCCACCGCCTCCAGCGGCTGGTGGTGACCGTCCGGGATCCCGGAGACGTAGACGAGGATGCCGCGCCGTTCGAGGCGTTCGATGGCGTCGCCCAGCACCAGCGCCCCGCTGGCGTCGATGCTGGTGACCCGTGACAGGCGCAGCACGACCACCGACACGCCGGTCACCGCCGACAGCTCCAGCAGGAACCGGTGGGCCGCCGCGAAGAACAGCGGCCCCGCCAGCCGGTAGGTGACGATGTGCTCGGCGAGCAGCGCGTGCTCGTCCTCGGTGTGCTGCAGGTGCTCCTCGTGGCGCAGCGGCTCGGCGTCGAGCCGGGCGTTGCGGGCGAGCGTGCGCAGCGCGAGCGCCCCCGCCACCACGAGCCCCACGACGATGGCGAGCACCGTGTCGAGCAGGAGCGTGGCGACGGCGGTGAGCACCAGGACGAAGGCGTCGGACCGGGTGGAGCGGAACAGGGCGCGGACGGTGTCGACCTCGACCATCCGGATGGCCGTGGCGACCAGCACGCCGGCCAGCGCGGCGAGCGGGATCTTGGACACGAGCCCGGCACCGGCGTAGACGATGGCGGCGAGGATGGCCGCGTGCGAGAGCGCCGCCAGCCGTGAGCGGGCGCCGGCGCGGACGTTGACCGCGGTGCGGACCATCGCCCCCGTGCCGGGCATGCCGCCGAACAGCGGCGCCACCAGGTTGGCCACCCCCTGCCCGAACAGTTCCCTGTCGGGGTCGTGCCGCGGGCCCCGCGTCATGCCGTCGGTGACCGAGGCCGACAGCAGGGACTCCAGGGCGGCGAGGGCGGCCACCGCGACGGCCGGCCCGACGAGCGACGGCAGCGCGGCCGGGTCGAGGAAGCCGAGCGACGGCGCGGGCAGCCCGGCGGGCAGGGCGCCGATGCGGGCCAGCGGCAGCTCGGCCGCCTCGGCGACGACGGCGGCGACGACCACGGCGAGCAGCGAGAACGGCACCCTGGGCCGCAGGCTGGCCCCCACGAGCAGCACGGCGGCCACGGCGAGGGTGACGGACATGGCCCACCAGTGGGGGCGGGCCAGGAAGTCGAGCAGGGCGTGCCAGGCGACGACGGCGACCTTGTCGTGGCCGCTGGCCGGTACGCCGAGCGCGGACGGGAGCTGTTGCAGCCCGATCACGCAGGCCACGCCCACGGTGAACCCGGCCACCACCGGGGCGGGCACGAGCGCGATGCAGCGGCCCGCGCGGGCCAGCGCGAGGATGATCAGCAGCAGCCCGGCCAGGACGCCGACGGTGAGCACTCCGGCGGCGCCGTGGACGCTCATGATCGGGATGAGGATGACGGTCATGGCGCCGCTGGTGCCGGACACCTGGACCCGTGAGCCGCCGAAGAAGGCGGCGAGCGCCCCGGCGACGACGGTCGTGGCGAGGGCGGACTCGGCGCCCATGCCGGAGCTGATGCCGAAGCCGAGCGCGAGCGGGAGGGCGACGATCGCCACGGTGAGCCCGGCCGTCAGGTCGCGGCGCGGGGTGCGGGTCATGGCGGCGAGGTCGGCGGGGTCGGGCAGGACCGCGCGCAGGCGCGCCCAGGCGAAGGAGAGCCGGACGCCCGTCACGATCCGTGGTCCTTCAGAATCGTACGGTAATCGTACTTATCCGTAAATGAGCCTTCCATTTTCGCTCCTTTTGGTCAAGAGAATCCAGAAACGCCCGCTGCGTGACTATGTACCGCGTCAAGGCGCTGTTCAGAATATCAAGCACACCCGGGGCGACCTGGCTGAACACCGGCCGTCTCGCGCACAGCGGAAAGCTGCATTACCGGATTAATAACCCTTAATCGCCAACAAGGAGAATGCCCGGTTCGCGGCGTCAATAGCCTCCGGCTCGACCTCGTCCAGCGGACGGCCGTCGGCGAGCCACTGCCAGATACGGCGGGCCAGCACCCGCTGCGCGGCCAGCACCTGGGCGGCGAGCAGCGCGGCGGTCAGGTCGTCCGGCCCTCCCGCCTCCGCGAGGGCGTCGGCGAGGGCCCGCTCGTCGCGGGAGATCTGCTGGAACATCCGCGCCTGGAGGCCCGGCGTCGAGAACACCAGGCGATGGAAGGCCACCACCTCGGGATGGTCGTTGAGCCCGGTGACGGGGTCGCGGCGGGCGAGCCCGTCGAGGAAGTGGCGGCGCAGCGCCTCGATCGGCGACTCCCCCTCGGCCCGCGCCCGCACGACGCGCGCCGGCTCGCCCTCGTGGTCGGCGATGCGGTGCAGGACGAGGTCCTCCTTGGTCGGGAAGTACTTGAACAGCGTCGGCTTGGACACGCCGGCCGCCGCCGCGATCTCGGTGACCGGCACCTCGTCGAAGCCCCGGCGCAGGAAGAGCCCGATCGCCGCGGCGGAGATGGCCTCGCGCACGCGCTGCCGCTGAAGCTCCCGTAGTCCCGTCACGAGATCACTCTAGCAAAGTGTTAACCTGGTCAAGTTATTGACCGAGTTAAGACTTTGAGGAGGCGCGATGGGGACGCTCGACGAGGAGCGCGCGTACGTCGAACGCTGCCGGGCGGGCCTCCGCCGCATGCTGGAGGGCGCGCGGGACAACGTGATCGTCGGCGAGAGCGTGGCCGGCGACCGCTACAGCGCCGAGCGGCTGGGCCGCCATCTCAAGAGCCTCGCCAAGGAGCTCAGCGAGGAGCCCGAAGGCCCGCCGTTCTTCGGCCGCCTCGACTTCGGGCAGGACTCGGCCGAGCACCGGGGCCGCGCGTACCACATCGGGCGGCGGCACATCGCCGGCGAGCACGGCGGGCCGCCCGTCGTCGTCGACTGGCGCGCGCCGGTCGCGCGGGCCTTCTACCGCGCCGGCGCCCGCGACCCCCAGGGCGTCGCCGTGCGCCGCCGGTTCGGCTGGTCGGGGACGACGCTGACCTCGTACGAGGACGAGCGGCTCGACCAGGGCGAGGAGGGCGGCGGCCAGCTCCTGGCCGCCGAGATCGAACGCCCCCGCGTCGGCCCCATGCGCGACATCGTCGCCACCATCCAGCCCGAGCAGGACGACCTCGTCCGCGCCGGGCTCGACGTGAGCGTCTGCGTCCAGGGCGCGCCGGGCACCGGCAAGACCGCGGTGGGCCTGCACCGGGCCGCGTACCTGCTCTACGCCCACCGCCGCCGCCTGGAGCGCGGCGGCGTGCTCGTCCTCGGCCCGAACCGCGCCTTCCTCGGCTACATCTCCGCCGTCCTGCCCGCCCTCGGCGAGGTGGACGTCGAGCAGACCACGCTGGAGCGGCTGCTCGCGACCGTCCCCGTCACCGCGGCCGACGGCGAGGAGGCGGCGGCCGTCAAGCACGACGCCCGCATGGCGGAGGTGCTGCGGAGGGCGCTGTACGGGCGCGTCCGCGAGCCGGTCGAGCCGGTGGCCGTCGCCGACGGCTCCTACCGGTGGCGGGTCCAGGTGGACGAGCTGCGCCGCATCGTCGAGGACGCCCGCCGCGCCTCCCTCCCCTACGGCGTGGGCCGCGAGCGCGTGCACGCCAGGGCGCTCGCCGCGGTCCGCCGCCAGGCCGAGGCGCGCGGCGTGAACGCCACCGCCGCCTGGACCCGGAAGACGGCCCGCGCGCTCGCCCCCGCCCTGGACGCCCTGTGGCCGCCGGTCAAGCCGGTGGAGGTCCTGTACGAGGTCCTGCGCGGCCCGGCGGAGGACGGCGCCGACCCGGCGCGCGGAGTGCTGACCGGCGCCGAACGGGCCGCCATCACCTGGGCCAGGCCGCCGCGCAGCGTCAGGAGCGCCCGGTGGACGGCCGCGGACGTGGTGCTGCTCGACGAGATCGCCGGGCTCGTCGAACGGCCGCGCGGTTACGGCCACGTCATCGTGGACGAGGCCCAGGACCTGTCCCCGATGGAGTGCCGGGCGGTGGCCAGGCGCAGCGAGCACGGCTCGCTCACCGTGCTCGGGGACCTCGCCCAGGGCACCACGCTGTGGGCGGCGGCCTCGTGGCCGGAGCGGATGGCGCTGCTCGGCAAGCCCGGGGGCGAGGTGGTGGCGCTGACGACCGGCTTCCGGGTGCCGGGGGCGGTGGTGGAGCTGGCCAACGGGCTGCTGGAGGCGCTGGAGGTGGACGTGCCGCCGACGCGGTCGTACCGGCCGGACGGGCGGGTGCGGGTGAGCGCCGTCGAGGAGCTGGGGAAGGGGGTGGTGGCGGCGGTGCGGGAGGCGTACGGGTTCGAGGGGTCGATCGGGGTGATCGCCGCCGATCCGGGGGCCGGGGAGCTGGCGGCGGCCCTGCGCGACGAGGGGTTCGACCTCGGCGGCCGGCTCAGCGTGGTGGGGGCGTCCCTGGTCAAGGGGCTGGAGTACGACCACGTGGTGGTCGCCGAGCCGGCCGCCATCGCCGAGGGCGAGCGGCGGGGGCTCAACCGGCTGTACGTGGCGCTCACCCGGGCCGTGTCCCGGCTCGACGTCGTGCACGCGCGACCGCTCCCGCCCCAGCTCGCCCGCCCGGACGCGACGGGCTGACCTGGCTCGCCCGGCCGAACGAGGCGGGATGACCTGGGTCGCCAGGCGGGACGCGGCGGGCTGACCTGGCTCGACAAGGTCCCGGCGGAGGTGTGTGATGTGGTTCCCGCCGGAAGGAGCCCGTCAGGTGCCCGACGCCGAGGACCCGCCCCCGGACGACGCCCCCGCCCCTCCCGACGCGCCGCCCGCCCTCCCCCGCGCCGGCCCGCCCACCCCGCGCACCCCGCCCTCCGCCTCCGGGGGGCGGCGGCGGGGGGCCGATCAGGTGCTGTCGATTCTCGGGTGCGTCTGCGCGGCGGTGGCCGTGCTGTACGCCCCCGTCCTGTTCGGGCTGGCCGGCATCGTCCTCGGCGTCGCGGGCCACCTGCGGGGCGAGCCCCTGGGCAGGTGGGCCGCGGTGGCGGCGGGCGCGGGCATGGTGGCGGGCACGGCGCTGACGCTCGTCCTGCAGAGCGTCATGTCCTGACCGCTCCGGCGGCTCAGGGGACCGGCGTGAGATCCTGGACGGGTGCTGTCCCCGATCGACGTGTTGCGCGAGGAGGTGGCCGCCCGGCTGGCCGCCTTCGACCGGCGGGAGGTGCCTCCGGCGGGCGGGATCCGCCGGGCCGCCGTCACCGTGTGCGTGCTGGAGGACGCCGGCGGCGTCCCGTACACCGTGGTGATCAAGCGGGCGCCTCGGGGCCGCAACCCGGGGCAGTGGGCGCTGCCCGGCGGGCGGCTGGACGACGGCGAGCAGCCCGTGGAGGCGGCGCTGCGCGAGCTGGCCGAGGAGACGGGCCTGACCGGGGTCGAGGTGGCGGGGCTGCTCGACGACTTCGTCACCGACTCGGGGTTCGTGATCACGCCGGTGGTGGCGTTCGGCGGCCGGCAGCGGCCGGTGGCCGACCCTCGGGAGGTGGCGTCGGTGCACGAGGTGCCGCTGGAGCGGTTCCTGGCGCCGGGGGTGCCGCGGTGGGAGGGCGAGCTGCTGCAGATGCCGCTGGGGCCGTCCATCGTGATCCACGCGCCCACGGGGGCGATCCTGTGGCAGTTCGCCGAGGTGGCGCTGCGGGGGCGCGAGCAGCGGGTCTTCGACGTGGTCCAGCCCCACTGGACGCGGACATGACCCCGCGTGTCGGCGGGCCGATGGAATAGCGGCCCCCGAACGTCCGTTAGCATCATGAGGCCGATGTGGTTAGTGTCCCCCGGGCCGCAAATTACCGCCTTCACGGAATACCGTCCGGCTGGAGCCGTGTTGTGCACCTCGCCGAGGAGGCGACCGCCACATCGGCCTCAATCTTTCCCAGGCGCTCCGCTCACCGGCGGGGCGCCTGCTCTATGGTTGGTGGCCGAACGCCGATGATCCAGGAGAGCCTGTTGCTTTACGAAGTGGTCAAGTTCGCCGCCGCTCCGCTGACGCACGCGATGTGCCGGCCGCACATCACCGGCGCGGCGCACGTCCCGAGGAGCGGGCCCGGGATCCTGGCCGCCAACCACCTGTCGGTGCTCGACTCGTTCCTGCTGCCCGCCCTGCTGCCGCGGCACGTGACGTTCACCGCCAAGAACGAGTACTTCGACGGCAACCCGGTCTCCGGCTTCTTCATGCGCCTCGGGCGCAGCCTGCCGATCGACCGCGAGAGCGCCCGCGCCGCGCAGACGATGCTGGACGAGGCCGCGGCGCTGCTGGAGCGGGGCGAGCTGTTCGGCATCCACCCCGAGGGCACCCGCTCCCCCGACGGCCGCCTCTACCGCGGCAAGATCGGCGTGGCCTGGCTGACGCTGAAGACGGGCGCGCCGGTGCTGCCGGTGGCGCTCAGCGGCACCGAGAAGGTGCTGCCGCTGGGCTCGAAGGTGCCGCGCCCGGCGCGGATCGGCATCGCGATCGGCGAGCCGATGCGCTTCGAGGGCGACCACCGCAGCGCGCGCGACCGGCGGCGGGTCACCGACGAGATCATGGCCGCCATCCAGCGGCTCTCCGGTCAGGAGTACGTCCCCGTCTACGCCTCCAGCGTCAAGGGGGCCGACGGCGGCGCCCCGGCCCGTACGTCGTCGGCGGAGGCGGGGGGCTGATCGGTGGCACGGGGCCGGACCATCGCGATCGTCTCCACCGCGGCCGTGCTGGCCGTGGGAGCCGCGGCCGGCGGCGCCTACTACGTGCTGCACACCCGGGGCACGCCCGACGGCACCGCGCAGCGTTTCGTCGCGGCCTGGCAGGCGGGTGACGCCGCCGCGATGGCCAGGGAGCTGGCGACGCCCCAGCAGCTCGGCGTCTACGAGCAGCAGCGCGCCGCGCTCGGCGTGGAGCGCACCTCGGTGCGGCTCGGCCGGGTGGCCGAGGGCGACGGCAGGGCCGGCGTCCCGTACACCGTGACGCTGACGCTGAAGAACGTCGGCGACTGGTCCTACGACGGCCGCCTCGACCTGGTCGTCGCCGATCGCGCCTGGAAGGTCGACTGGTCGCCCGCGGCCCTGCATCCGCGGCTCACGGCGGGGGCGGAGTTCTCGATCAAGACGCGCTGGCCGCGGCGGGCGGAGATCACCGACGCCGACGGCGGGCGCATCGACGACGGCACGGCCGGCGGCTCGGTGCAGCAGCTCGTCGGCTACCTGGGCAAGGCCACCAAGGAGGACGTCGCCAAGCTCGGCTCGGCCTACAAGGCGGGGCAGCCGATCGGCCGCGCCGGGTTGCAGCAGACGTTCCAGAAGCGGCTGGCCGGCACCCCGTCCACCGACATCCGGCTCGGCGGCGAGACGCTGGAGACCATCGAGGGCAGCGAGGGCGAGCCGGTCAGGACCTCGCTCGACCCGCGTACGCAGGCCGCCGCGGTGACCGCGGTCAAGGACATCGAGAAGCCCACGTCGATGGTGGCGATCCGGCCCTCGACCGGGGAGATCCTGGCGGTGGTCAACAACCGCGGCGGGTTCAACCGGGCGCTGGACGGCCGCTATGCCCCGGGCTCGACGTTCAAGGCGGTCACCGCGATCGGGCTGCTGGCGGCGGGCATGTCGCCGGAGGACACCGTCGCCTGCCCCGAGTACGCCACCGTCGGCGGCCTGAAGATCCGCAACTCCGACAACGAGGCGTTCGGGTCGCTGTCGTTCCTCGACTCCTTCGCCCACTCGTGCAACACGACCTTCGCGCCGCTCGCCCAGTCGAAGCTGGGCGCGGCCAAGCTGATGAAGGCGGCCGAGTCGGTCGGCTTCAACCAGCCGCTCACCATCGGCGTCCCCGCCACCCCGGCGAGCTTCCCCAAGCCGCAGTCGGACGCCGAGCTCGCGGCCGAGGCGTTCGGCCAGGCCAGGATCACCGCCAGCCCGCTGTCGATCGCCTCGGTGGCGGCCGCCATCGCCGACGGGACGTGGCGCCCGCCGACGCTGGTGCCGTCGCTGAAGCAGAAGGCGGCCGAACGCGCGCTGCCGGACGGGGTGAAGAGCCGGCTCCACACGATGATGGCGGCCGTCGTCACCAAGGGCACCGCCAAGAAGGCCGGCCTGCCGGCGGGCACGCACGGCAAGACCGGGACGGCCGAGTACAACGTCGGCGACAAGCTGGAGACCCACGCCTGGTTCATGGGGTTCAAGGGGGACGTCGCGTTCGCGGTGATCGTGGAGGGCGGCGGCGGGGGCGGCGCGGTGGCCGCGCCGGTCGCCGCCACCTTCCTGAAGAACCTCTAACCCGGCGGCAGCAGGAAGCGGCACACCTCCGCCGCGACCAGGTCCGGCCTGCCGCGCATGGAGGCGTTCGAGGTGGCGCTGTGGCCGAGGCCGGGCAGGTCCGCGCGGCGGCAGCGGGGCAGCGTCCCGTGCAGAGCGGTGAGGGCGCCCTTGAGGTGGGCGGGGCTCTTCGTGCCGCCCAGCAGCAGCACCTCGGCGGTCACGTGGCGGTAGGCGTCGAGGTCGCCGGCGGTGTCGGCGACGACCTGGACGTCCTGGCGGAGGGTCGGGGCGAGTTCGCGGAAGGTGGGCTCGCCGTCGGCGGCCGCCCGGTCCTGCCGCCTCAGCATCGCGGCGGTCATGGCCTCCAGCAGGGGCCGCGGCAGCAGGCCGAGGAACGCCGGGCCCATGCGGGTCCCCAGCATGCCGGTGACCAGTGCCGCCGGGACGCGGCCCGCGGCGAGCTCCCTGTCGAAGCGCTCCAGCCAGCCGGTCGGGTTGGAGCCGTCGAGGTCGAGGGGCGGCTCGAAGGCGACGACCGTGCTCAGCTCAGGGCGGGCCAGGGCGGTGCGCAGGGCGATGACGGCGCCCGAGCTGACGCCCATGACGTGCTCGGCGCCGGTCGCGGCCAGCAGCGCGGAGAGGTCCTCGACCTCGCGGGCCAGCCCGTGGCGGGGCCCGGCGGGCCCGCTGCGGCCCCGGCCGCGCCGGTCGGGGACGTAGCAGGTGAACGCGCCGGACAGGGCCTCGGCCAGCTCGATGTTGCTGTGCCCGGTCTGCATGGCGCCGTGCAGCAGCACCAGGCCGGGGCCGTCGCCGCCGAGGCGGCGGTAGGCGATCGTGGTGCCGTCCTGTGACGTCACGCGGTCAAGAGTGATCATGATTGCTCCCCATGGTCGGGACCGCGGCGGGGAGCCCGGCTATTGTTGCCGTTGCCACCTCGTGGCCAGGGTCCGCTCCGCGGGTCTGTCGGATGCGAGGTCACCCGGCGGCGGTGTGCCAGCACCGCCGCCGGGTTCTTGTGTGCTCAGTCGTCCCGGCGTCCCCTCTCCGCGGCGGCGGCCACGTCGTCGGGGAGCCGGCCGGTCTCGTGGTAGGCGCGCCAGGCGTCCAGGCCGGGGAACGTGCCGTCCGTGAGCTCGGCGAGCAGGCCGCGCACCCAGGCGGCCTCCGCCTGGCGCATCGTGAGCGCGTACTCGGCCTCCAGGAGGAAGAGCCGGGGCAGCTCCCGCCCGTCGCGCTCCAGCTCCTCCCGGCCTTCCGCGAGGCGCCGCTCCAGCGTGGTGAGCCGCCGCCGCAGCAGCCCGGCGACCTCGTCGGGGCCGAGACCGCCGAGGACCGACAGTCCGGCCTCGAACGCCGACGTCTCGTCCGCCGGGGCCGACAGCAGCTCCCGCGTCCAGTCGGCGGCCTCCGCGAGGCCGGCGTCGGTGACGCGGTAGACGGTGCGCTCGGGGCGGGCGCCCTGGCGGCTGCTCTCCACGGCGGCGATCAGGCCGTGTTTCTCCAGGTTGCGGACCACCGTGTAGAGGGAGCCCCATTTGATCCGCATGTCGCGGTCCTTGGCGCGGGCGCGCAGGACCGAGGCCATCTCGTACGGATGCATGGGGCGCTGCACGAGCACGGTGAGCACGGCCAGTCCCAGCAGGTTGCGCACGGGCCGCCGCTTCGCCATGTCGTCCTCCTTTACTCGTTCGCGAGTATACGTCTGCGAGTATTTGGCGGCAATGTGCTTCTTTGCATGCATTGCATACAAACCGCTAGTCTCGTCCCATGCGGACCGACGTGGCGCGCAGCCGGCTGCGGGAGCTGATACTCGGCGGCGTCTACCCGCCGGGCGCGCGGCTGACCGAGATGGAGGTGGCCGCGAGCCTGCGGATGAGCAGGACCCCCGTGCGCGAGGCGCTGCGGGCGCTGGCCGCCGACGGCCTGGTCCGGCCGGCCGGGCGCGGCGTCACGGTCGTCGCCCTGGAGGAGGACGACCTGGACGACGCCTACCAGGTGCGGGCCGCCCTGGAGGCGCTCACCGCCGAGCTGGCCGCCGTACGGCAGCGCGAGGGCCGCATCGCCCCCGCCGACCTGCGCGCGCTGCGCGACGTCGCGGCGCGGACGGCGGCGGCCACGGCCGAGGGCCGCCTGGCCGACGCCGTCCCGCTCAACCGCCGCTTCCACCGGGCGATCGCGGAGCTGGCCGGCAACGCCCTGGCGCTGCGCACGCTGGAGCGCGTCTGGGACCAGATCCAGGTGTCCACGCTGCGCTCGCTGGCGCCGCCCGCCCGGCACGCGCACGTCACCGCGCAGCACGACGACCTGCTCGCCGCGATCACGGAGGGCCGCCCCGAGGAGGCCGCCGCCGTCGCCCGCGCCCACGTCCTGGACACCCGCACGACCACCGGCCACGAGCCCGGACCGCGATCCGAAGGAGACCGCTCATGACCCGCAACCACACCTACGCCACCGTCGTGACCTGGACCGGCGACAAGGGCTCCGGCACGACCGGCTACCGCGACTACGCCCGCGACCACGAGCTGTCCGCCGACGGCCCGGCCACCATCCTCGGCAGCTCCGACCCGGCCTTCCGCGGCGACCCGTCCCGCTGGAACCCCGAGCAGCTGCTGGTCGGCTCGCTGTCGCAGTGTCACATGCTGTGGTACCTGCACCTGTGCTCGGTCAACGGCGTCGTCGTCACCGCGTACGTCGACCGCGCCACCGGCACGATGGCGGCAGGCGCGGAGGGCGGCCGCTTCACGGAGGTCGTGCTGCGCCCGGAGGTCACGGTGGCCGCGCCGGAGATGGCGGTGAAGGCCGCCGCCCTGCACGCCGACGCCCACAAGGCTTGTTTCATCGCCGCCTCGGTGAACTTCCCGGTACGCCACGAGCCGGAGGTGCGCGCCGCCACGTGAGATCGGGTTGTGCAGGGGGTTCACCAGGATCATGGTGAGGAGACGACTGCACGCCCCGTCGCCGGGTTTCCCAGCTCCGCGCCGTCCTGGACGGCCTGGGCCGGAGGGCGGCGAGGCGTCAGAGGGCCCCCGCCAGGGTGGCGTCGGCGGTGTCGGCGGCGACCTCCGCCGCCGGCTCGCCGGGCACCGCCCCCAGCGACAGCCCCGCGGCGGCGGGCTCGTTGTGCAGGACCATGATCAGCAGTGTGGCGACCAGCGTCGCGATGAGCACCCAGCTGATCAGGATGATGACCGTCGAGCGGCGTGGCCGGCGCCAGCCGCCGGACTGCCCCTGCGACCTCGCCTCGCTGCGGCGCACTCGCTCGTTGAAGGACTCGAGCCGGGCGACGAGCCGCGGATCGTCCTCGACGAGGTGCTGCTCTATCTGGGCGAGCATCCGCTCCTCGTCCTGCGACCAGGCCATACGTGCACCTCCGGAACGCAAGCTCTGTGGCCTCTTCCTGCCCAACCATGAAGATCATTAGCCACGGCCTGACCAGGTAATTGCACCCTCTTTTCGGTTTGCGATCAAGCTCGAACTTTTGTTCTAATCATGGCATGCGCTGGGACAACCTGCGCCTGACCGCCGACGGTGAGGCCGATCCGTCCGTCCCGCTGTTCGCTCGGGGAGCGGTCACGCGGACCTTCGACACGCCCGAGTTCCAGGGCATGACCTTCTACGAGATCCAGGCCCGCTCGATCGTCAACCGCGTGCCCGCCGCGAGCCGGGTCCCGTTCGAGTACACGATCAACCCTTATCGCGGCTGCGGCCATCGGTGCGTTTACTGTTTTGCCCGGAAAACACACGAATATCTGGATTTGGATTCCGGTGCGGACTTCGACGCCAAGATCGTGGTCAAGGTCAACGCCGCCGAGCTGGCCCGCAAGGAGCTGTCCTCGCCGCGCTGGGGCGGCCACCACATCGCCATGGGCACCAACGTCGACTGCTACCAGCGCGCCGAGGGCCGCTACCGCCTGATGCCCGGCATCCTGGCCGCGCTGCGCGACGCCGCCAACCCGTTCTCGGTCCTCACCAAGGGCACGCTGATCCTGCGCGACCTCGACCTGCTCGCCGAGGCGGCCGAGGTCACCGAGGTGAGCGCCGCCGTCTCGGCCGGGTTCGTCGACCCCGAGGTGTGGCGGGCGGTCGAGCCCGGCGCGCCCCACCCGCTGCGCCGCCTGGAGGTCTGCCGCACGCTCAACGACCACGGCATCGCGTGCGGCGTGCTGATGGCGCCGGTCCTGCCCTACCTCACCGACTCCCCCGCCCAGCTCGCCCGCACCGTCAAGGAGATCGCCGAGGCGGGCGCCACGCACGTGACGCCCATCGTCCTGCATCTGCGGCCGGGCGCCCGCGAGTGGTGGATGCGCTGGCTCTCCCGCGAGCACCCGCGCCTGGTGCCGCGCTACCTGGAGCTGTACGGGCGCGGCGCCTACGCGCCCAAGCCCTACCAGGCGCGCATCGTGGCCCGGGTGCACGAGCTGGCCGAGCGCTTCGGCGTCGGCCGCGCGGCCCCGGCCAGGCCCCGCCGCCTGCCGCCCCGCCCGGCCCAGGGGCCGGTGGTCGAGCAGCTTCGCCTGTTGTGAGGGGCGAACTGGCGACATGTCGGGTTTCGTGGGCAAATGGGTATCAATGGGTTTGGTGCACGAATCATCCGTGCGTCATGTCCGTACAGGGGGGATTTCCAATGGCAGACACGAAGAAGAAACCTGCCACGAAGTCGGGCAAGTCGAAGAAGCAGGCCATCAAGAGCAGCAGGCAGGCCAAGGAGACGAAGAAGGAAACCAGGAAGGGCTCTGACGAGAGCTGATCTATGGTGACATGATCGGACAGCCGGGAGCCCGGCTCCCGGCTGTCGCATCGACCGTGGAGCTGCCGCGATGTCCGCCTACCTGCGCTTCCCGTCCGTGTTCCAGGACGTCGTGGTGTTCGCCGCCGAGGACGACCTGTGGATGGTCTCCGCCCAGGGCGGCCGGGCCTTCCGCCTCACGGCCGGGCTGGCCGAGGCGGGCTATCCGCGCATCTCCCCCCGTGGCGACCAGCTCGCCTTCGTCGGCCGCGAGGAGGGCCCCGAGGAGGTCTACGTCATGCCGGCGTCCGGCGGCGCGGCCCGCCGGGTGACCTTCCACGGCGCGCGCTGCACGGTGACCGGCTGGGATCCCGAGGGCCGCATCCTCTACGCCAGCGACCAGTCCCAGCCCTTCGAGGGGCGCAAGTGGCTGCACCGCGTGGCGCCGGGCGGGGTGCCGGAGCGGCTGCCGTACGGACCGGCCAACTCGATCGCGCACGGTCCCGGCGGCATGATCGTGCTCGGCCGCAACACCGCCGACCCGGCCCGCTGGAAGCGCTACCGGGGCGGCACGGTCGGCGACCTGTGGATCGACCCCACCGGCGGGGGCGAGTTCCGGCGGCTGATCCGGCTGCCGGGCAACCTCGCCTCCCCCTGCTGGAGCGGCGAGCGGGTGTGCTTCATCAGCGACCACGAGGGCGTCGGCAACGTCTACTCGTGCCTGCCCGACGGCAGCGACCTGCGCAAGCTCACCCACCACGACGACTACTACGCCCGCAACCTGTCCGGCGACGGGCACCGGCTGGTCTACCACGCGGGCGCGGACCTCTACCTGCTGGAGCCCGGCGAGCGGCCGCGCCGGCTGGAGGTGGCGCTGGCCAGCTCGCGCACCCAGCGCAACCGGCGCTTCGTCGAGGCCGCCGACTACCTGGAGAACGCCACGCTCAGCCCGGACGGCAGCGCGCTGGCGATCACCGCGCGCGGCAAGGCGTACACGATGGCCGGCTGGGAGGGCCCGGTACGCCGCCAGGGCGCCGAGGACGGCGTCCGCTACCGCTTCCTGACCTGGCTCAACGACGGCGTACGGCTGATCGCGGCGGCCAGCGACGACGGCGACGAGGAGCGGCTGGTCGTCCTGGAGAGCGGCGCGGGCGGCCCCGGCACGGAGGTCGCCCGGCTGGGCCGGATCACCGCGCTGGTGCCCGACCCGGCGCACGACCGGGTGGCCGTGGTCAACCACCGCTACGAGCTGCACCTGCTCGACCTCGCCACGGGCCGTCGCGATCTGGTGGAGGCCAACCCGTACGGCTCGCCGGAGGACCCGGCGTGGTCGCCCGACGGCTCGTGGCTCGCCTACGCTGCGCCGCTCAACGCCCAGACCACCGCGATCAAGCTGCACCATCCGGAGAGCGGGCGGACCGTGCAGGCGACCGAGCCGGTGCTGATCGACTCGATGCCGGCCTTCGACCCCGAGGGCCGTTACCTCTACTTCATCGGCCAGCGGACCTTCTCCCCCGTCTACGACCAGCTCCAGTTCGACCTGGGTTTCCCGCTCGGCACCCGCCCGTACGCGGTGGCGCTGCGCGCCGACGTGCCCGACCCGTTCGTGCCGCGCCAGCGTCCCTTGGAGCAGAAGGACGACGACGAGGACGACGAGGGCGAGGGCGAGGAGGAGGACGGCGAGGAGCGGCCGGAGACGCTGCGCGTGGACGTGGACGGCCTGGCCCGCCGCGTCACCGCCTTCCCCCTCCCCGAGGGCCGCTACGAGCGGGTGGCCGGGCTGAAGGGCAAGGCGCTCGTCCTCACCAGCCCGCTGGAGGGCGACAACACCCTGCACCTGTACGACTTCGCCAAGAACGACAACGAGACGTTCGCCGAGGGCGTCACGGACTTCGAGCTGGGCCGCGACCACAAGACGCTGCTGTACCGGGCGGGCTCGCGGCTGCGCGTGGTCAAGGCGGGCGAGGTGCCGGGCCACGACGACGACCGGCCGGGGCGCGGGAGCGGCTGGATCGACCTGTCGCGCATCAAGGTGTCGGTGTGCCCGGAGGCCGAGTGGCGGCAGATGTTCCGCGAGGCGTGGCGGCTGCAGCGGGAGAACTTCTGGACCGAGGACATGGCGGGCGTCGACTGGCCGGCCGTGTACGACCGCTACCAGCCGCTGGTGGACCGGGTGACGACCCGGGGCGAGTTCTCGGACCTGCTGTGGGAGCTGCACGGCGAGCTGGCCACCAGTCACGCCTACGAGAGCGGCGGCGAGTACCGCCCGGGCCCCGACTACACGCAGGGCAAGCTGGGCGTGGACTGGGAGCACCGCGACGGCGTCTACCACATCGCCTCCGTCGTCACCGGCGACCCGTGGGACCCGAAGGCGACCTCGCCGCTCAACCGCCTCGGCCTGGACGTACGCCCCGGCGACGCGGTGCTGGCCATCAACGGCGCGCCCATCGGCGACGGCGTCGCGACCCCGAACGAGCGCCTGGTCAACCAGGCCGGCGAGGAGGTCGAGCTGACCCTGCGGCGCGGCGAGAAGGTGTTCGCGGTCACCGTGCGGGCCCTGGCCGACGAGCAGCCCGCCCGCTACCGCGACTGGGTCAACCTCAACCGGGCCCGGTGCCACCAGCGCTCCGCGGGCCGTGTCGGCTATTTGCACGTGCCCGACATGGGGCCGGAGGGGTTCGGCGAGTTCCACCGGGGGTTCCTCGCCGAGCACGACCGGCACGCGCTCATCGTGGACGTGCGCTTCAACGGCGGCGGTCACGTCTCGGCGCTGCTGCTGGAGAAGCTGGCCCGGCGGCGGCTCGGCTACGACTACCCGCGATGGGGGGCGGCGGAGCCGTATCCGCCGGAGTCGCCGCGCGGGCCGCTGGTCGCCGTCACCAACGAGTGGGCGGGCTCCGACGGCGACATCTTCAGCCACACCTTCAAGGTCCTGAAGCTGGGTCCGCTGGTGGGCAGGCGCACCTGGGGCGGCGTCATCGGCATCTGGCCGCGCCACCAGCTCGCCGACGGGACGGTGACGACGCAGCCGGAGTTCTCCTTCGCCTTCGACGACGTCGGCTGGCAGGTGGAGAACTACGGCACCGATCCCGACATCGAGGTGGACATCACCCCGCAGGACTACGCGCGCGGCGTGGACACGCAGCTCGAACGGGCCATCGACGTGGCGCTGGAGCTGCTGGCCGAGCATCCCCCACACACGCCCGATTCACGGCATCGGCCGCGTATGCAACCTTAGTCACCTTCACGGCGTCTAATGATCATAAGTGGGGAAAGCACACCGGGGATGAGCCGTGCTTCCCGCTCACGCAAGACCGCTCAGACGAACGCCGGCCGGCGCATCGGCAGACGACCACGCGCCGGGCCGTGAAGTGATGTTGCCTGCTTTCACGTTCTAAAGGGGGACCTGTCAGGTGCGCGCACTGGCACGTAAGGGCAAGTCGGCCGCGGTGCGGCTCTATCGGGGGTACAACCGGCGCAAGGCGCGGAACGCGCCACCCCCCTCGACACGGCGGATCCGCATCCTGCTGCTGCACGCCCACGGCATGGGCGGCACGATCAGGACCGTGTTCAACCTGGCCGGCTACCTGGCCGAGGAGCACGACGTGGAGATCGTGAGCATCCTGAAGGAGGCCGAGGAGCCGTTCTTCCCCATCGACCCGCGGGTGCGCTTCCGCTTCCTGGACGACCGGCTGCGGCCGAGCCGCAACCCGCTGCGCCTGCTGCTCTCCAAGCGGCCGAGCCGGTTGATCCCGAAGGAGGAGTCGGCCTACCACCGCTTCAACCTCTGGACCGACCTGCGGCTCGCCCGCTACATCCGCTCGCTCGACACGGGCGTGCTCATGGGCACCCGCCCGGGGCTCAACCTCGCGATGGCCCAGTTGGCGCAGCCAGGCGTGATCACGATCGGGCAGGAGCACGTGGCGCTGCGCACGCAGCCCGAGCCGGTGCAGAAGCTCATCAAGTGGCGCTACCGCCGTCTCGACGCCCTCGTCACCCTCACCAGGGCCGATCTGAACGACTACCGCGAGACGCTGCCGAAGAAGCCGCGCAAGCTCACCCGCATCCCCAACGCCGTGCCGCCGATGACCGGCGACCCGTCCAAGCTGGACGCCAAGGTCGCCGTCGCGGTCGGCCGCATGACCCGGATCAAGGGCTTCCACCGGCTCATCACCGCCTGGGAGACCGTCGCCGCCGCCCACCCCGACTGGACGCTGCGCATCTTCGGCGCCGGGCCGCAGGAGGACAACCTGCGGACGCAGATCGCCGAGGCGGGGCTGCAGGACAAGGTCGAGCTGCCGGGGCCGACCACCGACGTCGGCGCCGAGCTGGAGAAGGCGTCGCTGTACGTGATGAGCTCGCGCCACGAGGGCTTCCCCATGACGGTCCTGGAGGCGATGGCCAAGGGGCTGGCGATCGTCAGCTTCAACAGCCCGCACGGCCCCAAGGAGATGATCAAGAACGAGGTGGACGGGCTGCTCATCAAGCCGCGCACGAACGCCAACCTCGCGGCCGGCATCATCCGGGTCATCGAGGACGAGCAGCTCCGCCGCGATCTGGGCACCCGCGCGCTGGAGACGGCGGCGACGTACAGCGTGGAGGAGGTCGGGCGGAAGTGGGACGCGCTGCTGGCCGAGCTGCTGGCCCGCCGCGACGGCAGCTACGTCCCGCGCACGGCCCAGCCGCCCGCCGAGCCGGCCGCCCAGGCGCCCGTCCAGCCGGCCGCACCGGAGCCCCCTGCGCAGGCCGTCGCCGAGCCCCCCGTACGGCTCGCGGTGGTGCCGGTCGTTCCGGAGGTCACGCCCTGATGCCGTGAGCCGGCGCCAGACCGCAAACATTCCTTCGCGAAGAACTGTTTGCGAAGAAGTGTTTGCGGTCTAGGGTGGAGCCATGGCCGATTCCCGGGAGAGCGGCGTCGTCGTCCTCGACGCCAAAGGGTTGCGGGCGCTCGCCCACCCCGTCCGCGTCCAGCTCGTGGAGCTGCTGCGCAAGCACGGCCCCTCGACCGCCACCCGCCTCGCCGAACGCCTCGGCGTCAACTCCGGCACCGCCAGCTACCACCTGCGCAAGCTGGGCGCGGCCGGGTTCGTGGAGGAGGACGCCGAGCGCGGCAACGCCCGGGAGCGCTGGTGGCGGTCGATCCACCGCGTCACCCGGCTCAACGACGAAGGGCTCGCCGACGCCGAGCCGGAGGCCGTGCACGCCTACCTGCACTCCATCGCGGCCCTGTACAACCTGCGCACCCAGCAGGCGCTCAACGAGCTGCAGACCATGCCGCGCGGCTGGCGGCGGGTGCTCGACCTCAGTTCCTTCGCGCTGCGCCTCACCGAGGAGGAGGGGTGGCGGCTGCGGGAGGAGCTGGGCGAGGTGATCGCCCGCTACCGGCGCGACGGCGAGGAGGCGCCCCCGGACGCCCGGCGGGTGACGCTGATCACCGAGCTCCTGCCCGAACTCGACGACAGAGCCGGCAACGGGGCCGGCAACGGGGCCGGCAACGGGGCCGCTGACGGGACGGGCGGCGGGGCGGGCGGCGAGGCCGAGGGGGGCTGATGGCCGCGACCGCGTTACCCAGGCCGCTCGCGGGGGTGCTGGCGGCCGTCGCCGTGTCGCTCACCGGCACGCGGGTGTCGGCCATCGCGGTGCCCTGGTTCGTGCTGGTGACCACCGGCAGCCCGGTCTGGACGGGCGTCGTGGCGTTCGCCGAGATGGCGCCGTACGTGGTGGTCAAGCTGATGGCCGGGCCACTGCTCGACCGGATCGGGCCGCGGCGCGTGTCGTTGACCGGTGACGTGGTGAGCGCGGCCGCGGCCGGGGCGATCGCGCTGCTGCACGCGCTGTCGCTGCTGCCGCTCGGCGTGCTGGCCGGGCTGGTCGCGGTCATCGGGGCGGCGCGCGGACCCGGCGACCTGGCCAAGTCGATCATGGTGCCCGAGGCGGCCGACCGGGGGCGGGTGCCGCTGGAGCGGGCCACCGGGCTGATGGGCGCGGTGGAGCGGCTGGCGCAGCTCGTCGGGCCGGTCGCGGGCGGCGCGACGGTCGCGGCGGTGGGCGCGCCGGCCGGGCTCGCGGTCAGCGCCGGCTGCTTCGCGCTGGGCTCGGTGGTGGTGGCCCTGGCGCTGCCGCGCGGCATGGGCCACCGCGCCCCCGCCCTTCCGGAGCGGGAGGACGGCGGGTCCGCGGGGTACTGGCGGCGGTTCGGGCAGGGGTGGGCGTTCCTGCGGGAGCAGCCGCTGCTGCTCGTCCTGATCGCCACCGTGGCGGTGACGAACCTGCTGGACGCGGCCTACGCCCAGGTGCTCGGGCCCGTGTGGGCCGAGGAGTCGGGCCACGGGCCCGCGGTGTGGGGTCTCAGCCGCGGCCTCATGGGGCTGACCGCGATCGGGGGCGGGCTGGTGGCGGCGGGGCTGGCGCACCGGCTGCGGCGGCGGCCGGTGTTCTTCGCCGCGTTCCTGGTGGCCGGGCCGCCGCAGTACCTGGTCCTGGCCGTGGACGGCGTGCCGGTGTGGGCGGTGATGGCGGTGTTCGGGGTGGGCGGGTTCTGCGGCGGGTTCCTCAACCCCATCCTGGGGGCGGTCGCGTACGAGCGGGTGCCCCGCGACCTGCTCGGCCGGGTGGGGGCGTTGCAGACGTCGCTGGCGTTCTCCGGGATCCCCGTCGCCGGGGTGCTGGCCGGGGCGGCGGTCGCGGCGGCCGGGCTCGCGCCGGTGCTGGTGGCATGCGGCGTGGTCTACGGGCTCACCACCACGCTCGCGGGGCTGCACCCGGCCGCCCGCGACATGGACCGCCTCCGCGGCCAGGGCCCGCCCGCCTCCGACGCCGTGCCGGAGGCGGCCGGCAGCCCATGAGGCCACAAGGCCTCAGGCGCCGGCCCGAGCGCGGGTCCGGGCGCCGGCCCAAGCGCGGGTTCAGGCGCGGGCCCAAGCGCGGGTTCAGGCGCGGTTGGCGCCTACTGGGGCGCGGAGCAGCATCGCGGCCACCTCGGGGGCCAGGATCGGGTCGTCGTGGAAGGCTGCCACGATGGCCGAGCGCAACGCCTCCCGGCCGTCGCCGGGGCGGGCGTCGCCGGTCGCCCTCGCCACTCGTTCGATGAGCCCTCGGGTGTGGGTGTCGCCGCGGCCGAACACCCGCTGCAGCACCCGCGTGCCGAGGGCGACCGGGGTGCCTGCGGCCGACTCCCTGGTCCTGGCCAGCACGCTCACGCCGTAGACGCCGATGGCGAGGGTGGCGAAGGGCATGACGTCGTCGGCGACGTCCACGAGCGTTTCCGTCGGAATGGGCATGAGACCCTCCCCTGAGCTCCGAAGGCGATGGTAGCTCGCCGGGCCTCACCGGCGAGGGAATACCCTGTCGGATGTGTCTGCCCCGTACCTCACCCTCACCGGCCCCGTCGAGCACGAGACCGAGGTGCGGCGCTCGCGCTTCATCTGCGCGGTCGCGCCCGCGCGCAGCGTGGAGGAGGCGGCGGCGTTCATCGCGGGGCGGCGGCGCGAGCACGCCGGCGCCACCCACAACTGCACGGCCTACGTCATCGGGCAGCGCGTCCAGAAGGGCGACGACGACGGCGAGCCGGGCGGCACCGCGGGCACCCCCATGGTGCAGGCGCTCGTGGGGCGCGGCTACAGCGACGTGGTGGCGGTGGTGACGCGCTACTTCGGCGGCGTGCTGCTCGGCGCGGGCGGGCTGGTGCGCGCCTACGGGTCCGCGGTGACGGAGACCCTGGACCGGGCCGAGCCGGTGCGGATGGTGCCGGCCAGGCGGGTGCGGGTGGCGGTGGCGCACGACCAGGCGGGCCGGGTGGAGAACGACCTGCGCGCCTCGCGGTACGCCCTCGAGGACGTCGCCTACGCCGCCCAGGTCACCTTCAGCGTGGCGGTCGGCGAGGACGAGGTGGCGGCCTTCACCGACTGGGTGGCGACGCTGACGGCGGGCCGCGCCCGGGTGAGCGTCGGCGAGGACGTGCACGTCCCCGCCTGAGCGCTATCCCTCCAGGGCGTACTGCATGACGCGGAACTTGGCCTGCGCCTCGGCCAGTTCGGCGGCCGGGTCGGAGTCGCCCATGATGCCGCAGCCGGCGAACAGCCGGGCCCGCCGCCCCCGCACCAGCCCCGAGCGCAGCGCGATGCCCCACTCGCCGTCGCCGTTGGCGTCGATCCAGCCGACCGGCCCGGCGTAGCCGGCGCGGTCCATGCCCTCCAGCTCGCGGATGAGCTTGGACGCCAGGTCGGTCGGGGTGCCGCCGACGGCGGCCGTCGGGTGCATGGCGGCGACCACGTCGAGCACCGACGCCCCGTCGGCGAGCCGCCCGGTGACGTGGCTGGCGAGGTGCTGGACGTTGGGCAGCACGAGCAGTTCGGGCTCGTCGGGCGTCTCCAGCGACGAGCAGAGCGGCCCGAGCGCGGTGCGGACGGAGGCGATCGCGCACTCGTGCTCGTGCCGGTCCTTGGCGGAGGCGAGCAGCGCGGCCCCGCGGGCGAGGTCGTCGGCGGGGCCGGTGCCGCGCGCGGTCGTGCCGGCCAGCACCAGCGACTCGATCTCCTGGCCGGTGCGCCGGATGAGCAGCTCGGGCGTGGCGCCGACCAGCCCGGCGACGGAGAAGGTGTAGCACTCGGGGTAGCGGCGGGCCAGCCGCGACAGCAGCAGCCGCACGTCGATGGCCCGCTCGGCGGTGGCGACCAGGTCGCGGGCGAGCACGACCTTCTCCAGCTCGCCGTCGCGGATGCGGGCGGCGGCGCGGGCCACCACGTGCTCCCACTCGGGCGCGGTGAGGCTGCCGTCGCCGTAGCTGATGCGGCCGGGGTCGAGGACCGGCGTGACGGTCCCGAGCGGCGCGTCGCCGATCGTGGTCAGCCAGGCGCGGCCGTCGCGGCGGGCCAGCACGGCCTGCGGCACGACGAGCACCGAGCCGGGCGCGTCCTCGTCGAAGGTGAAGCTGCCGAACGCGACCGGGCCGGTGCCCGGCCCTCCGTTGTCGGCGCCGGGGAACCCGGCCCCGCCGAGCACGCCGGCCAGCCACTCGCGGGCCCAGGCGAAGCGGCCCGAGCCCGGGGGCACGGCGACGCGGGCCGCCTCACCCCATCCGACGATCCCCTCACCGTTCCTGATCCAGGCGTACGGCGACGACCTGGGCAGGGAGGCCAGCAGGTCGCCGGGATCGCCGACGGGTGTGGTGCGAACCGGCAGCGGGCGGGTTGTTCCGAGCGCGACACTCACTCAAGACATGCTATGCGTCACCTGAACATGTTCGACTCGGACCCCCACGAATGCCACGTTAAGGCAAGCGAATCGGGAAAAAGCGGATGGCGTGCGGGCTGCGGCCGGCCCGTCCGGGCTTCGGCCTGTCAAGCCGTCATATGAAGTCGGTCCTGAAACGGCAGAGCCGCCCGGACCCGATGGCCGGGGCCGGGCCGGCTCTCTACCGTGGGGCCATGATCGGTCGCCTGACCCATGTCCTCGCCGCAGCCAGTGTCCTCACCGGTTCGGTCACGGCGCCGGCCGCCGCGGCCACCGCCGCGGCGCAGCCCGTCCCCGAGGTCATGGCCGCTCTCGGCGACTCCATCTCCACCGGCTTCAACGCCTGCGGCTGGTACGTCTCCTGCACCTCGCGCTCGTGGTCGGCGGGCGACCACGCCGCCGTCTCCAGCCACTACCTGCGCCTGTCGAAGCTGTCTGGAACGCTCCAGGGCCACAACCTCAACTTCGCCGTCCCCGGCGCGACCAGCGCCGACCTGCTCGGCCAGGTGAGGAAGGCGGTCGAGGCCAAGGCCGACTACGTGACCGTCCTCATCGGCGCCACCGACGCCTGCGTGCGCACCGAGAAGGCGATGACCCCGGTCGCCACCTACCGGCGGCGCCTGGAGACCGCCCTGGACACGCTGCGCGCCGGGATGCCGCAGGCGCGGGTGCTGGTCGCGAGCATCCCCGACCTGCGGCGGCTGTGGCAGGTCGGCAAGGACCACCCGGTGGCCCGTACGTTCTGGACGCTCGGCCGGGTCTGCCCGTCGATGCTGGCCAGCCCGTCGTCGGTGAAGAAGGCCGACGTCGAGCGCCGGGCCCGGGTGCGGGCGCGGGTGATCGACTACAACCGCGCCGCCGCCGAGGTCTGCGCCGCCTACGGCCCGCAGTGCGACACCGACGGCGGCGCGGTCTTCTCCTTCCCGTTCACGCTGGAGCACGTCAGCAAGTGGGACTTCTTCCACCCCAGCGCGGCCGGGCAGCGGGTGCTGGCCGCGCAGACCTTCGGCCGCGGCTTCGACTGGATCGACCTGCGCTGATCCGCGGCCTCGTCATCGGCACTGCGCCAGCATCGCCTTCTTGTCCGCCGGGGTGACCGGCACCCCGTACTTCACGGCGACCTGGGCGAAGCGGGTGACGTACGCGCAGCGCACCCGCCGCTGCGGCGGCAGCCAGCCCGACGGCCCCGAGGCGTCCTTCTCCTCGTTGGCCGCGCCGGCCACGGGCAGCAGGTTGAGCGGGTCGTTGGCGAAGTCGAGCCGCTTCGACATGGGCCAGCGCGGCGCGCCCATGCGCCAGCCGTAGTTGAGCGGCACCACGTGGTCGACCTGCACCTCGCCCGCGCGGTTCTTGTGCCAGCGGATGAGCCGGCCGGTGTAGGGGTCCTCCAGGGTCAGCGACACGACCTCGCAGCGCGAGCCCGCGCGGTACTTCACGTCCCGGCCGTCGCGGGCCAGCAGGTCGTCGCGGGTGCGGCAGCCGTTGCCCGCGTACGGCACGCCGGGCGCGGTGTCGGCCCAGTTCTCGCCGAAGCGGGTGCGCTCGTAGCCGGCGTTGGAACCGAGCCCCCGGGTGCGCAGCCGCCGGATGAGGGCGCGTGCCTCGGCCTTGTCGGCGTTGGAGATGATGGGGGCCAGACCGGGTAAGGTGCCGCCGGCGTTGCCCAGCGGGCTGGCCGCCGTGGCCGGTGGCGTCCTGGCCGTGCCGACGAAGGAAACGACGATGATGGCTCCCGCGAGAAGGGCGATGGCGTCCTTCGTACTCAATCGGGCCTCCGACAACGCTTCCAGATCTCTAGAGAAATTCCCGGCTTGAGTTGTTCCGACACGGGGAGGATTGCGTGACCCAACGCCCGATCGATCCGGACGTCGATCTCCACGTCCCGGCGCAGCGCGCCGAGCTGCACTGGCCGGTCCTGGCCGCCATCGCGGCGGGCGGCGCGCTCGGGGCGCTGGCCCGCCACGGCGCGCAGTCCGCGCTGCCGGCCCCGCCGGGCGGGTTCCCGTGGGCGACGTTCGGGGTCAACGTGTCGGGCTGCCTGCTCATCGGCGTGCTCATGGTGGTGATCACCGAGGTGCGGCCGGCGCACCGGCTCGTGCGGCCGTTCCTCGGCGTGGGGGTGCTGGGCGGCTACACGACGTTCTCGGCGTACGTGGCGGACATCCGGCGGGTGGTCGAGGCGGGCGCTCCGGTCGTCGGGCTGGCCTACCTGGCCGCCACGCTGGCCGCGGCGCTGGCGGCCGTCGCCGCCGGCATGTGGCTGACCCGGCGCCTCGCCGGGAGGCGGGCGGCTGCGGGATGACGCTGCTGCTGATCGTGGCGGGCGCGGCGGTGGGCGCGCCGCTGCGCTACCTCGCCGACCGGGCGGTGCAGGCCCGGCACGACACGGTCTTCCCGTGGGGGACGCTCGCCGTCAACGTGGCCGGGTCGGCGCTGCTGGGGTTCCTGGCCGCGCTGCCGGTGGACGGCGGGCTGATGGCGCTGGCCGGCACCGGGTTCTGCGGGGCGCTGACGACGTACTCGACGTTCGGCTACGAGACGGTGCGGCTGATGGAGGAGGGCGCCCGCTTCCACGCGGTGGCCAACGCCGCCGCGAGCATCGTCGCCGGGCTCGGCGCGGCCTACTGCGGCGCGGCCCTGGCCCAGGCGTTCATGTGAGCGGGCTCATCGGCCCGGGTGGCGGCTCCTGCGGGACCAGCACGTCGCGCAGCAGGTCGCGGGGCGGGCGGCGGCGCCACTCGCGCGGGTAGCCGAGCGAGACCTCCTCGAAGCGCACCCCGTCGTACCGGGTGACGCGCGGGATGTGCAGATGGCCGTAGATCATCGCGGCGGTCGGGAAGCGCCGGTGCCAGTCGCGGGTGGCGGTGGTGCCGCACCACTGCGCGAACTCCGGGTACCACAGCACGTCGGTGGGCTCGCGGACGAGCGGGTAGTGGTTGACGAACACCAGCGGCGCGCCGTCGCCGGCCGCCGCCGCGAGCCGCCGCTCGGTCTCGGCCACCCGCGCCCGGCACCACGCCTCCCTGCTCGGGTACGGGTCCGGATGCAGCAGGTACTCGTCGGTGCACACCACGCCGGTGCCGCGGGCGTACTCCAGGGCCTCCTCCTTCGAGGCGATGCCGGGCGGCAGGAAGGTGTAGTCGTAGAGCAGGAACAGCGGCACGATCCGCACCGGCCCGCCCGGCCCCTCCCACAGCGGGTAGGGGTCCTCCGGCGTCAGGACGCCCAGCTCTCTGCACATGGCGACCAGGTGCTCGTAGCGCGCCACGCCCCGCAGCTCGGGCGGGTCGCCGCGCGGCGTCCACAGCTCGTGGTTGCCCGGCGTCCACACCACCCGCTCGAAGCGGCCCGCGAGCAGCCGCAGCGCCCAGCGGATGTCCTCCAGGGAGTCAGCGACGTCTCCCGCCACCAGCAGCCAGTCTCCGGGCGCGTGCGGTTTCAGCTCCTGGACGATCGCGCGGTTCTCGGCGTAGGAGACGTGCAGGTCACTGACCGCGAGCAGGCGGCCATCAGGACGGGCGGGCAACAGGGGGCCTCCTTCCGGCTGCCACGAGCATGCCACGCGAAGGCGCCTCTCCCCCAGCCCTCGCCGGTGCGGAGATCCGGCCGGGGCCCGCGGGCCCCGGCCGGAGGCGGCGTAATAACGGGCCGCTCCGCAGCAGCTCCCGGCCGTTCCTGCGGATCCGGTACGTCATGCGCGCAGCCAGGTCCGCAGCGCGCCGGTGGCCAGGGCCATCGCGGCTCTGGCGGCGTTGGTGTCGCGCAGCGCGTCGAGCATGAGGAAGTCGTGCAGCATCCCGGCCAGCCGGACCGCGGTCACGTCGACGCCGGCCGCGCGCAGCCGCGCCGCGTACGCCTCGCCCTCGTCCCGCAGCACGTCGGCCTCGCCGTTGAGGACGATCGCGGGCGGCAGGCCGCGCAGCTCCTCGTCCCTGGCCCGCAGCGGCGAGGCGTGGCTCTCGGCCCGCTGCCCGGCGTCGGTCGTGTACTGGTCCCAGAACCACTTCATGCCGTCGCGGTTGAGGTAGTAGCCGGTCGCGAACCGGTGGTAGGACTCGGTGTCGAAGCTCGCGTCGGTGACCGGGTAGAACAGCGCCTGGCCGCGCAGCCGCACGTCGCCGCGTTCCTTGGCCATGAGGGCCAGCACGGCGGCCATGTTGCCGCCGACCGAGTCGCCGGCGACGGCCATCCGCCCGGCGTCGAGGCCCTTCTCGCCGCCGTGCTCCGTCACCCACCGGGCGGTGGCGTAGTTCTGCTCGATCTGGGTGGGGTACTTCGCCTCGGGCGCGCGGTCGTACTCGGGGAAGACCACAGCCGCCTCGCAGCGCACGGCGAGCTCGCGTACCAGCCGGTCGTGGGTGTGCGCCGAGCCGAGCACCCAGCCCGCGCCGTGGATGTAGAGGATCACCGGCAGGGTCCCCGTGGCACCCTTGGGCCTGACCACGCGCACCGGCACCATCCCGGTCGGGCCGCCCTGGACCTGGATCCACTCCTCGTCGATCTCCGGCTTGGGCACGCCGGCCCCTGACTGGAGCTTCTCCAGCAGCTCGCGGCCGTGCTCGGGCGGCACCTCGTAGACGAAGGGCGGCTCGGAGGTCGCCTCGGCGAACTCCCGCGCCGCCTGCTCCAGCACGACCTTCCCGCTGAGCGTCGTGGACACCGGCGACCTCCAGGCTCTCGTGTGCGCCTGGGATGGTTGTGCCTCGGCCTCCCTCCAGGAACCCGCCAGGAACCGTCAATTCCCGCTCAAGAGCCGCTCTCGCGCCGCAGCTCGTGCGCCAGCTCCTCCAGCTCCGCCCCGCCCGCCATGAGCGCGGTCAGCTCCTGCGGGGTGATGTCCGCCTTGGCGTACTGGCCCATGCTGGTGCCCCGGTTGAGCAGCAGGAACCGGTCGCCCACCGGGTGGGCGTGGTGCGGGTTGTGGGTGATGAAGACCACGGCGAGCCCCCGGTCACGGGCGCGGGCGATGTAGCGCAGCACCACCCCGGCCTGCTTGACGCCGAGCGCCGAGGTCGGCTCGTCGAGGATCAGCACGCGGGCGCCGAAGTGCACGGCCCGCGCGATCGCCACCGACTGCCGCTCCCCGCCGGACAGCGTGCCGACCGGCTGGTCCACGTCGCGGATGTCGATGCCCATGGCCCGCAGCTCCTCGCGGGCCACCCGGCGGGCCCTCGCCACGTCGAAGGCGAGGCCCCTGCGCGGCTCGGAGCCGAGGAAGAAGTTGCGCCACACCGACATCAGCGGGATCATCGCCAGGTCCTGGTAGACGGTGGCGATGCCGCGGTCGAGCGCGTCGCGCGGGCTCGACAGGCGCACCTCCCGGCCGTCCACGAGCAGGGCTCCGGTGTCGTGCTGGTGCACGCCGGCCAGGATCTTGATGAGCGTCGACTTGCCGGCGCCGTTGTCGCCGAGCACGCACAGCACCTCCCCGGCCGCCACGCCCATCGACACCTCGCGCAGCGCCAGCACCGAGCCGAACGTCTTGCCGATGCCGCGGGTCTCCAGGATCAATGCCGCACCTCCTCGGCGTAGCGGCGGACCAGCCGGTTGGCCAGCGTGGCCAGCAGCAGCATCGCGCCCAGGAAGAACTTGAACCAGTCGGCGTCCCAGCCGAGGAAGACGATGCCCTTGTCGGCCATGCCGAAGATGACCGCGCCGATGGCGGCGCCGACGGCGGAGCCGTACCCGCCGGTGAGCAGGCAGCCGCCGATGACGGCCGCGATGATGTAGATGAACTCCTGGCCGATGCCGATGTTGGCCTGGACCGAGGTGTAGCGCAGCGCCAGGATCGAGCCGACCAGCCAGGCGGCGAACGCCGTCGTCATGAACAGCGCGATCTTCGTCCGCGCGGCCGGCACGCCGACCGCGCGCGCCGCCCGCTCGTCGCCGCCCACCGCGAAGATCCAGTTGCCCGCCCTGGAGCGCATGAGCACCCACGTCGCGACCGCCGTCACCAGCAGCCACCACAGGATCGCGACCCGGAACGAGGTGCCGCCGACGTCGAAGGTCCCGGCCAGCAGGGCGCTCGCGCCGTCGTACCCGTCGGCCCTGCGCAGCCCGCCGACCTGGACGGTGCCGGTGATGGCCTTGGTGACGCCGAGGTTGACGCCCTGCAGCATGAGGAACGTGCCGAGCGTGACGATGAAGCTGGGCAGCCGGGTGCGGGTCACGATCAGCCCGTTGGCGAACCCGACGGCCAGCGCCACCGCCAGCCCGGCCAGCATGGCGAGCCACACGTCGAGCCCGAACCGGGTGGCCAGCGTGACCAGGATGAGGCCGCTGGTGCCGGTCAGGACGCCCGCCGACAGGTCGAACTCGCCGCCGATCATCAGCAGCGCGACCGCGACCGCCATGATGCCGAGGGTGGCGGCCGGGTCGAGCCAGTTCGCGACGCCCGCCGGCGAGCGGAACACCGGCGACTGGGCGGCGAAGAACGCGAACACGAGCACCGCGCCGACCGCCGCGCCCAGCTCGGGCCGGATGAGCAGGCGGCGGGGCAGGCCGACGCGGGCGATCCGCTCGTCGGCGGCCACCTCCGTCCCTGGCGCCGTCCCCGAGCTCATCTGGTGCCCGCCTCCGCCAGCTTGGCGACCTGGTCGGCGTTGTCCTTGGTGACGAAGCCGGGCCCGGTGTTGACCGGCAGGCCGCCGCCCACGGTGTTGAGGTTGGTGGTGTAGAGGCGCAGGAACGTGATGGGCAGGTAGCCCTGGAGGTACTGCTGCTGGTCCACGGCGAACAGGACCTCGCCGGCCTTGATCGCGTCCACGACGTCGGCCGACAGGTCGAACGTCGCCACCTTGGCCGCCGACCCCGAGTCCCTGACGGCGTCCCTGGCGGCCACGGCGACCGCCGGGTTGAGCGCCAGCACGCCGTTGACCTGCTTGTCCGACTGGAGCTTGGCGGTGACCTTGGACGTCACGTCGGCCAGGTTGCCGATGTCCACCTGGAGCCGTTCGACGGCGCCGCCGAGGGTCTCCTCGGCACCCTTGCAGCGCTGGTCGAGGCCGACGTTGCCGGCCTCGTGGATGACGCACAGCAGCTTGGTGACGCCGGCCGCCTTGAGCTGCTCGCCCGCGCCGCGCCCGGCCACGTCCTCGGACTGCCCGACGTGGGTGAGGGCGCCGAACGCCTTGGAGGAGCCGGCCCCCGAGTTGATGGTCACCACGGGGATCTTCGCGGTGACGGCCTTGCCGATCGCCTCCTTCAGCGCGTCGGGGTTGGCCATGGAGACGACGATGCCGTCCACCTTCTCGGCGACGGCCTGGTCGATGAGCTGGGACTGCTTGGCCGGGTCGCCGTCGCCCTGGTAGGTGACGGTCACGCCGTACTGCTTGCCGGCGGCCTCGGCGCCGTTCTTGACCACGTCCCAGAAGGCGTCGCCGGCGGCGCCGTGGGTGATCACGGCGTACTTGCCGCCGCCGGGGGCCGCGGGTTCGGCAGCGGGGGCGCTGCTCTGCGCGCTCGGCCCGTCCGGCGACGAGCAGCCGGTGAGGGTGAGGGCGGCTAAGAGTGCCAGCACGATCGGGGTACGTCTCACAGGGACACCTCCAGGACCAACAGGCTTGGCCTGGTTCTACCCCATGGTCAACGTGTCGTATAGACATAAGGACACACGTACTTGCAGAACGGAAGACTACGTTCCCTATAATGGCACACATGACCAGCGCACCCATGAGCGGCCGTAAGGCACAGGCCGCGCGGAACGACGAGCTCATCCTCCAGGCGGCGCGGGCCGTCTTCACCGCCGACCCGGGCGCCCCCATCGCGGCCGTGGCCGAGAGGGCGGGCGTCGGCATCAGCGCGCTCTACCGCCGTTACCCCAGCAAGGAGGCCCTGCTGCAGAAGCTCTGCGGCGACGGGCTGAAGCTCTACATCGAGGTGACCGAGCGGGCGCTGGCCGAGGAGGGCGACCCGTGGGAGGCGTTCGCCGGCTACCTGCGCGGCATCGTCGACGCCGACACCAACTCACTGACGATCAAGCTGGCCGGGACCTTCCAGCCGACGGAGGAGCTGGGCCACTACGCGATGCGGGCGAGCGCCCTGGCCACCGAGATCCACCGGCGCACGGTGGAGGCGGGCGTGCTGCGCCCCGACCTCACCACCGCCGACATCGCGCTGCTGCTGGAGCAGATCGCCTCCATCCGGGTGGGCGACGAGCGGCGCATCTCCGAACTGCGCCACCGCCACCTCGCCCTGATGATGGACGCACTGCGCCTGCCGCCCGCCCGCCGCGAGCTGCCCGGCCCCGCGGTCACCGACGAGGAGCTGTCCTCCCGCTGGTGGACCGGCTCCTGACTCAGACCTCGCCGTCGAGGTGGCGGGCGAGCGCGACCGTACGGCGGGCGCGGGCGAGCACCGGCACGTCCACGAAACGGCCGTCCGGCAGCGCCACCGCGCCGAGCCCCGCCCGCTCGGCCCGCTCGGCCGCCTCGACGATCTCCAGCGCCCGCGCGAGCTCCTCCTCCCCCGGCCGGAAGGCCCGCCGGATCACCGGGATCTGCCGGGGGTGGATCGCGGTCCTGCCGAACAGGCCCATCGCGCGCCCGGCCCGGCAGGAGGCGGCGAGCCCCTCCTCGTCCCTGACGTCGGGGTAGACCGACATCGGCACCGGCGGCAGCCCGGCCGCCGCCGCGGCGAGCACCGCCTGCAGCCGCAGGTGGTTCATGGCGGCCTCGTCGGTCATCGACAGCTCGGCGGAGAGGTCCTGCTCGCCGAGCGCGATCCCGGCCACGGCCGGATGGGCGGCGACGGCCGCCGCCCGCAGGATCCCGGCCGCCGACTCCAGCAGCGGGTACGCCCGCCCGTCCGCGACCCCGTCGAGCACGGCGGGGTCCTCGACCTTCGGCAGCCGTACGCCGTCGGCCAGGTCGCCGACCGCCTCCAGGTCCGCCCGGCCCCGCGCGGTGGCGAGGTCGTTGACCCGGACGTGCACGGCGGCGGCGCTCGCGGGCCGCTCGCGCAGGTAGGCGACGGCGTTGGCGCGGGCCTCGTCCTTACGGGCGGGCACGACCGCGTCCTCCAGGTCGATGATGACGACGTCGGCCCCGGACGCGACCGCCTTGGCGAACCGCTCAGGCCGGTCGCCGGGGACGTACAGCCAGGTCACCGGCGGGATCATGCGATCACCCCGGCCTCGCGCAGCTCGGCGACGCGCTCGCGGGAGTAGTCGAGCTCGCCCAGCACCTCGTCGGTGTCCCTGCCGAGCGGTCTCCCGGGCCAGCGGATCTCGCCAGGCGTGTCCGAGAGCCGGAACAGCACGTTCTGCATGGTGACGGTCCCCAATTCCTCGTCGGGCAGCTCGACGAACGTGCCGAGCGCCTTGTACTGCGGGTCCTCCGCGATGTCGGTGACGTCGTAGATGGGCGCGACCGCGGCCTGCGCCTCCTCGAAGCGGGCGATGACCTCGGCGGCGTCGCGTTCGGCGATCCAGGAGGCGACGGCCTCGTCCAGCTCGTCCACGTGCTGGACGCGGCCCTGCCCGGTGGCGAACCACGGCTGCTCGACCAGGTCGGGCCGGCCGACGAGGGCGACGACGCGCTCGGCGATCGGCTGGGCGCTGGTGGAGATCGCCAGCCAGCGGCCGTCGCGGGTGCGGTAGGTGTTGCGGGGGGCGTTGCTGCTGGAGCGGTTGCCGGTGCGCCGCGGCACCACCCCGAGCGCCTTGTACGCCGTCATCTGCGGCCCCAGCAGGCCCATGATCGGCTCGATGATGGCCAGGTCGATCACCTGGCCGCGCCCCGTGCGCTCGCGGGCGTGCAGGGCGAGCATGACCGCGTACGACATGGCGAGGCCCGCGATGCCGTCGGCGAGGGCCAGGGGCGGCAGCGTGGGCGGGCCGTCGGGCAGGCCGGTCATGGCCGCGAACCCGCTCATGGCCTCCGCCAGCGTGCCGAACCCCGGCTGCCGCGCCATCGGCCCGTGCTGCCCGAACCCGGTCATCCTGGCCACGATCAGGCGGGGGTTGAGCTTCATCAGGTCGTCGGGGTCGAGGCCCCAGCGTTCGAGGGTGCCGGGGCGGAAGTTCTCGATGAGCACGTCGGAGCGCTCGCACAGGCGGCGCAGGATCTCCTGGCCCTCGGCGCACGACAGGTCGACGGCGGCGGTGCGCTTGTTGCGGGCGAGCGTCTTCCACCACAGGCCGACGCCGCCGGCCGAGGCGCCGTGGCCGCGGGACGGGTCGCCGCGCCGGGGGTGCTCGATCTTGATCACGTCGGCGCCGAAGTCGCCGAGCATCATCGCGGCGGAGGGACCGGCGAACAACGTCGCCGCGTCGATGATCCGCAGGTCGCCGAGGATCGTCATGGATGTAAGTTATAAGAAATATGTCATAGGTCAATTCGACGAGAACGTGCGGGACACTGGACGACATGTCAGCGCTGGAGCCGCGGCCCCCTGTGAGCAAGGCCGAATACGTCTACAACACGCTGCTCGACGACATCCGCAACGCGCGCATCCCCGGCGGCACCGCGCTGCGCGCCGGCGAGGTGGCCAGGCGGCTCGGCGTGTCCGTCACGCCCGTGCGGGAGGCGCTGCGCAGGCTGGAGAAGGACCGCCTGATCAGATACGAGGCGCACCACGGGGCGACGGTCGTCGACCTCGGCGAGGAGGCGCTGGCGGAGTACTACGGACTGCGCGCCGTCGTCGAAGGGCTCGGCGCCCGGCTGGCCGCCGCCCGCGTCACGGCCGGTGAGCTGGCCGAGCTGCGCGAGCTGCACGCCGCCATGGTCGAGGACGCCGCGCGCGGCCGCAACGACCGCCTGGGCGAGCAGAGCCTCCGCTTCCACCTGCGCATCGTGGACATCGGCGGGCCCGCGTTCCTGGGCGCGCACGCGCGGGCGGTGCGCAACAGCGTCCCCGTGCCGGCGGAGGCGTCGCTGTGGCTGGCCCGCGATCAGGTCCAGGCGCAGCTCGACGCGCACGAGGGCATCCTGGCGGCCCTGGCGTCGGGCGACGGCGACGCGGCCGAGCGCGTCATGATCGAGCACGTCCGCCACGCCGGCGCCTTCCGCGCCCGCACCTGACCCGCCCTGTTGCAACGGGGTGGGCACGATGCCACTCTGATGCTCCCGCACCGCACGCACACGTCGATCGGGAAGGGCCCCAACCGTGGCGGACACGTGGATCCTGCATCCCGACTACCGGACTCCCCCGGTCCCCACCGGCGCAGGCATCGCCCCCGGCCCCTGGCGGCACCCCGAGGGCGGCCACATCATGAACGGCACCTACCAGCGCCCCCTCCCCGACCGGCGGGTCGAGGTCGTCACCGTCTGGTACGGCTACCCGGGCGCCGCTGTCGGTGCGCGGCCTCACCCTGGGCTATCCGCCGCACGAGACCGCCGAGCGCATCGCCGTCTCGGCCGCGACCGGGACGCACCCGGTAACGTCGGGGCCATGATCAGGGGGGTCCTGTTCGACCTGGACGGCACGTTGCTCGACCACCGGGCCGCCGCCGACGCGGCGGCGGCCGCCCTGCCCGCCCTCGTGGCGGCGCTCCGCTGAGTGCGGTCAGTACGGGCTCGGCTCGTCGCGGCGCAGCCGCCCGCTCACCTCGGCCAGGGCGGAGCCGGCCAGGTCGAAGCCGCCGACGTGCGCCAGGTAGTCGCCCTTGACCAGGGGGTCGCCCAGGTAGACGCCGCCCGCCCGGCGCACCAGCAGCGCCCCGGCGGCGACGTCCCAGGGATGGGACCAGGTGCCGTAGGTGGCGTCGGACCAGCCGGCCGCGACGTGCGCCAGGTTCAGCGCCGCGCTGCCCGGCCGCCGGATGGTGGAGAACGAGCGCAGGAAGCGGCCGTAGCGCAGCAGCGCCTCCTCGCCCTCGGCGTCGAGGTCGATCGGCTGCGGGTAGCCGCACAGCAGCACGGCCTCGCGGTCGCCGGCCGCGCCGCGGCTGCGGATCGGCTCGCCGTTGCACCAGGCGCCCTCGGTGCTCGCGGTGAACGTGTCGTCGCGCACGGGGTCGTGGACGACGCCCGCCACCAGCTCCCCGCGGACGGCGGCGGCGACGGAGACGCAGAAGTAGGGCAGCCCGGCGGCGAAGTTGGCGGTGCCGTCGATCGGGTCGACGTACCAGACGAGGTCGCCGGAGCCGGTGGCCCCGCCCTCCTCGCCGACGACGGCGCTGCCGGGGGCGCGCGCCTCGATGACCGCGCGGATCGTCTCCTCGGCGGCGCGGTCGTGCTCGGTGACGGGGTCGTGGAAGTCGCGTTTGGTGTCCACCTCGGGCCGGGACCGGAACGCCTCGCGCAGCCGGGGGCCGACGGACCTGGCCGCCTCTACGGCGGTGCCGAGCAGTTCTGTCGCATCCATCGTCCCCTACCCTAACCTTTCACCTATTTGTCATGACATTCTGACCTCGGTTAAGCTGATCAGCATGACCTCGAACCTGGCGATCGACCTGGATCGATCCAGCCCCGTGCCGCTCTACTTCCAGGTGGCCGAGCAGATCGCCGAGGCCATCCGGCGGGGCGACCTGCCCCCCGGCTCACGACTCGACAACGAGATCCTGCTGGCCGACCGGCTCGGCCTGTCGCGCCCCACGATCCGCCAGGCGATCCAGTACCTCGTGGACAAGGGTTTGCTGGTCCGCAAGCGGGGCGTGGGCACGCAGGTGGTGCACGGCCAGGTCAAGCGCTCGGTCGAGCTGACCAGCCTCTACGACGACCTGCGCCGCTCCGGCCAGGAGCCGGCCACGGAGGTGCTGGCGCTGGAGCCGCGCACGGCCGACGAGGACGTCGCCGCCATCCTCGGCGTCGAGCCCGGCGCGGACATCCTCTACCTGGAGCGGCTGCGCTTCGCGGCGGGCGAGCCGCTGGCCGTGCTGCACAACTGGCTGCCGCTGGGCCTGGCCCAGCTCACCCGCGCCGACCTGCAGAGCCGCGGCCTGTACGAGCTGCTGCGCGGCGCGGGGGTGCGCATGCGGGTGGCCAACCAGCGCATCGGGGCGCGCGCCGCCTCCCAGGCCGAGGCCCGGCTGCTGGACGAGCGCCGCGGCGCCCCGCTGCTCACCATGGTCCGCACCACCTACGACGACCAGGGCCGGGCGGTCGAGCACGGCTCGCACGTCTACCGCGCCTCGCTCTACTCGCTGGAGGTCACGCTCATCGAGCGATGAGCGGAGGGTGGCGGCGGACGATCACCAAGGCGACGTCGTCCTCGCGCGCGCCGAAGGTGTCGATGAGCCGGCCGGCCGCCTCGTCCATGTCGTCGCCGATCTCCTCCGCGGCACGCCGGGCGATCTCCAGGCTGTCGTCGAGATACTTGTCACGGTCCTCGACGAGCCCGTCGGTGAACATCAGCACCGAGCCGCCCGGCGGCACCACGACCCGGTCGATCCGGTAGACCTCCTCGGCGACACCCAGGAGCAGGTTGCCGAAGCGCTCGTGGTAGCGGGCCCCGCCGTCGCCGTCGAGCAGCAGCGGCGGGATGTGGCCGGCGTTGGCGATCTGCGCCTCGCCGGTCACCGGGTCGAGCAGCGTCAGGCACACGGTCGCGGTCATCCGCGGGTGGTAGCGGCGCAGCACGTCGTTGAGCAGCGACAACGACTGGTCGAGCTCCACCTTGCCGATGAGCGAGGCGCGCAGCGCGTGGCGCAGCTCGGCCATCACGGTGGCGGCCAGCAGCGAGTGGCCCTGGACGTCGCCGACCGCGACCAGGACCTTCTCGCCCAGCTCCAGCACCTCGTAGAAGTCGCCGCCCACCTCGACGTTGTCCACCGCGGGCTGGTAGCGCCAGACGATGTCGAGCCCCGGCACCCGGGGGACGCGCGAGGGCAGCAGGCTGCGCTGCAGGGTCAGCGCGATGGCGTGCTCCTCGGCGTAGGCGCGCAGCGCCTCCACCGCCAGCGCCACGGCCTGGCCGAGCTGGCGCAGCATGCTCAGCTCGTCCTCGTCCAGCTCGGGGTCCGGCTCCACGCCGAGCAGGACGGGCGGCCGGTCGCGCTTGGTGCGCGACAGCACGGCCGTGATGTCGAGCCGGGACGGCGTGTCGGGCGCGATCGCCGACCAGTAGTCGTGCGGGATGATGAGGAACTCGGTGCCGGCCCGCTGGCCGAGGGCCCGCTCGCCGAGCAGCTCCAGCACGGAGGGCTGGACCGTCCTGAACGTGGGGGTCCCCTCCGGGGGCAGCGCGGTCAGCCGCCTGGTGCGCCCGTCGGGCGCGAGGGCCACCACCCCGGCCTTGCGCCCCAGGATGCGGCTGGTGCCCGAGACGGCGGTCGACAGCAGCTCGTCGAAGGTCTGGGCGGCGTTCATCGCCAGGGTGAGGTCGGTGAGCGCGCCGAGGCGGGCGGCCAGGCGCTCGGCCCGCTGCCGTGCCCGGTGGTAGCGCAGGGCCGCCTCCACGGTGGCGACGAACTCGTCCGGCTCGATCGGCTCGGCCAGGTAGCCGTCGGCGCCGCGGTGCAGGCCGAGCGCCCGGTCGGCGGCGGTGATCGCCGCTCCGGAGATCTGGATCACGGGGATCGAGGAGGTCGCGGGGTCGCTCTTGATGCGCTCGCACACCTCGTAGCCGGAGATGTCCGGCAGCCGGACGTCGAGCACCACCAGGTCGGGGTGGAGGTCGGCGATGCGGTGCAGCGCCTCCAGGCCGCCGGTGGCCTCGACGACCTCGTACCCGGCCCGGCGCAGCCAGCTCGACAGGATGTAGAGCTTGGTCGGGGTGTCGTCGACGACGAGGATCGTCGCCCTCGACGGCGTCGCGTCACTCATCACGGCTCCCCAGGGCCTGGCGGATGGCGTTCAGCAGCACGTCCCTGCGCAGCCCCTGCTTGCCGAGCACGGCCTCGGCCCGCTCGGGGCGGCGGTGCGCCTGCGCGAGCGTCACGATGATCACGGGCACGTCCCGCAGCCGCTCGTCGTCGGCCATGCGCTGCAGGACGGCGGTGCCGTCGAGGCCGGGCATGAGCAGGTCCAGCAGGGCCAGGTCGGGCGGCGCGGCGGCCATCGCGGCGAGCGCGGCGGCGCCGTCGGGCGCCTCGTCGATGTGCGCGGCGAACCCGGTGAGCATGCGCCGCACCCCAGCGCGGAAGTTCTCGTCGTCGTCGGCGATGAGGACGCGCCGCACGACGGGCACGTCGTGCGGCTCGTACGGCAGCCGGAGCACCGCAGTGGTGCCCTCTCCCACCGTGCTGGCCAGCGTCAGGGTGCCGCCCATCGCCTCGGCCAGCCGCCGCGCGTACGCCAGGCCGAGCCCGGTGCCCTTGGCGCGGGTCTGCGCGGGCCCCGGCACCTGGTAGAACTCCTCGAAGACCCGTTCCAGGTGTTCGGCGGGGATGCCGATCCCCGTGTCGGTGACGGTGAAGACCGTCTCGCTGGCGGCCAGGTCGTGGGCCACCTCCAGCACGACCTCGCCCTCCTGGGTGAACTTCAGGCTGTTGGCCAGCAGGTTGCGCAGGATCCTGGTGAGCATCGCCTCGTCGGCCGGCATGGTGAACGGCGGCGGCGGGACGCTCACGCGCAGCGTGACCCGGTCGGTGCTCTGCGCCGGGCCCATGGTCATGCGCAGCCGTTCGGCCAGGGCGACGAGGTCGACGGTGGTGAGCTGCGGGTCGAGCCGTCCCGACTCGGCCTTGCCGATGTCGAGCAGCTCGCTGACCAGGGCGAGCAGGGTCTCGGCCGAGGAGCCGATCAGCTCGACCTGCCGCGCCTGCTCCTCGCCCAGCGGGTCCCCGCCGGGTCCGGTCAGCAGCCGGACCAGGCCGATGATCGAGTTGAGCGGCGTGCGCAGCTCGTGGCTGACCGTGGCCCAGAAGCGGTTCTTGGCGTCGCTGGCCTCGCGCAGTTGCATGGACTTCTCGTCCAGCTCGGCGTAGAGGGCGACGACGCCGCGGTTGGTCTCCTCCAGCTCGGCGGAGAGCTGGTTGTACAGCGCCATGACCCCGTGGTTGGTCTCCTCCAGCTCGGCGTTGAGCTGGCGGACCGCCTCCAGGGTCGAGGCGAGCTCGTGGTTCTGCTGGCGCAGCTCGTCCAGCGCGCTGGCCGGCGCCAGGGCGTTGACCTGGGCGCGGACCTGGGCGGCCGACAGCGCGGACGCGCTCGCCGGCAGCCGCTTGCGCAGGACCACCCGGCCGCGCTCGCCGGTGTCGACCATGTCCATGAGCCGCCCGGCCATGGTGACGCCCTCGGCGACGTGGCGCGCGGCGGCGTCGGAGAAGCTCACCTCCATCACGAGGTCGCCGAGGTCGAGGGCGAAGGCGACGACCATGCCGGCCGCGCCCTCGATGACGATCTCCCTGCCCAGCTCGCTGAGCGCGGTCGCCACCCGGATCTGGTCCTGCTGGGACATGCCGAGCACGGCGGCGACCTCGCGGCCCATCTGGCGCATGGCGAAGACGTCCGCCTCGCCCGCGACGGTGACCGTGGCCAGCTGGGCCGCCCTCACGGCGCCCTCCTCGCGGGGCCGTGCGTCATGGGGCCGTCCCCACGGCGAGCACGGCGGCGTCGTCCCTGCGCGTGCCGGCGTCCCGCAGCAGGGTGGCGGCCACGACGGCCGGGGAGCGGGCGGCCAGGCCGGGGAAGGAGACCGGGTCCCAGCGGTCGGAGAGCCCGTCGGAGTGCATGACGAGCACGCTGTGCGGGGGGACGGTGTACTCGTACTCGCGCAGGCGGCTGCGCTGGTGCCCGGCGATGCCCGGCACGGAGATCATGCCCTGCCGGCCCTCGGCGTGCACGATCCAGCCCGAGACGTTGCCGAGCCCGGCGTAGCGGACCGTCCCGCGCGCGCGGTCGAGCCGGGCGATGGCCACGGCGCCGCCCCTGGTGCCCGTCAGCGCCTTGTGGACGCGCTCCAGCAGCTCCAGCACAGGGAGATCGTGCTGGTGCTCGAAGACCCGCACCGCCTCGCGGGAGGCGGCGGCCGCGGCGGGGCCGTGGCCGAGTCCGTCGCACAGCAGGCCGATCGCGGTGTCGCCACCCTCGACGTACGCGAAGGCGTCCCCCGAGACGATCTCCTCCCCGATGGGGCGGGTCAGCCCGCTCACCCGGGAGACGGGGGCCGGCGCGCCGGCGGCGGTGAAGCACATGGTCACCACAGTGCCACGGCCGGGCAGCGAGTAGACCTCGTGGGCCGAAGCCATTCTGGTGATCCCGCCGAGGCCGACGCCGAGGGTGCCCGCCGTGGAGTAGCCGTCCCGCACCGCGCTGCGCACGTCGCGGATGCCCGGCCCCTTGTCCAGGGCGATCACCTCGACGGCGGTCGCCGACTCGGGATGCGCCCGGATCAGCATCATGCCCTCGACGGCGTGCTTGACCAGGTTGGAGGCCGCCTCGCTGACGGCGACGGCGACCCGCCCGCGGTCGTGCTCGCCGAAGCCGCACGCCTCCGCCATCGTCGTGGCGGCCCGGCGGGCCGCCCCGATGGCGCTGTCGTCCTCGATGCGGACCCAGGGCTGGTCCCCGGAGCGGATCATCGCGCCCACTTGATCACTGTGACCCGGGTCCCTTCGCCGGTCTTGGAGTCCAGGTCGAACTCGTCGACGAGCCGGCGCGAGCCGCTCAGCCCGAGGCCGAGGCCGCCGCCCGTGGACCAGCCGTCGGTCAGGGCCTGGTCCAGGTCGGGGATGCCGGGGCCCTCGTCGGTGAAGTCCAGGCGCAGGCCGTCGCGTACGCCGTTGTTGACGACCTCGATCCGCACCCGGCCGCCCCCGGCGTAGATCAGGGCGTTCCGGGCGAGCTCGCTGGCCGCGGTGACCAGTTTGGTCTGGTCCACCAGCGACAGGCCGACCTGCTGGGCGCTGTTACGCACCTGCTGGCGCACGATGACCACGTCGCTGTTGCCCGCGATGGCGAGCTCGATGACGGACGTCACTCCGGCACCGCTGCCGCGTCGGCTCCGTCGCGCTCCTTGAGCATCGCGACGCCCTTCTCCAGGTTGAGGGCGGTGCGGACGCCGCCGAGCGACAGGCCCAGCTCGACCAGCGTGATCGCGACCGCCGGGCGCATGCCCACGACGATGGTCTCCGCGTCCAGCATGCGGGAGATCGAGGCGATGGTCGAGAGCATGCGGCCGATGAAGGAGTCGACGATCTCCACGGCGGTGATGTCGATGATCACGCCGCGGGCCCGGCTCTCGACGATCGCGTCCGCCAGGTCCTCCTGGAGCATGAGCACGCTCTGGTCCTGCAGGTCTATCTGGATCGAGACGATGAGGAGGTCGCCGAGCTTGAGAACGGGGACACGTTCCATCAGGCTCGCTCCAGCCCGACCACGACGTGCTTGTCGGCCCGCTGCGTGACCTGCACCCCGCTCTTGCGCAGCGCGTAGGCGAGGGCGTCGGCCAGCGAGGACTTGGTGACGATGTCGCCGAACTCGATGCCGAGGGTGACGATGGTGTGGGCGATCTGCGGGCGGATGCCGGAGATGACGCACTCGGCGCCCATCAGGCGGGCCGCCACCACCGCCTTGAGCAGGTGCTGCGCCACCTGGGTGTCGACGGCCGGCACGCCGGTGATGTCGATCACCGCGTGCTCGGAGCCGGTCTCCACCAGCCCCTGGAGCAGCTTCTCCATCACCACCTGCGTACGGGCGGAGTCGAGCGTGCCGACCAGCGGCACCGCGAGGATGCCGTCCCACAGCTTGACCACCGGCGTGGACAGCTCCAGGAGCTGCTCGGCCTGGTCGGTGATGATCCGCTCGCGGGCGCTGACGAAGGTCTCGAACGTGAACAGGCCCAGGTCGTCGATGTGCCCCGACAGCCAGATGTAGCCGCGCAGGGTCGCCGCGTCGTCCTCGGACTCGATCAGCGCGTACACCGCCTCCTTCAGTCCGAACACCACGGCGGCGGTCTCCGACGGCGTGAAGCCCTCCCGTGCCTGGGCCCGTGACAGGTCGGCGAGCAGTCCGCGCAGGTCGGAGGCGTCCCCTCCCTCTCCGATGAACTGCGTGAGCGCGTGGTAGATCTCGCGCAGCCGCCCGGCCAGCACGCTGCGGTCCGCCCTGCCACCGACGGTGGCGCCCGCGATGTCGGTCCAGCGCTTGAGGACGGTCTCCTCCCGCTCCCGCAGGAGTTCCTTCATGCGGAGCTGGCCGGCGTCGCCGTGAGCTGTCAAGGTGTGCTCCCGAAGATGGGGTGATTTGTGGTGAATCGACACGAAGGCTACCGGGCTTTTCACTGTGCCTCTATGCGTTCCCATCGGCGGCCCTGCGTGAAGCCGGGATTTCGCAAGCGGTGATCAAGCGGCATGCAAACGGCCAAGCCTAGAAAACACCAGGAAGGTCGGAGAACAGGAAGAACGGGGAGAGACAGTGAGCTCGGGAATGTGGCTGCCCCTGGCGATCGCAGGTGTGACGATGCTCATCACGGCCGGGGTCTGGGTGCCGTTCGCCGTCACCGCGTGGGGCGGGCGGCGGCTGCTCGCCACCGGCGTCCCCGCGCAGGCCGTCGTCGAGTCCGTGAGCGACACCGGCATGTCGGTCGACGAGCGGCCGGTGGCGCGCTTCGTGCTCGCCGTGCGCGCCGCCGACGGCGAGGTCTACCGGGTCACGCACCGGCAGTCGCTGCCGCGCGTCCCGGCGGGGATCCTCGCGCCCGGCGCGGTGCTGCCGGTCAAGGTCGACCGGCAGCGGCGCGAGCGCGTACGGATCGACTGGGCGGCCTGGCGGCCCGCGCCCGTCGCCTACCCGGCCCCCTACCCCTACAACGTGCCCCGGTAGCCGCGCGAGCCCGTCAGACCCGCTCCAGCTCGATCACCACCACCGAGGCGGGCTGGAGCGCCGGGGCCGGCAGCCCCAGCTCGGCCAGCGCCGCCCCCGGCAGCCGCACCGGCTCACTCGCCCACCACGGCATGAGCGCCGAGCCGGGCACCGGACCGGCCACGCGCACCTCGTAGCGGGCGGCCGGGTCCAGGCCCGGCAGCCGCAGCGGCGCGGGGGCCGACTCCGGCCGCGAGGCGAGCTGCGCGTAGCCGAACACCGCCCGCTCCGGCAGCACCACGCCGTGCAGCAGCGCCGACGGGTCCGGATGGTCGGCGCGGACCACCCGCCCAGCGTGCAGCACCGGCCGCAGCCGCTTGTGCAGCGCGATCCAGACGGCCAGCTCCTCCAGCTCCGCCTCGCTCGCCGAGGTGAGGTCCCACTCCACGCCCATGTGCCCGAACAGGGCGGTGCCCGCGCGGAAGGCCAGCGGCAGCGACCGGCCGGTGATGTGGTCGCGCGGCGCGCCGACGTGCGCCCCCATGCGCTCCGGCGGCACCAGCAGCCCGGTCCAGCGCTGGATCGCCTGCCGGTCGAGTGCGTCGTTGCTGTCGGAGGCCCACACCCGGTCGGTACGCGCCAGCACCCCGTAGTCGACGCGGGCGCCGCCCGACGAGCACGACTCGATCTCCAGCCCCGGATGGCGGGCGCGCAGCTCGTCCAGCAGGCGGTAGGCCGCGAGGGTCTGCGCGTGCACGCCCGACACCCCGTCGTGGACGGGCTCGGCGATGTCGCGGTTGTGGTCCCACTTGAGGTAGTCGAGGGCGTACTCGCCGATCAGCGCGTCGATGCGCTCCAGCAGGTACGCGTACACCTCGGGCCTGGCCAGGTCGAGCGTCTGCTGGTTGCGGTGCGGCGGCGGCAGGCGCCCGGCGTGGCCGAGGACCCAGTCGGGGTGGGCGCGGGCCAGGTCGGAGTCCGGGTTGACCATCTCCGGCTCGAACCACAGGCCGAACTGCATGCCGAGCTCGCGCACGCGCTTCGCCAGCGGGTGCAGGCCGGCGGGCCAGACGCCCTCGTCGACGTACCAGTCGCCGAGCCCGGCCCGGTCGTCGCGGCGGTGGCGGAACCAGCCGTCGTCGAGCACGAACCGCTCGACCCCGGCCGCCGCGGCCCGGCCGGCCAGCTCCAGCAGCCGGTCCAGACCGTGGTCGAAGTACGTCGCCTCCCAGTTGTTGAGCGTGACCGGCCGGACCGGCAGCGGCCGGGCGGCGCGCAGGTGGTCGTGCAGCCGGGCGCTCGCCCCGTCCAGGCCCTCCGCCGACCAGGTGAAGTAGACGAGCGGCGTGCGGTAGCTCTCGCCCTGCCGCAGGACGATCTCGCCGGGCTCGGGCAGCTCGCCCGCCCCCAGCAGCGCCGCCCCCTCCTGCAGCCGCTCGGCGTAGTGGACGTGGTCGCCGCTCCAGCCTGCGTGCACCGCCCACACCTCGCCGGAGCGGAAGCCGAAGCCCGCGCCGCCCGCCACGAGCAGGCCGGTCGCGTCGTGCCCGGTCCTGCCGCGCCGGTTCTCCCTGCTCCACACGCCGTGCCCGAACGCCCGCCGCTGCGGCACCTTCTCCAGCGCCCAGCGCCCGGTGAAGTCCAGCAGCTCGTCGGCCCGCGCCGGCACCGGCAGCGCGCACACCAGGCCCGCCAGCCGGTACGCCGAGGCGGCCGTGTTCGTCACCGTGTGCCGCAGCGTCACCACGCCGTGGGCGTCCATGGCCACCTCGCTCACCAGCGCCAGGCCCGCCCGCTCGTCGGCGGCCGTGACCGTCACGGTGCCGCCCCGGCCCGGCTCCGCCGAGACGTCCACGCCTGCCGTCGTCCAGCGCACCGGCCAGTGCTCGCCGTCGCGGGAGCCCGCGAGGCCGGGGCGGCCGTACCAGCCGTCGCCCTGGGCGGGCAGCAGCGGCGGCGCCGGCACCAGGGACGCCAGCAGGGGAAGCAGCTCGGCCCCGTCGTCCGTGCCGGGCGCGGCGCCGAAGTGGCGGACGCGGGGCAGGCCGGGGCCGGAGGCGTCGAGCAGGAGGGCGACATCCGCCGCGGACAGCATCAGGAAGGACAAGCCGGGCTCCTCACGCAAACGGGCTCAGGGGGTGTGACGCGCGGAAAGACGCTATCGAACCCGGCCCCGCCAGGCGAGGGAAGGCCCCTCCGGCGGGCGGTCGCCGGAGGGGCCTCGATCGGGGTGGGGACGGCGTTCAGACGGAGATCCGCCCGGCGCCCGCGCCCCCGGTCACGATGGACTTGACGTTGCAGGGGGTGTCCAGCGTGTAGGAGTAGGGGATGGAGGCGACGCTGCCGCCCGCCTCGCCGCTGCCGGAGTTGACGAAGCAGTTGTTGCGCGCGACCAGGCTGCCCGGGCCGGAGTCGCCCTCGCCCCGGTGGTACGGGTCGTCGGTGTTCTCGAAGTAGTTGCCCTCGACCAGCACGCCCGCCTCCTGGGTGGAGGCTACGCCGTAGCTGCCGATGTTGCCGTAGAAGTTGTTGTAGACGTGCACCGGGTTGCCGAAGCGCACCCGCGGGTGGCGCTGGTTGGTGCCGTCGAACCAGTTGTGGTGGTAGGTCACCCGCAGGTGGCCGCGGTCCTCCGAGCCGTTGCCGTCGTCGTGGCCGAGCAGCATCGTCTTGTCGTGGGAGCTGACCCTGTTCCAGGAGATGGTGACGTAGTCGCTGGCCCGCTTGACGTCGACCGCGCCGTCGTAGCCGTTGCTGAAGCTGTTGTGGTCGATCCACACCCGGGTCGAGTACTGGACGTTGATGGCGTCGTCGTTCCAGTTCCTGAAGGTGAGGTTGCGGACGATGACGTTGGACGCCTGGGAGATGTTGAGCCCGCAGCCGGAGATGACGGCGCCGGAGTTGCCGAGGATCGTCTTGTTGGAGCCGACCTTCAGCATGCCTGAGCAGGAGATCGTGCCGGAGACCCGGATCACCGCCGCGCCGCTCGCGGACAGGGCGCTGGACAGGGCCGAGGAGGAGGTGACGGTGGTCGGGCTGGTGCCGCCGCCGCCCGTGGTGCCGCCGCCCTGCGTGGCCCAGCCGACCAGGCCGTTCGGGGTTCCGCCGCCGGGCGGCGGCGTGGTGGGCGTGGTCGTCGGGGTCGGGCCGGTGGTGCCGCCGCTCGCGGGCGCCAGCCTCCACTGCTTGGTGGCGACCGAGTCGCAGGAGTTGACCTGCACCAGGGCGCCGGAGGAGGTGGAGTTGTCCTTGGTGTTGAGGCACTTGCCGCCGTTGGCGTTGGCGATCCTGACGGTGCCGCCGGACTCGGTCACCGTCCAGGTCTGGGACGAGGCGCCGGTGCAGCTCTCCTGCTGCACGGCCTTGCCCGCGGAGGTGCTCGCGCCCTCCACGCCCGCGCACTTGCCGCTGTGGGCGGCCTTGACCGTGTAGCCGGAGCCGGCGGCGGCCAGGTTCCAGACCTGGCCGGAGCCGCCGCAGCCGGCCTGGGTGAGCTGGACGCCGTCGGACGTTCCGGCGCCCGGCACGGTGAGGCACAGGCCGCTCGCGTTGTTCACGATCGTGTACGCCCCGGGCGCGGGAGCGGCCTCCGCCGCCGAGGCCATGACGACGCCGGTCACCGCGGAGGCGGTGAGGGTGACGACGCCCGCGAGGACCGCGCCCGTCCTGCCGATGGATTCGTGTCGCACGTTTCTGCTCCTTGCCGGCCCGGGCAGACCTGTCAGGTCTGCGGATGGTGTCCCCCCAGCGAGCATCCGTTCACATACATGATCGACGTACGTGAAAGCGAACACGCCACAGCGTAGGTAAGCGCTTTCCCGGTGTCAATCGCCGCTGAAAGTTTCATCACAGCGGCTTGTCGAGTTCGGTGATCCAGGCCGCCACCTGCGGTGACTCCCCTGCGTGCGCGGCCGTGAGCGGCCCGCACGGTGGCCAGCCCTCCGGCGATCGTTTAGGTTAGGCTCACCTAACGTTGCTGGAGGAGTCGGGGATGAGCTCGCCGTTTCACATGTTCCACGTCCAGGTGGACCGGCTGCGGCGGCTGAGCCCGTCGTTCCTGCGGGTCACCTTCACCGGGGACGACCTGTGCCATTTCGCCGACAACGGTTACGACCAGCGGATCAAGCTCGTCCTGCCGCTGCCCGGGTGCGGGCTGTCGTACCTGCCGTCCGGGGCGGACTGGTACCAGCAGTGGCGGCAGCTCGACGACTCCAGGCGCAACCCCATCCGCACCTACACCGCGCGCCAGGTGCGGGCGCACGCCGGCGAGCTGGACGTGGACGTCGTCATGCACCCCGACGGCGGGCCGGTCGCCCGCTGGGCGGAGCGGGTCCAGCCAGGCGACGAGGCCGCGATCCTCGGCCCCGACGCCCGCTACGACGGGGTGCACGGCGGGCTGGAGTTCCGGCTGCCCACCGGCGGCACCACCGTGCTGCTCGCCGGCGACGAGACCGCCGTGCCCGCCATCTGCTCCGTCCTGGAGCGCCTGCCCGCCGGGGTCACCGGCGAGGCCCTGATGGAGGTGCCCTTCGACGACGACGCCCTGCCCGTCGAGACCTCCTGCTCGGTGCGCGTCGGCTGGCTCGCCAGGAACGGCGGCGAGCGCGGCGGACAGCTCGTCCCCGCCGTCCAGGCCGCCGCCCAGCGGCTGCTGTCCTCCTCCGGCGGGCGGCCTGACGGCCTCCGCGACGCCGCCCCCGACGCGGACATGGACGTCGACGTGGACGCCGGGGAGCTGTGGGAGGTGCCGCAGGAGGACGCCGCCGACCCGCTGTACGCCTGGCTGGCGGGCGAGGCGGGCGTGATCAAGACGCTGCGGCGGCATCTGGTGGGCGAGCGGGGGATGGACCGGCGGGCGGTCGCGTTCATGGGGTACTGGCGTGAGGGCCGCGCCGAGGGCGGCGGCTGACGCCGTCGCCGGCGCGGCGCCTCATCGGGCGAGACGCTGGAGCTGCCCTTCGTGGATGCCGCTCACCCACTCCCAGCCGGGCCTGGCCGACGGGCCGATCCGCGGGTCGGCGGGAGCCCGGCCGTCACGCAACGCCCGTACGTACGCCCGGTCCAGGTCGATCCGCGCCTGCGCCTCGCCGGGCCCGCCGACGGACCCGTGGCCGGGGACGACGACGTCGACGTCGGCCGCCACGTCCTGGAGCAGCTCCAGCGCGGCGAGGTAGTCCTCGACCGGGTCGGCGGCGCCCTCCAGGTCGAGCATCGGGACCAGGACGTCGGAGAGCATGTCGCCGGCGACGAGAACCCGGCGTTCCCCGATCAGCAGCGCCGCGTGCCCCGGGGCGTGCGCCTGATGCTCGATGATCCGGACCTGAGGGCCGTCCCAGGGGATCTGCCCGGTCCCGGGGGGCAGGCCGGTGACGAGGCCGAACAGGTCCAGCGGCACCTGCCCGGCGATCTCCGTCTCCAGCAGGTGGTCGGCGACGCGGGCCGTCACGTCCGGGTCCGACAGCAGGTCCCTGACGGTGTCCGCGCAGCGCGCCGTGCCGTGGCGGGGCGCCTCGCCGAGCCGGGCGTGCCAGAGCAGGTGATCCCAGTCCGGATGCGTGGAGAACCCCGCCACCACGGGCTGACCCGATGCGGCGAGGTCGTCCGCGAGGCAGTCCAGCTCGGACCCGGTCACCCCGGGATCGATGAGCAGCACGCCGGCCCGGCCCTGCACCACGACGGCGTTGCTCTGCACGAACGCGCTCTCGTGGACCAGCACACCCTCCGCGACCCGGGTCAGCACGAGCTCGCCTCCTTCACGTCCTGCACGGCGTAGCGGTGCATCGTGACCCCCTGGCTGAACGACCGCTGCTCGATCAGGTCGAGCTCGATCGGCACGTCGTAGTCGTCGAACAGCGGCCTGCCGAAGCCGAGGACCGCGGGATGGGTGAAGAGCAGCAGCTCGTCGAGGAGCCCCGCCCTGAGCAGCTGCGTCGCGAGCGTCGCGCCGCCCACGCTGATGCCGCCGTCGGTCCCGGCCCGCAGGGCGGCGAGCTGCTCGATCGCGTCGTCGCCGCCGATGACCCGGGTGTTGTGACCGGCGTCGCGGCGCGTGCGGGAGACCAGCACCTTGGGCTTGGCGGTCCAGATCTCGCCGTACTCCCGCATGACGTCCGGCAGCGACGTGTCCTCGTGCGCCCGCGGCCAGTACTCCTCCATCACCTCGTAGTACACCCGGCCGTGGACCATGAGCGCGAGCGCCCTCGTCAGCTCGTTGGCCGCGCGGTGCAGCTCCTCGTCGACGCGCAGCCACTCGCCGGCGCCGTTGTCCCCCGGAACTTGCTCGATGCGCAGGTCGAGGGATACCTGCATCGCATAGACGAAGCGGCCCATCAGCTCCTCATCCCAAGTGGTTGTAGTATGCAACTACTATCGGGAGGGCGAAATACCTGTCAAGGAGGGAATCGTGGAACCACGGTCCGGCTGTCCGGTCAACGCCGCCGTCGAGGTGCTCGGAGACCGCTGGTCGCTGCTCGTGCTGCGCGACATCATGTTCGGCGACCGCCGCTACTTCCGTGGGCTGCTCACCGGGTCGGCCGAGGGCATCGCCTCGAACATCCTCGCCGACCGCCTCGTACGGCTCGTCGAGGCGGGGATCCTCACCCGCGGCACCGCCGTACGGGGACAGCGTGCCCGCTACAGCCTCACCGAGGCCGGCATCCGGACTCTGCCCGTCATCCACGCCCTCGGCGACTGGGGCCTCGACTGGCGCCCGGGCAGCGACGAGCTCCGAGCCCGGCAGCAGTTCCTGCGCGACCAGGGCCCGGCGTTCCTGGAGGAGCTCATGGACGAGCTTCGCGTCCGCCACCTCGGCGCGCCGGCGAAGCCGCACGACGGTCCAGGCCCGTTCGAGCGTCTGGAGGCCGCCTGCGCCGCGGCGGCCGGCCGGGAAGAGGCCGGCGGGGGGTGACGGAGGTTCAGTCCGAGGGCGGGGCGCAGGCCGCCGTCAGGGTGTCGCGCTCCCGCTCCGCCGGGGGGCGTACCCAGGTGCGGCCTCACCCAGGGCGGCGAACCCGCCGGCGAGCAGCGGCAGCGAGACCAGCAGCGGCGGCGTCCCGTCCACGGCCAGCACTCCCCGGTCCCAGTCCGGCCGCAGTGCCTCGCCCGTGGCGTCGTACGCGCCCAGCCCCTCCACGAACGCGGCGTCCGCCTCCGGCGTCAGGCCCGGCTCCCACTCCACCGCCCGCCCGGCCGTGAGAGCGCCGCCGGTGTCCGCGCGGGCGGGCCGTTCACGGCGCAGCCACCAGAGCACGATCCCGACGACGGCGGCGGCCGGCACCGCGACTGCGATCCACACGTTGCGCTCCCCCTCGTACCTACCGGGGCAGCAGCGTAATGTGAGCGATCACGCAAAGCGGTAATTTCGCAAAAAGCCCCGCCGTGAGGCGGTCTCGATAGGTTGTGCGCGTGTCGATGATTCAGGTTCCCGAAGAGATCCCGCTGAAGCTGGAAGACGGGTTCGACCGGATCGGGCGGGAGCTGGCGCTGCCCACCGGCTTCCCGCCCGTCGTGCTGGACGAGGCGGCGTGGGTGGCGCAGGTGCCGCGGCTCAGCGGCGAGGATCTCACGGACGTGCCGTTCGTCACCATCGACCCGCCCGGCTCCCTGGACCTCGACCAGGCCCTCCACCTGGAACGGCTGCGCGCCGGCTACCGGGTCTGGTACGCCGTCGCCGACGTCGGCGCGTTCGTCCGCCCCGGCGGGATCATCGACGCCGAGGCCCGGGCCAGGGGCGAGACGGTGTACATGCCACAGGGCAAGGTCCCGCTGCATCCCCAGGTCCTGTCCGAGGGCGCGGCCAGCCTGCTGCCCGGCCTGCCCCGCCCGGCCGCGGTGTGGCGGATCGACCTCGACGCCGACGGCCGGACGATCGGCGCCGACGTGCGGCGCGCCCTGGTACGCAGCCGCGAACGCCTCGACTACGCCTACGTGCAGGCCGCCGTCGACACCGGCACCGCCGACGGCGTGCTCGGGTTACTGGCCGAGATCGGGCGGCTGCGGCTGGAGCTGGAGCGCGAGCGCGGAGGCGTCACCCTGCCGACGCCCGAGCAGGAGGTCGTCCCGGACGGCGACGGCTACCGGCTGGAGTTCCGGCTGCCGCTGCCCGCCGAGGCGTGGAACGCGCAGATCTCGCTGCTGACCGGCATGGCCGCGGCCGCGATGATGCTCGACGCGGAGATCGGCATCCTGCGCGTGCTGCCCGCGTCCCGGCGGGACGACCTGGCCAAGGTCCGCCGGGTGGCGGAGGCGCTGGACGTGCCGTGGCCGGACGGCGCCGGGTACGGCGAGGTGGTGCACGGCTTGGATCCGAAGAACCCGCGGCAGGCGGCGTTCCTGCACGAGTCGCGGGTGCTGCTGCGCGGCTCCGGCTACGAGGCGTTCGACGGGGCGCCGCCGAAGGAGGCGGAGCACGCGGCGGTCGCGGCGCCGTACGCGCACGTCACGGCCCCGCTCAGGCGGCTGGTCGACCGGTACGCGACCGAGGTGTGCCTGGCGGTCGCGGCCGGCGAGCCGGTGCCCGCCGACGTGCGGGCGGGTCTCGCCGGCCTGCCGGAGCTGATGGCGGTGTCCGGGCGGCGGGCCTCGGCGGTGGACCGGGCGTGCGTGGACCTGGTGGAGGCGTTCCTGCTGCGGGGGCGGGTCGGGGAGGCGTTCGAGGCGGTGGTGATCGACGTGGACGAGCGGCGCGGCGGCGGCCAGGTCCAGCTCGTCGATCCCGCGGTGATCGCCCGCTGCGACGGGGCGCTACCGCTCGGCGCGCGGGTCACGGTCCGCCTGACCAAGGCCGATCCGTCCACCCGCGAGGTCCGCTTCACCCTCGACGGCTCCCCCTGAGACGCTCCCCCTCGTGGGCGGGGCTCAGCGGGGGTGTGAGCGCATGCCGTCGCAGACCACCTCGGCCATCGGGACCTTCCCGCCTCTGGCCCGCGCCCGCCGCTCGGCGGTGAGGCAGCCGCGCAGCAGGTCCTGGACGTCCTCGGCGCGGAGGTCGCCGCGCACCGCCCCGGCCCGCTGGGCGCGCTGCAGCAGCCGGCCCAGCGCGGCGGCGAAGTCGGCCTCCAGCGTGGTGCCGCGCCGGAACGCCGGGACCGCGCCGCCCTCCAGCATCTCGCACAGCGCCTGGTTGGCGGACGCCTGCTCGACCACCGCGCGGAACCAGCCGAAGAACGCCCGGCCCGGGTCCTCCGCGGTGGCGAGCGCCCGCGCGTCGGCCACGAAGCGCTCCATCCGGCCGAGCAGCACCGCCTCGAACAGGGCCTCCCTGGTCGGGAAGTGCCGGTAGACGGTGCCGACGCCGAACCCGGCCCTGCGGGCGATCTCGTCGAAGGAGATGGCCAGGCCGTCGCTGGCCAGGGCCTCCTGGGCGATCTGCAGCACCCGTTCCCGGTTGCGGCGGGCGTCCGCGCGGAGCGGCCTGGCCGTGCTGTGATCGTCGCCCATGCGCTCCACCCGCCTTCACCCGGCAACCGGAGAGTTCTCTCCGATTCTACGGGCGGACTTCCCGGACATACAGCCCCGACCACACGAGAACACCCGCCCTCGGAAAGGACGGGTGTCTCATACGCGGCCCCACCGCCTCACGGCCCGGAGATCGGCTCAGGCTCGGACCCCAAGCCCTGGCTGCCACGCTCAGGCGCGAGCCGGCGGCCTCGCCCGGCGTCCGCCTGGTGGGCCGCTTCCTGGCGGCCGGCGCGGGAGGCGCCGCGGCGCGTGCCGGTCCTGTCCCTGGCCAGGCGCGGGAGGCCGGCGCGCCGGAGGCGGATGCGCTCGTGCCGGGGCACCGGCCGCAGCCCGATGACGCGCGAGCCCGGCGGCACCTGCCGCAGGTCGTGCGTGATGAGGATCGTGGTCCGCCCGGCCATGAGCCGCCCCAGCGGCCCCATGACCTGCGCGGCCGTCTCCTCGTCCAGCCCGGTCATGGGCTCGTCGAGCACCAGCACCGGCGCGTCCCGCAGGACGGCCCTGGCGATCGCGACCCGCTGCCGCTGCCCTCCTGACAGCAGCCGCCCACGCTGCCCCACCGGCGTGTCGTACCCCTGGGGCAGGTCCTTGACGAAGTCGTGCACGCCCGCCGTCCGCGCGGCCCGGACGATCTCCTCCATGGAGGCTCCCGGCCGCCCGTAGGCGATGTTGTCCCGTACCGACCCGGAGAACAGCAGCGTCTCCTGGTGCAGCACGGTGACGTTCTCGCGCAGCGACTCGCGCGTCAGTCCGCGGACGTCGGCGCCGTCCAGCAGGACGCGGCCCTCGTCCGGGTCGTAGAAGCGCAGCAGCAGCTTGGCCAGCGTGGACTTGCCCGCCCCGCTGGGCCCGGTGATCACCAGCACCTCCCCCGGTTCGGCGGTGAAGGACACCTCGCGCAGCGCGGGTCGCGAGGCGCGCCCCGGATAGGCGAACCCGACCCGGTCGAACTCCACCCGACCCCGGCCACGATCCGCGGCGACGGCGCCGGGCGCGTCGGTGACGGCGGGCCGGGCCCGCAGCACCTCGATGATCCGGTCGGAGCCCGCGGCGGCCTCCGACACGGTGAGCGCCAGCTCGCCGAGCCCCTGGACGGCCGGATAGAGCAGCGCCAGGTACGCGGCGAAGGCCAGCAGCCCGCCGATGGTCAGCCGGCCGGCGGCGATCTCCCACGCGCCGACGCCGAGCACGACGATCAGGCAGACGGTCTCGATCACCTGCACGACCGGGCTGTACAGGCCGGACAGCCACGCCTGCGACAGGTTGGCGCGCAGCCAGGTCCGTCCCTCGCGGTGCAGCCTGCGCGCCTCGTCGCGCTGCCGGTTGTACGCCTGCACCAGCGGCTGGTTGGCCAGCCCCTCCTCCAGGACGCTGTTCATCGCGCCGTTGCTGTGCCGCTCGCGCGCGGCGGCGACGCGGAACCTCGCCGCGAACACCTTCGACACCAGCAGGAACGCCGGGATCAGGGCGAGCGTGACGAGCGCCAGGTCCCAGCGGACGAGGAACGCGGCCCCGGCGAAGAACACCACGCTGGCGGCGGTGGTGATCGCCTTGACCAGCCCCGAGCCGACGAGCTCCTCGATGGCCTCGACGTCGTCGGTGAGCCGGGCCATGAGGTCGCCGAGCCGCCGCTTCTCGGCGTAGTCGGGCGCGAGCGTCTGCAGGTGCCCGAAGATCCGGTCACGCAGTCTCAGCAGGAAGCGTTCGGCCCCGAGGGCGGTGATGTACGTCCCGGCGAAGGACGCGACCCCCGCGACCGCGGCGAGCCCCAGCCAGCTGAACGCGGGAGCCCAGAAGGCCCCCAGGTCCCGGGTGGTGAGCACCTCGTCCGTGATGTGGCCGAACAGGCGGATCGCGGCGACCTCGCACAACGCGGCCAGGATGGCGAACACCACTCCGGCCGCGAACAGCCGCCGCAGCCCGCGAGTGTCCGGCCAGAACTCGCGGAAAGTCCGGCGAAGGGTGATCGCCGGCGCGAGTTCTCGGCCGGAGGCGGAAAAGGAGAGCCGGCGGCTCAGCCGCCGGCTCTCACGGGGCACTCTCAGCACCCCCAGCCCCACCACCTGCGCCGGCCGCAGGACCAGCGGCGGCGCCAGCGGCGGCGTCGGCAGCCCCATCCCTGCTGGTAGCCGACGTGTGTGAGCTGAGTGTTCGTCATGATTCCTCCCCCGTTGAACGGCTGAAGACTTGACAATTCGGACGTTACCCGCTCAATTCACATAAATCACGACATTTCCGATGAAACCGTGAAAGTTTGACCGGTAAAGCGCGACGAGAACGGCGTTTCGCCCTTCTTGTTAAATCCGCCGCAAACGAGTAAAAGAACCAAAGAAACGCCACGCCGGCGCCAAGAGAACGCCTCCCGGACGTGGCCACAAGTCGGCCCGACCGCTACTTTCGGCCGATGCCCGCCCCCGTCACGGCTCGCCACGATGGGACCCATGACGACCCTCGGCGCGCTCCTCATGATCCAGGGCTTCGGCGCCCTCGTCGCGGCCCACGTCTTCGACCGCGACTTCGGCCTGCTCCACCTGGTGTTCGACGGCGGCACGCTGACGGCCGCCGCGATCGTCACCGGCCTGCTCGGGCTCGTGCTCACCGTCGCGGGCGCCGCCCACGGCGACGAATGAGGGCGCCGGCCCGCGAGACCGGCGCCCCGCGCGTCAGGTCAGCGACGAGTACGCCACCACACCGCGCCGCATCGCGTCGACCGCCTTGCCCGCCGTCTGCCTGATCCTGCTGCCCGGCGCCGCCGCGTTCTGGAGCTGCCCCAGCAGGTCCATGAGCTGCTTGACCCACCGGACGAAGTCGCCGGCGGCCAGCTCGTTGCCGTTGACGCCGTCCATCAGCACCGCGTCGAGCGTGTGCCCCTTCGTCCACCGGAACGCCGCCCACGCGAACCCCAGATCCGGCTCGCGCAGCGTCGACAGCCCGTGGTCGGACTCGATGCCCTCCAGCTCCCCCCACAGCCGCAGCATCGCCGTCAGCGCGTCCTGCGCCCGCCCGGCCGGGATCTTCGGCCGGCGCGCGTCGTCGGCCGCCCGTGACTCGAACACCAGCGCCGACACGCACGCCGCGAGCTCCGCCGGGTCCAGCTCCTCCCACAGGCCCTGGCGCAGGCTCTCGGCCGTCAGCAGGTCCAGCTCGGTGTAGAGGCGGCCGAGGCGGCGGCCCTCGTCGGTGACCGTCTCGCCGTCGAGGTAGCCGAGCTGCTCCAGCACCGAGCAGATGCGGTCGAACGTCCGCGAGATGACATGCGAGCGGCCCTCCACCCGCCGGCGCAGCCCTTCGGTCTCGCGCAGCAGCTTGTAGTAGCGCTCGGCCCAGCGGGCGTGGTCCTCGCGCTCGTCGCAGCCGTGGCACGGATGCTGACGGATGCGCCTGCGCAGCTCGTTGATCTCGTCGTCCTCCATCGCGTGGTCACGCACGCGCGGCGGCTTGCCGAGGTCACGGTCGCCGATCTTGGCCAGCAGCGTGGAGACCAGGTTGGCGCGCTCCTTCGGGGAGCGGCCGTTGAAGTTCTTCGGGATGCGCAGCTTCTCCAGCGGCTCGACCGGCACCGGGAAGTCGGCCGGGTCGAGCTTCTTGACCTGCTTGCCGATCGTCAGCACCAGCGGGCTCGGGCCGTGCCCGCGCGGGTTGCGGCCCGGGTCGAGGACGATCGCCAGCCCCGCCCGCCGCCCGCCCGGCACCCGGATCACGTCGCCCGGCTGCAGCGCCTCCAGCGACCGCACCGCCGCCGCCCGCCGGGCCGCGCCGCGCTGCCTGGACAGCTCGGCCTCCCGGTCCGACAGCCGCCGCCGCAGCGCGGCGTACTCGGGGAAGTCGCCCAGGTGGCACGTCATGGCCTCCTGGTAGCCCTCCAGCGCGTCCTCGTGCTTGCGGAGCTGCTTGGCCAGCCCCACCACCGCCCGGTCGGCCTGGAACTGCGCGAACGACTCCTCCAGCAGCGTCCGCGCCCGCTCGCGGCCGAACTGCCCCACCAGGTTGACCGCCATGTTGTACGACGGCTGGAAGCTGGAACGCAGCGGATAGGTCCGCGTGCCGGCCAGCCCCGCCACCGACAGCGGGTCCATGCCCGGCTGCCACAGCACCACGGCGTGGCCCTCGACGTCGATGCCGCGCCGCCCCGCCCGGCCGGTGAGCTGGGTGTACTCGCCCGGCGTCAGGTCGGCGTGCGTCTCGCCGTTCCACTTGTCCAGCTTCTCGATCACGACGCTGCGGGCCGGCATGTTGATGCCCAGCGCCAGCGTCTCCGTCGCGAAGACCGCCTTGACCAGCCCCCGCGTGAACAGCTCCTCCACGACCTCCTTGAAGGCCGGCAGCATGCCCGCGTGGTGGGCGGCGAGCCCGCGCTCCAGGCACTCGCGCCACTCCAGGTAGCCCAGCACCGCGAGGTCCTCGTCGGGCAGGTGGGCGGTGCGCTCGTCGACGAGCTGGCGGATCTCGTGCCGCTCGCGGTCGGTGGTGAGCCTGATGCCCGCGTAGAGGCACTGCTGCACCGCCGCCTGGCAGCCCGCACGGGAGAAGATGAACGTGATCGCCGGCAGCAGCCCCTCGGAGTCGAGCTTCTCGATCACCTGGACCCGGTCCGGCGGCCTGGCCCGCTGCGGCCGGCCGTAGCCCCGGCCCCTCCCCCGGCCCGCCGTCAGCCGCTCGGCGTCCCTGGTCACCCGCATCAGCGTGGGGTTGATGCGCGGCGTCAGGTCGTCGTTGACGAACATGTCGTAGATCCGGTTGCCGATCATCATGTGCTGCCACAGCGGCACCGGGCGGTGCTCGTCGACGATGACCGTGGTGTCACCGCGCACGTCGCCCAGCCACTCGCCGAACTCCTCGGCGTTGCTCACCGTCGCCGACAGCGCCACCAGCCGGACCGACTCCGGCAGGTGGATGATGACCTCCTCCCACACCGCGCCCCTGAACCGGTCGGCCAGGTAGTGGACCTCGTCCATCACCGCGAAGCCGAGCCCGGCCAGCGTGGCCGACCCGGCGTAGAGCATGTTGCGCAGCACCTCGGTGGTCATGACCACGATCGGGGCCTCGCCGTTGACGCTGTTGTCGCCGGTCAGCAGGCCCACCTTGGCGGTGCCGTAGCGCTTGACCAGGTCGTTGTACTTCTGGTTGGACAGCGCCTTGATGGGGGTGGTGTAGAAGCACTTCATGCCCTGCTGCAGGGCCAGGTGGACGGCGAACTCGCCGACGACGGTCTTGCCCGACCCTGTCGGCGCCGCCACCAGGACGCCGTCACCGGCCTCCAGGGCCCGGCAGGCGTCGAGCTGGAAGTCGTCCAGCTCGAAGTCGTAGAGACCTCGGAACGATGTGAGCGCGGCCCCGTCGTCGGCGTGCTTCTGGCGGAAGGCCGCATAACGTTCCGCTGGCGTTGTCATACCCGTCAGCCTACCGAAACCGCCATTCCGGTCCGTCCTTCCGTACGCGGCCGGGCACGGGCGATCCCGGCCCGGCGCCTTTACAAAGTAGATCTCAAGCGAGGACACGCAGCGCGCCCGGCCGGATCTCGCACTCCACGGGCACCGGCCCGACGCGCTCGCCGTCGGCGTAGGCCACCATGCCCGCCGGGTCGGCCACCTCCAGGCGCACCGCCCGCGCCCGGCGCGTCGTCACCGCCGGATGCCCGACGTGCGTGCCCCGGTAGACGCTCGGGAAGACGCGCAGGAACTCGCTCTTCGGCAGGGCCCCGACCATCAGCACGTCGAGCAGCCCGTCGTCGGGCGCGGCGTCGGGGCACACCCGCATGCCGCCGCCGTACGAACGGGTGTTGGCCACCGCCACCATCATGGCCTCCCGCTCGATCACCTCGTCATCGTCGAGGACGAGCCGGAACGGCACGGGCCGGAACGAGCGCAGCTCCTCCACCATGGCCACCACGTAGCGGGCCGACCCGGCCGGCCAGGTGAGCCGGTTGGCCCGCTCGTTGACCCGCGAGTCGAAGCCGCAGCACAGCACCCCGGCGAACAGCTCCTCGGCCCGCCCGGCGCGGACGCGGGCGGCGTCGACCAGCCGCGACTTCATCCGCAGCACGACCCGGGCGGCGGCCATCGGGTCCTTGAACGGCACGCCGAGCGCGGCCGCGATGTCGTTGCCGGTGCCGGCCGGGATGATGCCGAGCGGCACGTCGGTGCCGGCCACGGCCTGCACGGCCAGGTGCACCAGGCCGTCGCCGCCGAAGGCGACGAGCGCGTCGGGGCGCTCGGCGACGGCGGTGCAGGCGCGTTCGAGCGCGTCGGCGGCGTCGGCGCCGACGATCACCGACAGCTCGGCCCCGCCGGCGCGCAGCCGGCGCGCCACGGGTTCGAGCTGGCGCAGGGCCCGGCCGCCGCGGGCGGCCGGGTTGACGAGCAGGGCGAGTTGGGGGGACACGCCCGGAACCTATCGCCTATCGCGCCGAACCGGAATCCTCTGCCGCCTATCGCCCAGCAGGATCCCCGCCGCCCGGCTTGTCACCGCCCGGCTTGTCGTCGGCCGGCTTGTCGTCGGCCGCCACGTCACTGACGGGCTTTTCAGCGTCCGCCACGTCACCGACGGGCTTTTCAGCGTCCGCCAGGTCACCGACGGACTTGTCAGCACCGGCAACCGGCCTGTCAGCGACCGCCGTGTCGGCAACCGGCCTGTCACGGACCGCCGTGTCGGAGACCAGCCTGTCATCGAGGGGCCTGTCATCGAGCGGAGGGTCGTCGAGGGGCCTGTCGTCGTCGGCCAGCGGCGAGGCCTCGTCGTCGGACAGCCCGGCGAACTCGTCCGCCGGCCGCCTGCGCTCGCGGAGGTACATGAACAGCTCGGCGGCGAGGAACAGCAGGATCATCGGCGCCGCGAGCGCCATCATGGTGATGGGGTCGCCGCCCGGCGTGATCACCGCGCCGAAGACGAACATCAGGAAGACGACCAGCCGCCGGTGCTTGGCGATGGCGGCGTGCGAGACCACGCCGATGAGGTTGAGGAAGATCAGCAGCAGCGGCAGCTCGAACGACACCCCGAAGATCATCAACATGATCAGCACGTAGTCGAGGTAGTCGTCGATGGCGATCGTCGCCACCGTGCCGTCCAGCGAGAAGCCCAGCAGGAAGGACAGCGAGGTGTCCATGATGAAGTAGCAGAGCCAGGCGCCGAGGGCGAACAGCGGGATCGCCAGCCCCAGGAACGTCAGCGTGTAGCGCTTCTCGGTGCGGTAGAGCGCCGGGGTGACGAACGCCCAGATCTGGTAGAGCCACGCGGGCGAGGACACCACGAGGCCGACCATCAGCGAGATCTTCAGCGTGATGAAGAACGACGAGAAGATGCCGTTGTAGGTCAGGCTGCACTCACCGGTGAGCTGCCGGGCCTGGGCCGTCTGGCAGTAGGGCTCCTTGAGGATCTCCCACACCGGGCTGGAGACGAGCCAGCCCACGACCAGGCCGACGGCCACGGCGGCGATCGCGATGAGCAGCCGGTTGCGGAGCTCCCGGAGGTGCTCCATCAGCGGCATCCGGCCTTCCGGGTCCCGCGACGGCTTCGGGCCCGACTTCTTCAGCAGCGCCATCTAGTGAGTCCTCGGGGACGAGGGGTCGGATGAAGGGGAAGGCTCAGACGCGCTTGTCGGCCTGCGCCGAGGCACGCAGCCGGGCGGCCTGCTCCTCGAGCTGGCGGGCCTGCTCCTCCACGGACGGCTGCGGCGCCGGCGCGGCGGCCGGGATCTGCTGCGGGGGCGCGGGCTGGGCCTGGGCCTGGGCCTGGACGACGGTCGGACGCTCGTCGTCGTCGTCGTTCATCTTGCTGGTCTCGGCCTTGAAGATGCGCAGGGACCGGCCGACACCACGGGCCAGGTCCGGCAGCTTCTTGGCCCCGAAGAGCAGGACCAATGCCACCAGGATCAGGATGATCTCCGGAGCTCCCAGGTTCATGTGACGTCCTTACAGGTGAGCCGAGTGCTGTCCAAACCCGATCGTACGCTGCCGAGGGCCCTGCCTCATCCCCTGGAGTCCGCTTTCACCCTGAATTGCTGGTTAATTCGAGCAACCTCCCTGTTCAGGGCACGGGCGGCGACGACCACGCGGGCCGTCAGGACCCCCAGAACGGCCAGCCCGGCCGGCACGACGACGGCCGCCGGCATGATCCACGTCATGACCCGTGAGCGTACAGGGCGAGGGCCCGCTCGGCCTCCGCGCGCACGGTCTCGGCCATCCGGGGCGGCGCGACGACCCGGCCGGTGTCGCCGAGCCGCAGCGCGAGCTTGACGATCCAGTCCTCGTCGCGGGCCCGCAGCGCCACCCGCAGCCGGCCCTCCCCCAGCTCGGCGACCTCCTCGCACGGGTAGTACTCGGCCACCCACCGCCCGGCCGCGCTCAGCTCCAGCTCGACCAGCTCGTCCGTGGGCGAGGGCCGGAAGACGCCCCGGGTGACGTCGATCGGCTCGGCCTCGGCGGGCGGGTCGGCGGGCACGTCGAGCACGTCCACGCCGAGCATCCGGTCGAGGCGGAACAGCCGCATCGCCTCGGCCCGGTAGCACCAGCCCTCCAGGTAGGCCCGGCCGTCCACGACCACCACGCGGGTGGGGTCGACCTCGCGTGGCGTGACCTCGTCGCGGCCTGGCACGTAGTAGCGCAGCGACAGCCGCCGCCCGCCGGTCAGCGCCTCGCGGACGCGGGGCAGCGCGTCGGGGGCGGCGTCGACGTCGACGGCGACCTGGCTGCTGACGGTGGCGGCGCCCTCGCCCGCGGCCCGCTCCAGCTTGGCCGTCACCCGCGCGAGCGCGTCGCCGGTCACCCCGCCCGCCTGTCCGCCGCCCGCCTGTTCCCTGGCGGCGGGCAGGGCCAGCTCGGGGGTGGCGGCCAGCATGCGCAGCGCGACCAGCAGGGCGCTGGCCTCGTCGATGCCGAGCCGCAGCGGCCGGGCGATCGTGTCGGCGTTGTCGATGAGGATCTCGCCGCCGTCCCAGGAGACGTCGATGAGGTCGCCCGGGGTGTGGCCGGGCAGCCCGCACATCCACACGAGCTGCAGGTCGTCGATGAGCTGCTTCTCGCTCAGCCCGAACACGGCCGCCACCTCGCCGACCTGCGCCCCGGGATGGGACATCAGGTACGGCACCAGCGCCAGCAGCCGCGGCAGCCGGTCCGCGCTCCCGCTCATGCGTCTTCCCCCCGTCTCACGGCCTGCGCGTTCACGCCATGGCCCCCTTCAGTCTGCGGATGACCGCCTCGCGCGCGTCCGGCGGCTCGACCACCTCGACGTCGCCGCCGAGGCTGGCCATCCAGCCGGCCAGCCGTTCGGGGTCGGAGAAGGTCAGCTCGGCCTCGTCCCAGCCGTCGATGCCGGGGTGGACGGCCCTGGCGAGCTGGCGCACCCCCTCGCACGCCCCCTGGCGCACCCGTACGACGGCGACCCGCTCGTCCGTCGTCTCGTCGGGGAAGCCGACCATGGCCCGCAGGTCGACGCCGTCCGGCACGCGGACCGCCCCGGGCCTGCCGACGTGCGCGACCTGGCCGGCGATGCGGCTGAGCCGGAAGGCGCGCGGCGCCTGCCGGTCGCGGTCGAACCCGGCGAGGTACCAGCGGCCGCGCCGGCTCACCACGCCCCACGGCTCGACCGTGCGGGCGCGTACGGTCTCGCTGCCGGCGCCGCGGTAGTCGAAGCGCACCACGCGCCGGTCGCGCACGGCCTCCCACAGCGCGGGGAAGGCCGGGTCGCGGGTGTCGACGCGCAGCTCCAGCGCGCCCGTGCCGACCGGCTGGTCGGTGGCGACGCCGCCGGCGCGCAGCTTGAGCAGCGCGCCCGAGGCGGCCTCGGCCAGGCTGGCCCGCTGCCACACCTGCGCGGCCAGGCCGAGCACGGCGGCCTCGTCGGGCTCCAGGGTGATCTCCGGCAGCTCGTACGACTCCCGCTGGATGCGGTAGCCCGGCTCGTCCTCCCACGGGTCGCGGACGACGTCGATGGGGATGCCGATCTCGCGCAGCTCGTTCTTGTCCCGCTCGAACATGCGCTGGAACGCCTCGTCGCCGTCCCGGTCGTAGCCGGGCACCGCCTGGCGGATCTGCTCGGCCGACAGCGGGCGCCGGGTGGCGAGCAGGCAGATGACGAGATTGAGCAGCCGTTCCGTCTTCCGGCGCGACATCTGCCTCATTCCTCCTTCATCGACGCTACCCTGCCCCCGTGATCAGATGGCGCAGGGGCGAGGTCGTACGGATCCGACGCGAGTGGCCGGGAGCGGTGGAGCTGGACGTCGCCGTCCCCGAGGGGGAGTGCCGGGCGCTTGCGTACCCCCCGCTGGTGGGGCGCCCGGAACCCGGCGACGACGTGCTGCTCAACACGACCGCGCTCGCGATGGGTCTCGGTACGGGAGGTTACGCCATGGTGGTGGCCGTCCCGAACCGTTTGCCGGAAGATCCTCAGGGGCCGGGGCACCTGGTGAAGGCCCGGTACACGCCGTTGCAGGCCACGGTGCAGGGCGCGGACGAGCAGGACTCGCCCCACCACGAGGTCCTGCGCGAGGCCGACTCCCTGGACGGGATGCCCGTCGTGGTGGCCGACCTGCACTCGGCGCTCGCGCCGATCCTCGCCGGCCTGTACGAGGCCGCGCCGGGCACCCGGGTCGCGTACGTGATGCAGGACGGCGGCGCGCTGCCCGCGTGGTTCTCGATGACGGCGGCGCGGCTGCGCGAGTGCGGCTGGCTGGCGGGCGTGGTGACGGCGGGGCAGGCGTTCGGCGGCGACCTGGAGGCGGTGACCGTGCACACGGCGCTGCTGGCGGCCCGGCACGTGCTGGAGGCCGACGTGGCGATCGTCGCGCAGGGCCCCGGCAACCTGGGCTCGGGCACCCGGTGGGGCTTTTCCGGCGTGCAGGCGGGCGAGGCGGTCAACGCGGCCGGGGTGCTGCGGGGGCGGCCGGTGGCGGCGCTGCGGGTCAGCGAGGGCGACCGGCGCGAGCGGCATCTCGGCGTGTCGCACCACTCGCTGACCGCGTTCGGGCGGGTGGCGTTGTGCCCGGCCGACGTTCCCGTGCCCGACCTGCCGGGCGAGTTCGGGGCGCGGGTGCGCGACCAGGCCGAGCTGCTGGCGGTGCGGCACCGCCTGGTGCCGGTGCCGGTGGACGGCCTGCACGAGGCGCTGCGGGCGGCCCCGGTCCGGCTCTCGACGATGGGCCGGGGCCTGGAGGAGGACCTGGCCTACTTCCTGGCCTCGGCGGCGGCGGGCAGGTTCGCGGCCTCGCTGCTGTCGTAGGCGTCCTTGTAGGTGAACGCCTCCGGGCTCGGCCCTTCGGTCTTGAGGCGTTCGAGCCGCTCCATGGCCTCGGCCAGCGTCGGGATGGTGCCCTCGGGGACCCACCACATCACCATCGTCGGCTCCGCCATGCGCTGGAACCACTCCCTGCGCCGGCGCAGCACGTCCAGGTGCGGGGAGCGGTAGACGTAGTTCCAGAGCGACTCCAGCGACTCCCACACCGAGAAGTTGACGAGCAGGTAGTCGCCGTAGTCGTGGCGGACGGTCGCGGTGGGGTCGCTCTCGCTCTCCTTCAGCCGCCAGACGAACCCGGGGGCGGCGTCGGCAACGGCGTTGATCGGTTCGAGCAGTGCGACGAACTCGGCGAGCTCGGCGGAGTCGATGGGCGCGCGCAGATGGGCGAGGTTGAGCTGGGCGAGATGCATGACGCTCAGCACATCACCCCCCGGCGTTCTATGTCAATCTCCATTTGTTTTAGAAAGGGCGACGCAGCACTCCCCCGGCCGCGGATCGAGCCGCGCCCGCCCCGGGTCCTCGCCCAGCCCACGCAGCAGCCCCTGGCACAGCGCCAGGTTCATCGAGCACACCAGCAGCGGCTCCTCCACGGCCAGCACGTGGAACGGGCAGTTGCGCAGCCGCAGCAGCCCGCCCTCCTCGTACGGCTCGTAGCCCCGCTCCCCCAGCACCCGCTCCACCGGCTCGCCCGCGTGCCGCGCCCCGATGCGCTCACCCGCGCCGCGCGCCGCCTGCTCCGCCTGCTCCTCGGCGCCCAGCAGGTCGACCACGCCGGCCAGGACCGAGGCGAGCGTGACGTAGTCGCGCGGCGGCAGGCTCACCGAGCGCTCGCCCCTCGCCCTGCGGTAGACCTTGGCCGGCCGCCCGCTGCCCGGCCCCTTCTTCGCCGGCGCGCGGAACCCGCTCTCCAGCAGCCCGGCCTCGACCAGCTTGTCGAGGTGGTGGCCGGCGAGCGTCCGCGACACCCCGGCCGCCTCGGCGGCCTCCCCCCGGCCGACGTCGCCGCCGCCGGCCGCGACGGCCTCGTAGAGGCTGCGGCGTACCGGGTCGTTCAGCAGGGCCAGCGCGTCGAGGTCGTCGGTGCTCACAGGCGGGAGTCTATGTGCGCGGCCCCGCTCAATAGACGGCCAGCACGTCCACGACGAAGACGAGGGTGTCGTCGCCCTTGATCCCGTACGCGGGGAAGCCCGGAGCGCCGTACCCGTAGGCGGGCGGGACGACCATCAGCACCCGGCTGCCGGCCGGAACGCCGGTCAGGGCCTGCTCCCACGCCCTGATGAGGCCGCCGTCGCCGAGCTTGAACGCCTTCGGCAGGCCGCTCGTCCACGTGGTGTCGAAGACGCGGCGGCTGCCCCAGACCGCGCCCGCGTACTGGGCGACGACGAGACGGCCCGGCCGCGCCCTGGGGCCTGAGCCGCGTTCGACCACCGTGGACGCGAACCGGGCGGGCGGAGCGCCCGCGGGCACCCGCAGCGCCGGGCGCGCGCCGCCGCTCACGCGCACGCCCGCCAGCGTGCCCGCGCGGCCCTCGACCGAGGCGCCCTTGTGGTGGGCGCCGAGGATGTCCACGACGTAGAACAGCTCGTCGGAGGGGCTCACGCCGCGCGGCGGGTTGGGGCCGAAGCCGTCGCCGGGCGGGACGGCGGCGATGACCCTGCTGCCGACCGTACGCCCCTCCAGGGCCCGGTCCAGGCCCGGCAGCAGGCCACCCACGGGGAACGCGGCAGGGGCGCCACGGGTGAAGCTGGAGTCGACCAGGCGGTTGCGGCCGCCGTCCCAGACGTGGGCGGTGTACTGCACGACCGCCACGTCGTCCGGCTCCAGGCGGGCGCCCTTGCCCGTGGTCAGCTCGTCCACCTGCAGGCCGGGCGCGGGCCTGCCCTCGGGGAAGTCGACGGTGGGCCGCGCGCCGAACGCCCCCGCCACCTTCAGCTCCAGCCCCTCGGCGGGCGCCGCGCTGCAGCCCGCCAGCACCGCCCCTACGAGCACCGCCCTCAGCACCCGCACGAACACCGCCCCAGGCCCCGGCGAAACCACCGGCCCTGTCACCGGCCCTGTCACCGGCCCTGTCACCGGCATGGGCTTCCGCGCGGCTTTCGGCGCGATGGCATGGCGGAGCATCGGGCCCTCCCTACGCGGCGAGCCCCGGGGGTGTCCCCGGGGCTCGCGATGCTACCGCGCCGGCCCGCCACAAACCCCGCCGAATCCGCAAATCGCGGACACCGGGGCCGAACGGCTCAGTAGGCGCCCAGGACGTCCACGACGAACACCAGCGTGCTGTTGGCCGGGATGTTCGGCTGCTCCTGGTCGCCATAGCCCAGGGACGGCGGGATGCTCATGACGACCCGGCTGCCGACCGGCACCCCGGCGAGCCCCTGCTGCCAGCCCTGGATGACCCCGCTCAGCGGGAACTCGGCCGCCTCGCCCCGCTCCCAGCTCGAGTCGAACTGCTTGTCGGTGCCCCAGATCTTGCCCGTGTAGTGGACGGTGAGCGTCTGGTTGGGCTGCACCTTCGCGCCGGTCCCCTCGATCACCGTCTTGACGACCAGCTCGCCCGGGGGCTTCTCGCCGGTCTTCGTGGTGAGCGTCGGCGCCTTCTCGCCGCCCGGGTTGTCGACCTTGACGCCCTTGATGGACTGCCCGGTCTCCTTGCCGGTGGCGGCCTTCAGCGCGGGCGGCTGCGTGCCGACCACGTCGAAGACGAACACCTTGGTCGGCTCGGCCGGCGCGCTCTGCTGCTGCTGCTGTTGCTGGGGAACCGAGTCGTTCGCCAGCACGGCCAGCAGCCGGCCGCCGTGCTTGACCTTGGTGAAGCCCTCCTGCAGCACCTGCGGGAGCTGCTCGTTGACCGAGATGGTCTCGGGGGCCTTGGTGTCGTACGACGAGCCCTGGGCGGCGTTGGTCTTGCCGTCCCAGTCCCAGACGGTCAGGTTGACGATGACCTTGTCACCGGTCTTGATCTCGGTGCCGCTGCCCGGCTGGATCACCTCGTAGGACGACTTGGTGGCCGGCGTGCCGGACGGGAAGGTCAGCGTGGGCTTGGCGCCGAGATCCCCGGCGACCTTGACCCCGGCGGACCCGCCGGAGGCGGCGCCGGTGGCGCCGCCGTCGGAGCCGCATCCCGCGGCGAAGAAGATCAGCGGCATCGCTGTCAGAACGGCCAGAACGCGGCGCATGCGTTTCCCTCGGAAAAGACGTCAGATTCGCGTCACCCTACCCGAAGCTCGGGTAGGCCCGAGGTAAACGCACCGCGCGCGTCCCGCCCGCCCGGCGGCTCACATGCCGGCGATCAGCTTGTCCACCCGCTCGTCCACGCTGCGGAACGGGTCCTTGCACAGCACGGTGCGCTGCGCCTGGTCGTTGAGCTTCAGGTGCACCCAGTCGACGGTGAAGTCGCGCCGCTTCTCCTGCGCCTTGCGGATGAACTCGCCCCGCAGCCGCGCCCGCGTGGTCTGCGGCGGCACCGACTTGGCCTCGAAGATCTTCAGGTCGGACGCGACCCGCTCCACCGAGCCGCGCTTCTGCAGCAGGTAGTAGAGGCCGCGCTTGCGGTGCACGTCGTGGTAGGCGAGGTCGAGCTGCGCCACCCGGGGCGAGGAGAGCGGCAGGTCGTACTTCTTCCGGTAGCGCTCGATGAGCTGGTATTTCGTCACCCAGTCGATCTCGCGCGAGACCAGGTCGAGGTCGCCGGTCTCGACCGCGCGCAGCGTGCGCTCCCACAGCTCCAGTACGCGGTGGGCGATGGCGTCGCCGCCGCGCCGGTCCACGAAGTCCTTCGCCTTGGACAGGTATTCCTGCTGGATCTCCAGGCTCGACGCCTCGCGCCCGTTGGCCAGGCGCACCCGCCGCCGCCCGGTCATGTCGTGGGAGACCTCGCGGATGGCCCTGATCGGGTTCTCCAGCGACAGGTCGCGCATCACCGTGCCGGACTCGATCATGCGCAGCACCAGGTCGGTGGCGCCGACCTTGAGGAGCATCGTGGTCTCGCTCATGTTGGAGTCGCCGACGATGACGTGCAGGCGGCGGAAGCGCTCGGCGTCGGCGTGCGGCTCGTCACGGGTGTTGATGATGGGCCGCGACCGGGTGGTGGCGCTGGAGACGCCCTCCCAGATGTGCTCGGCCCGCTGCGAGACGCAGTAGACCGCCCCCCGCGGCGTCTGCAGCACCTTCCCGGCCCCGCAGACGATCTGCCGCGTCACGAGGAAGGGGATCAGCACGTCGGCCAGGCGGCCGAACTCCCCGTGCCGGCCGACGAGGTAGTTCTCGTGGCAGCCGTAGGAGTTGCCCGCCGAGTCGGTGTTGTTCTTGAACAGGTAGATGTCGCCGGCGATGCCCTCCTCGCGCAGCCGCTTCTCGGCGTCGACGAGGAGACCTTCCAGGATGCGCTCGCCCGCCTTGTCGTGGGTGACGAGCTCGATGACGTTGTCACACTCGGGTGTTGCGTATTCAGGATGGCTGCCCACGTCGAGGTAGAGGCGGGCGCCGTTGCGGAGGAAGACGTTGCTCGATCGGCCCCAGGACACGACTCGCCGGAACAGGTAGCGCGCGACCTCGTCAGGGGACAGCCTGCGCTGCCCCCTGAACGTGCAGGTCACGCCGTACTCGTTCTCCAGCCCGAAGATGCGACGATCCATCACCTCACACTATGCCCATGGATCGGCGATCGGGAGAGATCGTGCCGGGTGTTTTCGGTGGCCGTCCCATTTGAGGCGTTTCGTCCTCGCCGTGCCCTGCCGTGCCCGCCCCTGAAGAGCACGGCGGCGCACTCACGGGACGTAGATCTCCTGGACCTTGACGATCTTGCCCCGGTAGACCGTGATGAGGGACGGCTGACGCTGCTTGCCGTGCCGCTTGACCAGCACCGACGCTGGGCAGCGCTTGGCGCCCAGGCCGGTCTTCCTGCTCACCGTGAGCGAACCGGCCGACTGCTTGCAGCCGTACGCCGACAGGAACACCACGTTCTTCGCGATCGGCGAGGCGTAGGCCATCGCGTCGCCCTCGCGCGGGCCCACGAAGTAGCCCATTGTGTGCTTGTCCCGTTTCCACCTGATCGGCTGGTACTCGGCCACGCCGCCGCTCACGTGGGTGATCCAGCCGCGCAGGATCCCGTCGTGACGGGGGCTGATGCGCTTGGTGAAGTCGTGCTTCGGGTCGGGCTGGAAGGTGGTGCCGAAGATCTTCGGCGCCTTGAAGCGGGGGTAGGCGGCGGTCTCGGCCTGAACGGCGCCGCCGGACGCCACCAGCGCCGCGGCGGCCACGCCGCCGGCGAGGAGGGTGCGCAACGAAGTGTTCACGGACCTTGAGACCCTCGCCACGCACCTCCGGTTCGCGCCCGGCCCAGTGATCCAGCTCACACTGTGCCGGCCGGCTGGCGACCGGCGGGCGCTCCTCGCCACACCAGCGCGCGGCCGGACAGCATGAAACGGCGGGGCCGCGTGATGAAACGGCGGGGCCGCGTGGACGGCGGCCCCGCCGGGAGACAGGCGCGTGAATTACAGGGGCGAGGAGCCGTCGTCCACCGGGCCTTCGGGGCCCGTGGGCGGCGGGGTGTCCCCGGACGAACCGGCGGAGCCCTTCGACGGCGGCTCGGACGACGGCCCCGAAGACGACTCCGGCGACGACTCCGATGACGACTCGGACGACGGGGGCGGCGAGGCGGGCGGCTGGCTCGTCTGGGCCAGCAGGCGCTCCAGCCGGGCCCCCGTCAGCCGCAGGAACTTGCGGTGCTCACGGTTGCGGTCGAGCACCGCCACCTCGAGCTGGGCCACCGGCGGCCGCTCCCCGCCCGGCTCGGTCAGCGCTGTCAGCGCCACCTCCAGCGCGTCGGCCAGCGACATCGACTCGCGGTAGCGCTCCTTCAGCCGCCCCGCGACCGCCTCGGCCTGCCCGCCCATGGCGGCGAAACCGTGCTCGTCGAAGACCGACCCGTCGAAGGTGAGCCGGTAGATGGCGTCGCCGTCCTTGGTCTCGCCGACCTCGGCGACCACGACCTCCACCTCCAGCGACTTGATCGACTCGGTGAAGATGCGCCCCAGGTTGGAGGCGTAGAGGTTGGCCAGGCCGCGGCCGGTCACGTCGGAACGGTCGTAGGTGTAGCCGTTGATGTCGGCGTAGCGGATGCCGCCGAGCCGCAGCTCCTCGAACTCGTTGTAGCGGCCCACGGCCGCGAACCCGATGCGGTCGTAGATCTCGCTGATCTTGTGCAGCGCCCGCGACGGGTTGGGCGCGACGAACAGGATGCCGTCGACGTACTGGAGCACGACGACCGACCGGCCCCGCGCGATGCCCTTGCGCGCGTAGTCGGCCTTGTCCCGCATGATCTGCTCAGGGGACGCATATCCAAAAGGCATGGACACGGGCAGGTGGTCCTTTCTAGCGCAGCGGGGCGATGGGGCCGTCGGGCGAGATCATCCGGGCTTCGAGCATCTGGTCGACGTAGCCGGCGACCTGCTCGTCGGTGAGGCGGCGGAAGCCGTCGGCGTCGATGACCCCCACGACCGGCCAGATCTTCCTGGTCACGTCGGGGCCGCCGGTCGCCGAGTCGTCGTCGGCCGCGTCGTAGAGCGCCTGGATGAGCGTCATCGCCATGTCGTCGGCCGACGCGCCGTCGCGGTAGAGCTTCTTCAACGACCCGCGGGCGAAGATCGAGCCGGAACCGATCGCGTCGAACCGCTCCCGCTCGTAGGGGCCGCCCGCCACGTCATAGCTGAAGATGCGGCCCTCGTCCTTGTCGGCGTCATAGGCGGCGAACAGCGGCACCACCACCAGCCCCTGCATCGCCATGCCGAGATTGCCCCTGATCATGGTCGCCAGCCGGTTGGCCTTGCCCGCCACGGACATCGTGCGGCCTTCGAGCTTCTCGTAGTGCTCCAGCTCGACCCGGAACAGCCGGGCGAACTCGATGCCGGTGCTCGCCGTGCCCGCGATGCCCATGCAGGAGTAGTCGTCGGTCCTGAACACCTTCTGCACGTCACGCTGCGAGATCACGTTGCCCGACGTCGCCCGCCGGTCGCCCGCCATGATCACTCCGCCCGCGAAGGTCGCGGCGACGATCGTGGTCGCGTGCGGAACCTGGTCGCCGATCGGGGTGGCCAGAACCTCATCCCGCCGTGGCAGCAATTCCGGCGCGTACGAGCTGACAAACTCTGTGAACGAGGAGCTCCCAGAGTTCTGGAAAAGCCGATTCACCAAGCCGACGGGCAGATCCCTGTGCGATGCCACGCGACTCCCTCCCAAACGTCATGTCCCTAGGGCGACCCTACTGTTGTTGCGTTGCTGTCCGCACTTCCCACGATCAGCTCACGGCGAACCCTCCCCCACCGCGGCCAACCTACCCCTGCGCGAGGCGATCATTGTCCGGATCGTTTCCTTACGGCCGTCACCGCAAGGCGCCGGCCCGCTCGCCGACTCCGGCCCGACGTCAGGAGGCTGGGGGGTCGGGACAAGCGCTTCACCCGGTTCGCAGCGGGCCGCGACGCCGGCCCCCTCACCGGCAGGAACCCCGTCCGGGCTCCCGCCACCGGCCCGCCCGCCCTGAGGGACCGTGACCAGGTCGCCGGGCGCGGGCAACTCCTCGCCCCACGCCCTGGCCCCGGCACCCACAGCGAGGACAGCGGCAACACGCCCGAGGGCCGCAGCATGCGCGCAGTGGCGGGCGTGGCAGTGACGGGCGTGGCAGTGACGCGATGGCAGTGACGTGCGTGATGGCAGTGGCAGGCGTCGTTGAGTGGCGTGCGCGTGTTTCTGGCCCCAGCGAGGCTCCTGGCCGCCTTTGGTACTGCCGGCTCCATGTGATTGGCATTCATGCGGCCGACATCCCATGTGCCCGGCACCCACGGGGCCGGTATTCGTACGGCCGGCATCCACGCGGCCGGTCTTCGTACGGCTGGCATTCGTGCGGCTGGTTGCGGTCGCCGCGTCGCCGGCCATCAAGCGGGGGTGGGTGGGCCCGTGTCAGCGTGCGTGCCGGGAGCGAAGGTGAGGTGCCGGTCATCTGCCCGATGTTCAGGGCATGTCGGGGGCGGGGTGGTGCCGGTCATCGCCTGCCAGGCGGGGCTTCGGGAGGCGGGGCCGGGCCCTCTCCCCCGGCTCCGGCGGGATTCATGGCTCCGGCCGGAGGACTTCCCCGTTCGTGTGTCCGTCTCCTGAAGGTGCTTGCCGCCGGGGCGGCGCCGAGGGCGACGGCGCAGGGCCCGCCCTGGCGGGCGAGCGCGCGCTCGACGTCGTCCTCGGTCGTGCCGTGACTCTCGATCGTGATGGTGGCGTGCCGGGTTTCTTACTCCCCGCCCTTCTGGACGTAGCTGCGCACGAATTCTTCCGCGTTCTCCTCGAGAACCTCGTCGATCTCGTCGAGGATCGCGTCGACGTCGTCGGTGAGCTTCTCCTGGCGCTCCTGAACGTCGGGTGCCGCCGAGGCCTCGGTCTCCTCAACCTCGGTCTCGCGCCGCCCCGTCTGCTTCTGACCGCCGGTGTCCTTGGTTGCCATGTCCTACCTCCGCTTGGGGGACTGCCTCCTAGGCATATCTTCCCCGAACCGTGCGACATTTCGCGCCCAACCTTGCGCGATCTTGTATCGGTTGACTGGATAGCAGAGCTATCTAATAATGAATCCCCTACGCACACGGAGGTTGCGAAATGTCCCCCATGTCCCTGAGCACGGCAGGTGTGCTCCTCATCACAGTCCCGACGATCGCGTTCGGCGGCGTGTCGCTGCTGACGTTCCTGATGCGGGGCGTTCCCGGCTACCGGGACAACCCCGTCCGGCGGAGTCTGTGGCGGGCGGGACACGCGCACGCGGGCGTGCTGGTCCTGTTCGCCCTGGTGGCGATGCTGTACGTGGACCAGACCTCGCTCCCCGACGGCCTCAGGACGCTGACCCGGGTGCTGATCGTGGCGGCGCCGATCCTGATGCCGCTGGGCTTCTTCCTGTCGGTGGCCCGCCCGGCCGACACCAGGCCGAACAAGCTGATCTGGCTGACCGTGGCGGGCGGCGCGGGCCTGGCGGTGGGCACGCTGACACTGGGCGTCGGCCTTCTGTGAACGCGGCCGGCCGCCCCGGGCGTCAGCGGGCGGTCACTCGCCGCCGGTGAGCGCGGCGACCAGGTCGGCGGCCGTGTGGCAGCGGTCGAACAGCTCGCCGACGTGCGCCTTCGTGCCGCGCAGCGGCTCCAGGGTGGGGACGCGCTGCAGGGACTCGCGGCCCGGGATGTCGAAGATGACGGAGTCCCAGGAGGCGGCGGCGACGGCCTCGCTGTACTGGCGCAGGCAGCGGCCGCGGAAGTAGGCGCGGGTGTCGGTGGGCGGGTGCTCGACGGCGCGCTGCACCTCCTCCTCGGAAACCAGGCGCTGCATGCGGCCCCGGGCGACCAGGCGGTTGTAGAGGCCGCGGTCGGGCCGGATGTCGCTGTACTGGAGGTCGACGAGCTGGAGCCGGGGGTGGGACCAGGCCAGGCCGTCGCGGCTGCGGTAGCCCTCCAGGAGTTCGAGCTTGGCGACCCAGTCGAGCTCGCGGGCGAGCTGCATGGGGTCCTCGGCCAGGCGGGTGAGCACGGACTCCCAGCGGTCGAGGACGTCCTTGTTCATCTCGTCCTGGGCGGTGCCGCGCTCCTCGACGAACTTGCGCGCCTGCTCCAGGTATTCCATCTGGAGCTGGACGGCGGTGAGCTTGCGGCCGTCGCGCATGGCGATCTCGTAGCGGCAGGTCGGGTCGTGGGAGACCGCGCGCAGGGCCTGGACGGGGCTCTCGACGGCGAGGTCGCGGCTGAGGAAGCCCTCCTCGATCATGGCCAGCACGAGCGCGGTGGTGCCGAGCTTGAGGTAGGTCGAGATCTCCGACATGTTGGCGTCGCCGATGATCACGTGCAGGCGCCGGTATTTCTCCGGATCGGCGTGGGGCTCGTCGCGGGTGTTGATGATGGGCCGCTTGAGCGTGGTCTCCAGGCCGACCTCGACCTCGAAGAAGTCGGCGCGCTGGCTGATCTGGAAGCCCTCGCCGCGGGAGTCCTGGCCGATGCCGACCTTGCCCGCGCCGACGACGACCTGCCGGCTGACGAAGAACGGGGTCAGGTGGCGCACGATGTCGGCGAAGGGCGTGGCGCGGCGCATGAGGTAGTTCTCGTGGCAGCCGTAGCTGGCGCCCTTGGCGTCGGTGTTGTTCTTGTAGAGCTGGATGGGCGCGTTCGTGGGGATGGCCGAGGCACGCGTGGCGGCGTCGTACATGACCCGCTCGCCTGCCTTGTCCCAGATGACCGCGGCGCGGGGGTTGGTGCACTCGGGCGCGGAGTACTCGGGATGGGCGTGGTCGACGTAGAGCCGGGCCCCGTTGGTCAGGATGACGTTGGCGAGCCCGAGGTCCTCGTCGGTGAGCTGCGTGGGGTCGGCGACCTCTCTCGCCAGGTCGAACCCGCGCGCGTCGCGCAGCGGGTTCTCCTCCTCGAAGTCCCAGCGCGCGCGGCGCGCGCGGGCCGCCGAGGCGGCGAGGTACGCGTTGACGACCTGCGAGGAGGTCACCATCGCGTTGGCGCCTGGCTGGCCGGGTACGGAAATGCCGTACTCGGTCTCGATGCCCATCACCCGACGCACCGTCATGCAACATCCTCTGTTCGTCCGGGTCTGTCTATCCGCCGTTTATATGCCCGAGCCTATGCCCTTCACAGTGCCCCAGGGCCACAAGGTTATGGCACCGACGCTTTTTCCATCTGTACGGCGGAAGCCGCCGAGGTGCGCGTGCGCCCGCGGGGCTTGAGTATGCGCTGGATGGGGCGCTCGGCAAAGACGTAGACCAGATAGGACAGGAGTACGGCTATCAGCGTGGCGCAGGAGGCGACGATCCACGGCGGCAGATCCCCGCTGAGCACGGGGATGACGGCGACGGCGACGATGCTGTGGAACAGGTAGAGCGGGTAGGTGACGCCCCCGAGCGCGGTCAGCGTCCTGGACGGTTTGAGGCGCAGCATCCCGGTGGCGGCCAGCGCCATGAGCGCGAAGATGATCGTGATCGCGATGATCACGCTGGTGTCGGTGACGGGCATGTTCTTGAACCCGGCGGCGTCGATGCGGCGGTGGACGCGGGCCAGGGCGCTGTCGAGCGACAGGGCGTAGCCGGCGGCGACGTAGATCCACGGCAGCCAGGCGTGGCCGTGCTTGTGAACGAGGTAGAGGCCCATGCCGGCGACGAAGTAGGGGGCGTAGTCGGGCATGACGGTCTCGGTGATCATCGGAGGGACGGCGACGTCTCCGTGCTGGAGCAGCTTGAGCGCGAGGGCGGCGGCGAGCCAGATCCCGCAGAAGGCCAGGACGCGCCCGTAGGTGACACCGACGAGCACGAGGACGGCCATGAGCAGGTAGAAGCGCAGCTCGGCCCAGAGCGACCAGTAGACGCCGCTGGCGTCGGTGATCTTGAACAGCCGCTGGAACATGGTGGCGTTGACCAGGTACTCGCCGGTGGACAGCTTGGGATCCAGGGCCTTGGCGCCGGTGAGGCCGTAAAGGGCCGCGACGGCGGCGAGGCTGAGCCAGTACGCCGGATAGAGCCGGATCAGACGGGAACGGGCGAACGCCCCGAGCCCCTTCCCCCACACCGTCATGAGGATGACGAACCCGCTGATGATGAAGAACAGCTCGACGCCCAGGATGCCGAGCCCGGCCACGGGGGCCACGGCGGGGAAGAGTTCCGCGGGCCGGTCCCCCCACACGCTGGCGTACGCCACGAGGTAGTGGAAGGCGACGACGGCGAGGGCGGCGAGGAACCTGAGGAGGTCGAGCTCGGCCAACCGGCCGTTCTCGCGGGCATGCTTCGGCCGGGTGGGGGTGCGCACGCCCCTTTTGACGTCACAGCGATCACTTTGGTTCCCCTGGTGCCGCTGTTCACATTCGTCACGGAGCGTCAGAGTGATAGGCGGGCCCGATCGCGGGCGGCGGCGACGACGGCCTGGCCGAGGCTGAGGCCGCCGGTGCCGGGCGGCACCCGCCGGTGGGTGAGGACGCGGAAGCCGGCCGCGCGCAGCCGCCGCACGGTGCGCTCGGTGAGGAGCACGTTCTGGAAGACGCCGCCGGACAGGGCGACCGCGGTGAGGCCGGTGGTGTCCCTGAGGGCGGCGCAGGCGGCCGCGACGGCGGCGGCGACGCCGTTGTGGAAGCGGCCGGCGATCACGGGGGTGGGCCGGCCGGACTCCAGGTCACGGGCGGCGGCGCGGACGAGGTCGGCGCCGTGCACGGTGAGCAGCTCCCCCGGCGTGAGGCGGGCGCGGTAGGCGCCGGTCTCGGCGGGGTCGGCGTGCTGTTCGAGCTCGGCGGCGGCCTGGCCGTCGTAGGTGATCCGGTCGCGGACCCCGAGGAGCGCGGCCACGGCGTCGAAGAGCCGGCCCGCGCTGGAGGTGAGCGGGGAGCCGGCGGAGAGGGCGAGCGCGCCGGCCCATTGATCAGCATGGCGGCGTACGACGTCCAGTTTGGGCGGGCCGTCGCCGGGGCCGAGGTAGGCGGCGGTCATGCGCCAGGGCTCGCGGACCGCGGCGTCGCCGCCGGGCATGGGCACGGGCTCCAGCCGGCCGAGGCGCTCGAAGCCGGCCAGGTCGGCGCGCAGGAACTCGCCGCCCCAGACGGTCCCGTCGGTGCCGTGGCCGGCGCCGTCGAAGGCGACGCCGATCACGGGGCCCGGCTCGCCGTTGTCGGCCAGGCAGGAGGCGATGTGGGCGTGGTGGTGCTGGACGCCGACGTGCTCGACGCCGGTCATCCCCAGCGCGTGGACGGCGGAGAGGTGCCCGGGGTGCAGGTCGTGGGCGACGACCTCGGGGCACAGGTCGAACAGGGCGCGGAAGTGCTCGACGCGGGCGGCGTACGAGCGCGGGGTCTCGTGGCTCTCCTGGCCGCCGGGGTGCGGGGAGAGGAACGCGCGCCGGTCGCGCGCCAGGCAGAAGGCGCTCGTGGGGCCGGCGCCGCAGGCGAGCACCGTACGGGGGACGAAGTGGCGCAGCGGCAGCGGCTCGGGCGCGTAGCCGCGGGCCCGGCGCAGCACGGTGACCCCGCCGGCCGTGGGCCGCACCACGCTGTCGCCGGCGCGGACGTGGGTGGGCCGGTCGTGGGTGAGGAAGGCGTCGGCGACGCCGCCGAGCCGGGCCAGGGCGTCGGCGTCGGCGCAGGCGACGGGTTCGTCGCCGGCGGCGCCGCCGGTGAGGGCGACGGGCCCGGCGACCTCGGCGAGCAGCAGGTGGTCCACCGGCGTGCCGGGCAGCACGAGGCCGAGGTCCCGGAGCCCGGGGGCGACGGAGGGGGCGACCCGCGGGGCGTGCGGGGTGTCGCGGCGCGGGAGCTGCACGATCGGGCGGGCCCGGCTGGTGAGGAGCCCGGCGGCGTTCTCGTCGACGAGGCAGAGCAGGCGGGCCTGCGCGAGGCCGGCGGCCATGACGGCGAACGGTTCGTGCTCGCGGTGGATGCGCAGGCGCAGCGCGGCGGCGGCCGGCTCGCTGGAGGCGGCGACGGCCAGGTGGTAGCCGCCGAGGCCCTTGACGGCCACGATCCGGCCCGCGCGCAGCAGCGCGGCGGCGGTGGCGACGGGATCGCCCGGCAGCTCGCCGCCGCGCCCGTCGAGCAGCCGCAGCCGGGGCCCGCAGCCGGGGCAGCAGATCAGCTGGTCGTGGAAGCGGCGGTCGCCGGGGTCGTGGTACTCGGCGGCGCAGCCCGCGCACATCGCGAAGCCCGCCATGGTGGTCAGCGGCCGGTCGTAGGGGACGGCGCGGACGACGGTGAAGCGCGGCCCGCAGTGGGCGCAGGAGACGAACGGGTGCCGGTGGCGGCGGCCGGCCGGGTCGGTGAGCTCGCGCAGGCAGTCGTCGCAGGTGGCGAGGTCGGCGGAGACCGCGGCGCGGCGCAGGCCGGAGGGGTCGCCGGCGGCGACGGTGAAGCCGCTGCCGCCCGCGGGCTCGGCGCGGACGACGGTGACCCGCTCGATCTCCGACAGGGCGGGGGCGTCGCGTTCGAGCGAGGTGAGGAACTCCGCGACGCGAGGGCGGTCGCCCTCGACCTCGATGTGCACGCCGTTGACGTCGTCGCGTACCTGACCGGCCAGGCCGAGCCGCCGGGCGAGGGCGCGGACGAAGGGGCGGAAGCCGACTCCCCGTACGAGGCCCTCGACGTGCACCTCGACACGCTTGAGCCCCACCTGGTCGAACCCCGTCTGATCGAACCCCGTCTGATCGAACCTGGCCTGGCCGGAAGTGGTCACATGGCCAAGTGTGCGCTCGGGGAGGCGGGTCGCGCATGCCTATCGCGCGTGTCGCGGCACGCGCGGCGACCAGCGGGAACGGGAAGCGGGAGGGCCCGGAGGCCCTCCCGCTCGTCCGTCGTGCCGGCGTTACGTGCCGTGGCCCTCTCGGGAAGGGGTCACAGGTACTGGCCGGTGTTGGCGACGGTGTCGATCGACCGGCCGGCCTCGCTGCCCTGCTTGCCGGAGACCAGCGTGCGGATGTAGACGATCCGCTCGCCCTTCTTGCCGGAGATGCGAGCCCAGTCGTCGGGGTTGGTGGTGTTGGGCAGGTCCTCGTTCTCGGAGAACTCGTCCACGCAGGCCGTGAGCAGGTGCTGCACCCGCAGGCCCTTCTGGCCGGTCTCGAGGAACTGCTTGATCGCCATCTTCTTGCCCCGGTCGACGATGTTCTGGATCATCGCGCCGGAGTTGAAGTCCTTGAAGTAGAGGACTTCCTTGTCGCCGTTGGCGTAGGTCACCTCGAGGAAGCGGTTCTCCTCGCTCTCGGTGTACATGCGCTCGACGACGCTCTGGATCATGCCCTGGATGGTGCCCTGGCGCGAGTCGCCGTGCTCGGCCAGGTCGTCCGGGTGCAGGGGCAGGTCGGGACGCAGGTATTTGGAGAAGATGTCCTTCGCCGCCTCGGCGTCCGGCCGCTCGATCTTGATCTTCACGTCCAGGCGGCCGGGCCGCAGGATCGCGGGGTCGATCATGTCCTCGCGGTTGGAGGCGCCGATGACGATGACGTTCTCCAGGCCCTCGACGCCGTCGATCTCCGACAGCAGCTGAGGGACGATGGTGTTCTCGACGTCGGACGAGACGCCGGAGCCACGGGTGCGGAAGATCGAGTCCATCTCGTCGAAGAACACGATCACCGGGGTGCCCTCGGAGGCCTTCTCACGAGCCCGCTGGAAGACCAGGCGGATGTGCCGCTCGGTCTCGCCGACGTACTTGTTGAGCAGCTCCGGGCCCTTGATGTTGAGGAAGAAGCTCTTGCCGGACTGGCCGGTCTTCTCCGCGACCTGCTTGGCCAGGGAGTTGGCGACGGCCTTGGCGATGAGCGTCTTGCCGCAACCGGGCGGGCCGTAGAGCAGCACGCCCTTCGGAGGCCGCAGCAGGTGCTCGCGGAACAGGTCGGCGTGCAGGTAGGGCAGCTCGATGGCGTCCCTGATCTGCTCGATCTGCCGCCCGAGGCCGCCGATCTCCTCGTAGGAGATGTCGGGGACCTCTTCGAGCACGAGCTCTTCGACTTCGGACTTGGGTATGCGCTCGTAGACGTAGCCCGAACGAGGCTCCAGCAGGAGCGAGTCGCCGGCCCTGACGGGCTGGCCCTGCAGCGAGTCGGCCAGCCGCACGACGCGCTCTTCGTCGGCGTGCGAGATGACCAGGGCCCGCTTGCCCTCGTCGAGCAGTTCCTTGAGCATCACGATCTCGCCGACCTCTTCGTAGCCGAGCGCCTCGACCACGTTGAGCGCCTCGTTGAGCATGACCTCCTGGCCACGCCGCAGCGAGTCGACGTCGACGGCGGGGCTGACGTTCACCCGCAGCTTGCGGCCGCCGGTGAACACCTCGATCGTGCCGTCTTCTCTGGCCTCCAGGAAGGTGCCGAAACCGGACGGCGGCTGCGCCAGCCGGTCGACCTCCTCCTTGAGAGCGACGATCTGGTCCCTGGCCTCCTTGAGTGTGGCCACAAGGCGTTCGTTCTGGCCGGTCACGGCCGACAGATTCGCCTGGGCCTCGTGGAGACGCTCTTCGAGGACCCTGGCCTGACGGGGTGACTCGGCCAGTTTCCGCCTCAGCGCGGTGATCTCCTCCTGGAGGAAGGAGACCTGTGTTGAAAGATCAGCGACCTCCCGTTCGCGCTGCGCGGCTCGAGCCTCAGCATCATCGCGAGCTGCCACGCCCCGTCACCTCCTTCCCAGTCGAGGGCGACTACTAAGGACCTTACCTATCTCGGGCCCCTCCGTAACCTGGCCGGGCAGTGTTCGTAGAGTGACATTCAGTGTTCGGCGATAAATCCTCAATAGCGCGTTTAATACTCCCAGCACAGGAACACGACGATCTGTTCCCCTGTCACGCACCAACGCACCCTCGTGGCCAAATTGTCATAGTTCTTCGGTCGTCCCCTTCGGTCGGCGGCGTCTCGGCGGGGGCGTCACTCCGTCCGCCATGCGGCGGGCGGAGACGAGGAACCCCGTGTGGCCGATCATCCGATGATCCGGTCTCACCGCGAGCCCTTCGACATGCCAGTCGCGAACCAGGGTCTCCCACGCATGCGGCTCGGTGAAACACCCGTGATCGCGAATGACCTCGACGGTCTTCGACATCTGCGTGGTCGTCGCCACGTAGCAGCAGATCACGCCGCCCGGCGTCAGGGCCTTGGCCGCGGCGTCGACGCACTCCCAGGGCGCGAGCATGTCGAGGATCACCCGGTCGACGTCGGCCTCGTCGATGGAGTCGTTGAGGTCGCCGACCACCAGCCGCCAGGTGTCGTCCATGGGGCCGCCGTAGAAGTTCTGGACGTTCTTGCGGGCCACGTCGGCGAAGTCCTGGCGGCGCTCGTAGCTCGTCACGTGCCCGTCGGGGCCGACGGCGCGCAGCAGGAAGCAGGTGAGCGCGCCGGAGCCGACGCCCGCCTCGATCACCCGCGCGCCGGGGAAGACGTCGGCCATGCCGACGATCATCGAGGCGTCCTTGGGATAGATCACGGCCGCGCCGCGCGGCATGGCGAGCGTGTAGTCCTGGAGGAGGTGACGGAAGGCGAGGTACTGGGTGCCGCCGGAGGAACGCACCACGGAGCCCTCGGGCTGCCCGATCAGGTCGCTGTGCGGGATGGCGCCCTTGTGGGTGTGGAAGACGCCGTCCTCTTTGAGCGTGATCGTGTGGCGCTTGTTCTTGGGGTCGGTGAGCTGCACCTGATCCCCGACGTGGAAAGGCCCATGCCTGCGGAAACCCATGGCGGCAAGGTTATAGGGCTTTCGGACGGCTCCGGACGCGCGATAAGTATGGGGGATGCTCGCGCGCCACGTGATCTCCGCCGGTCCCCTCGTCCTGCGGGCTCCCTCCGACTCCGACGCCGAGGCGATCGCGCGCGCCTGCGACGACCCGGTGACGGCCCGCTTCCTGCCGCTGCTGCCCTCGCCGTACGGGCTCGCGGACGCCTCCGACCATCTCAAGCACGCCCGGGCCAGGTGGGAGGCCGGCGGCGCCGAGTTCGCGATCACCCAGGACGGCCGGTACGCCGGCTCGATCGGCGTCCGGCCGCCCGACCGCCGGCGGGTCACCCGGCTCGGCTGCCTGGTCGCGCCGTGGGCGCGCGGCAAGGGCGTGGCCTCGACGGCCGTGCGCGCGGTCGCCGACTGGCTGTTCGACCAGGGGGTGCGCCGGGTCGAGATGGAGGCCGAGGTGGAGAACGTGGCCGGGCTGCGGGTGGCGTACAAGGCGGGGTTCCGCGAGGAGGGGCTGCGGCGCGAGGCCGAGTCGCTGCGCGACGGGCGTCCCGCCGACCTGGTGACCTTCGGGCGGCTGCCGGGCGAGGCGGCGCTGGAGACGGAGCCGTACCTGCCGTTCTTCGAGGGCGGCGAGCTCTCCGACGGCGTGGTGCGGCTGACGCCGATGGCCCCCGCCGACGCGGGCGACTTCCACCGGATGCTGGCCGACCCGGTCGTGGCGGCGTACAAGGTGGGGCCGCCGAGCACGCTGCAGGACGACGAGCGGCGCTGCCGCTACACCGGCTACTGGTGGGTGTCGGGGCAGCGGATCGAGCTGGCCGTGCGCGACGCCGGGTCCGGCGCGTTCGCCGGGCACGTGCAGCTCACGCAGGTGACGCCGGCGCTCGGGCAGGCGATGGTCGGCTACTCGCTGATGCCCGGCTTCCGCGGCAAGGGGTTCATGACGCGGGCGGTGCGGCTGCTGACGGACTGGGCGTTCGCGCACACGGCGCTGCACCGGATCGTGGCCGGCACCGAGGCCGGCAACCTCGCCTCACACCGGGTGCTGGAGCGGGCCGGGTTCAGCCGGGAGGGCGTGCACCGGGAGATGTTCCCGAAGGGCGGCGGCAGGCGCGTGGACGACATCGCCTGGGCCCGCGTCCGCTCCTCCTGACGACCGCCGTTCAGGCGCCCGAGGACGGCCCGGAATGGGGAGAAATCCCGATTTCCTGTTGGGGTCTGGTCAAGGGTCACGTCGGGAGTGATAGTCGGGGCAGCCGCTTTCGAGGGTCGCGTGATCGGCTCGCGCGAACTCGCCGCCGCCCCGCCGAGGGATCACGCGATGCCATACAACCGTGTCGACGTCGCCATGCGCGAACTCATCTCCGCCTTCTCCGGGCTGGAGGCCGCGGACCTGGTCGACCGGCTGGCGCGGGCCGCCGCCGCGGTGGCGAACACCTCGTACGCGGGTTTCGTCCGCGTGGACCCGCAGCGCGAGGAGGCCCGGCCGATGTACGTGCTCGTGCCGCCCGGAGATCCGCTGCGGGTGCGGAGCTGGCTGGCGGAGTCGGGGGTGCTGAAGGAGCTGGCGTACGCCGTGGAGCCGGTGCGGCTGGCGTACGACCCGGGCGTGGGCGAGCCGGGCTTCCTCGCGACGCCGGTGCCCGCGCTGTCGTGCGACCACGTGTACGTGTGGGTCGCGGGGCGGGGTTTCTGCGACGGCGACGAGCATCTGCTGAGCAGGTACGCGATCGCGGCCGGCCGGGCGCTGGAGGCGGCCAGCGGACTGGAGGCGGCGGTGCGGCTGCTGCGGGGCGTGCGGGCCTTCCGCCCCGCCTGACGGGCCGCCGCTCCGTCCGCCTGACGGGCCGTCGTGCCACCCGCCGCGCGCGGGCTCCTGGGACCCCGTTCACGGCCGCGCCCCCGCCCGGGGGACGCGGCCGGCCGGCGTTCAGCCGCGGTGCGCCTCGTAGCGCAGGGTGCGGGAGACGCCCACGCGCACGGTCGTGCCGGGCGCGATGGTGACGGGCTCGTTGGGCGGGATGTCGTAGAAGTTGGGGTCGCCGGGCGGCTGGATCTGGGTGCCGTTGACCGAGCCGAGGTCGACCAGGTTGACGTCCCAGCCGTCGAGCGCCACCCGCAGGTGGCGGCGCGAGACCGAGCCGTCGGGGCTGGTCACCTTGGCCGGGCGGGCCGTGCCGCCGGCCACCTCGGGGGCCCGCTCGGGGTCGCGGCCGAGCAGGTAGTCGCTCTCCAGCGGCAGCGCGGTGCCGTCGTCGAGGATGAGCACGCCGAGCGAGGGGCGCGGGCCCTTGTAGGGGACGAGGGTGCGCTGGACCAGGGCGATGCCGCAGACCGCGCAGTAGGGGACGCGGGGGTCGTTGAAGTGGTCGTTCTTGCAGTCGACCCCGTAGACCAGCGGCCGGTCGCCGTGCTCGGGCTGCTGCTCCTGCTGCTGCGGCGGCGGGCCCGGGTGGTCGAAGTGGTCGGGCTGGCCGAGCGGCGGGGGCGGCGCCTGCTGGTCGCCGAAGTGGTCGGGGCCGCCGAAGGGCTGCGGCGCCTGCTGGTCGGGCAGGCCGTTGCCGGACGGCGGCGGCTCGTCGTAGGACGGGTAGGGGGCCGGCTCGGGCAGCGACGGCGACGACTCGCGCGAGGGGTAGGGCGGCTGGTCGTGCGGCGGCCCGTAGGGAGCGTGCTGCTCCTGCGACGGGTAGGGCTGGTCCTGCGGCGTGTGGTAGTGCGGCTGCTGCTCCATGGCCGCCGGGACGGGCTGGGGGCCCGAGGGCGGGCTCGGCACGGCCGGCGGCTGGTCGGCCAGCGGGTAGGGCGGCCGCTCCACCGGCTGGTGCTGCGGCTGGCTCTGCGGCTGGGGCTGGTGCTGCGGCTGGCTCTGGGGCTGCTGCTGGGCGGGCGGCTGGATGAGGTCGGCCTCGATGTGGAAGGCCGTGGCCGGCATCTCGCTGGTCAGCGGCCGGGACTGCGCGGGCGCCGCGGACGACCGCCCCGCGGGCTGCTCGGCGAGGTCGCTGACCAGGCCGCCGCCGTGGACCACGCCGCCGTCGAGGCGCACGGCGGGATGCGGGGAGCCGGCGCCGGGCAGGCTCAGCTCGACCCGCTCGACGGTGCCGGTGACGAGCCGGTCGGCCCAGGTCAGGGAGTCGCTGCCGGCCAGCCGCGTCTCGCCCGCGGAGGTGACGACGCTCGCCGACGCCGAGCCGCTGACCAGCACGGCGACGCCGCCGGTCACCGGGCCCGCGACCGCGCACGCGGCCGGGTCGCCCGCCATGTTGGCCGCCAGCACCTGCGCCGCGCGGCGCGCGAGGGCCCGGCCGTCGCCGCCGGAGGCCGCGGTCTCGCGCAGCGCGTCGAGCAGGCCGTCGGCGGTGGCCTCGCCCGGATCGCACACCAGCAGCAGCCCGCCCAGGTAGGCGACGAGACCGTCACCAGGAAGCGGGCGCACCACTCCGAAGCCTTGGTCGGTCATGCGTCCTCCCTCATGACGACCGTGCCGCGCTCATAGGTGCCCTCGCTGCGCTCGGTCACTCAACTCTCCTCCCCGGAAGCCGGCGATGTTACGGCACCCGCACTGCCGTGCCGGCCACCAGCCATACGCATACCCAGACGACGGAGCCGCGCCGCGCCCCCGTCGTCTCGATTCGATGAACCGGTGGACCGCAACAAACCCCTTAACTGTGCAAGTTTGGCCAAACAGCACACTATCGGCCAGTCATCGCATCGCAGAAATCGCCCGGGTCCGCTCCGGAACCCGGAAACCGCTGGACACGACCCTATCCGGGGGCCGCGGCTTAAACGAGTGGGACAAATCAGACGCCGGTGAACACCCGGTTCACATCGGCGGTGGACAGCACGCCGTAGACCTCGCCGCCCGGCTCCACGAGGAGATATTCGCTGCCGGGAGCCTCGCGCATGGCGTCGATGAGCGGCTCGCCCACGAGGTCGGCGGCCAGCACCATGGCCGGGTCGAGGGACTTGGCCAGCGAGGCGGCGCTCACCCACGGGCGGCGGTGCTCGGGGGTGGCCTGCACGGCGGCCTCGCTGACGATCGCGACCGGCCGGCCGTCGTGGTCGACCACGACGATGGCGCCCGCGTGCCGCTCGCCCGCCTGCCGCAGCGCCTCCGACAGCGGCGTGTCGCCGCTCACCGGCACCGCCCTGCGGGCCAGGGCCCGCGCGTTGACCTTGGGGATGCGGGCGCGGATCTTGGCCACGCGCAGCGACTGCGAGGCGCCCATCCAGATGAAGGAGGCCAGCACCAGCGGCCAGATCACGTCGGTGAAGTCGGCGTCGCCGCCGCCGGTGAGCACCGACGCGATGGGCACGGCGGCCAGCAGCACGGCCAGCACCCGGCCGCCCCAGGCGGCGACGATCGTGCCGGTGCCGGGGCTGCCGGCGACCTTCCACACGCCGGCGCGCAGCATCCGCCCGCCGTCGAGCGGCAGGCCCGGCAGCAGGTTGAAGACGCCGACGATGAGGTTGGCGAACCAGAGCTGCAGCACCAGCACCTCGAGGATGCCGCCGTCGTTGATGAGGTAGACGTCGGCCAGCCAGCCGAGCCCGGCCAGCCCGAGCGACAGCCCCGGCCCCGCCGCGGCCACCAGGAACTCCTTGCCAGGCGTGGGCGGCTCCTTCTCGATCTCCGACACGCCGCCGAGGAGGTAGAGGGTGATGCGGCGCACCGGCAGGCCGTACGCCTTGGCCAGGACGCTGTGCGCCAGCTCGTGCAGCAGCACCGAGACGTAGAGCAGCACCGCGAAGACGAACGCCACGCCGTAGGCGGCGGCCTCGCCGAGGTGGGGCAGCATCCGCCCGAAGTAGGGGCCGAACATCACGGTGATGAAGCCGGCCACGAGGAACCAGGTCCAGGACACGTAGACGGGGATGCCGAACAGCCTCCCCATCGGGACGCCGGAGAACTCCTGCCGGGGGCTCTGCTCGCTCACCGCTCTCCTCGTACGTCTTTCCGGCGGGTCCGCGTGCGGTCGGGCCCCGGCGGTGCGTGGTCTCGCTGCCTTGATGCTACGCGCCGTAGGGAGCGCCCATCGTCGCGCCGGGGGACAATCTGTCGGGGCCGTGACCTAGAGTGCCGTTCATGACGCTGACCGAGCCGGTGATCATCGGAGCGCTGTCCCCCTCCCGCGCGGGCGATTTCATGACCTGCCCGCTGCTCTACCGCTTCCGGGTGATCGACCAGCTCCCGGAGCGGCCCTCCCCCGCGGCGGTGCGCGGCACGGTGGTCCACGCGGTCCTGGAGCGGCTCTACGACCTGCCGGCCCCGCGCCGGTCGGTGGCGGCGGCCCTGGAGCTGCTGGAGCCGCAGTGGCGGCGGCTGCTCGACGACGACCCCCAATACGCCGAGATGTTCTCCGGCGAGGAGGAGCAGGCCGAGTGGCTGGCGCAGGCGCGCGGCATGCTGGAGCGCTACTTCACGCTGGAGGACCCGACCCGGCTGGAGCCGGCCGAGCGTGAGCTCTACGTCGAGGCGGTGCTCGACGGCGGGCTGATGCTGCGCGGCTACGTCGACCGGCTCGACGTGGCGCCGACCGGCGAGGTCCGGGTGGTCGACTACAAGACCGGCAGCGCGCCGGGGCCCGACTTCGAGGCCAAGGCGCTGTTCCAGATGAAGTTCTACGCGCTGGTGCTGTGGCGGCTGCGCGGCCGGGTGCCGCGGCTGCTGCAGCTCGTCTACCTCGGCGGCCAGGGCGAGGTGCTGCGTTACGCCCCCGACGAGGCCGACCTGCAGGCCACCGAGCGCAAGGTGATGGCGCTCTGGACGGCGATCGAGCGCGCGATGCGGAGCGGCGAGTGGCGGGCGCGGCGCAGCCGGCTGTGCGACTGGTGCGACCACCAGGCGCTGTGCCCCGAGTTCGGCGGCACCCCTCCCCCGGTGCCCGACCGGCAGCCGGGCGACACCGTGCGCAGCAGCCGGCGGGCCGCGACCGACGAGCTTTAGCAGGACTAATCCTCCCCGGGGAGGAGGAAGCGGACTCGCGGGCGGTCCTACAGTGAAGCCGTGCGCATCGACCGACCCCGGCTCCACGACCCGGTTCTCGCCGTGGCGGTGGCGATCGTCTCGGTGGTGCTCCACACCCTCGACGACCCGCTGATCCCGACGTCCGGCGGGCTGCGGCCGCCCGACGCGCTGGGCGTGACGCTGGTGGCCGTGACGGGCGTGCCCGTGGCCTTCCGGCGGCGCTGGCCGCTGGCGGCGCTGTGCGCGTCCCTGGTGCCGGGCCTGCTGCTGACGATGGCCGGCTACGGCGCGGGCGTGCCGGGCCTGGCCGGGCTGGTGCTGCTCTACTCGGTGGCCTCGCACCGGGGGCTGGCGATGGCGCTGGGCGGGCTGCTGGTGTCGCTGTCGGCGTACGCCCTGGGGGCGACGGCCGGTCCGGTGCGGCTGGCGGCCTGGACCGACCACGTGGCGGTCGTCATCGTCGTGACGGCGGTGTGGGGCGCGGGGCGCAGCCTGCGGCTGCGGCGGGCCTACCTGGAGGAGCTGAAGGACCGGGCGGCGCGGCTGGAGCGGGCGCACGCGGCCGACACCCGCGCGGCGCGGGCCGAGGAGCGCTCGCGGATCGCGCGGGAGCTGCACGACGTGGTGGCCCACCACGTCAGCGTCATGATCGTGCAGGCCGCGGCGGCGCGGCGGGTGCTCGCCGCGGATCCGGGGCTGGCGGGCGAGGCGCTGTCGGCCATCGAGCACACCGGGCGCACCGCGATGGCGGAGATGCGCACGATCGTCGGGGTGCTGCGCGCCGACGCGCGGGCCGAGCTGGGGCCGCAGCCGGGCGTGCGGGACCTGCCGGCGCTCGTGGAGCAGATGCGGGAGGCGGGACTGCCGGTCCGGCTGCTGGTGGAGGGCGAGCCGCGGGCGCTGCCCGCCGGGGTGGACCTGGCGGCGTACCGGCTGGTGCAGGAGGGGCTGACCAACAGCCTGCGGCACGCGGGGGCGGGGGCCGGGGCGACGGTCACCGTCCGGCACAAGCCGCGTGAGCTGGACGTACGGGTCGAGGACGACGGGACAGGCGGCACGGCCGGGGATCCGTCATCGGGGCAAGGGCACGGCTTGGTCGGCATTCGCGAAAGAGTGGCACTCTATGGTGGAATCCTCAGCATCGGTCCGCTGCCGGGGGGCGGTTTCGAGGTGCGGGCGAGGTTCCCGCTGAAGGACGGCGAATGACGATCAGAGTGCTGCTGGTGGACGACCAGCCGTTGCTGCGCACCGGATTCCGCCTGATCCTGGAGGCCGAGCCCGACATCACGGTGGTGGGGCAGGCCGGCGACGGCAAGGACGCGACGGAGCAGACCCGGGCGCTGCTGCCCGACGTGGTGCTCATGGACATCCGGATGCCGGGGGTGGACGGCATCGAGGCGACCCGCAGGATCGTGCGGGAGGCGGCGCCGTCCGCGCACGTGCCGAAGGTGCTGGTGCTGACCACGTTCGACCTCGACGAGTACATCGTGGAGGCGCTGCGGGCGGGCGCGTCGGGGTTCCTGCTGAAGGACGTGCCGCCGGACGAGCTGGTGCAGGCGATCCGGGTGGTGGCCGCGGGCGAGGCGATCGTCGCGCCGAGCGTGACCCGGCGGCTGCTCGACCGGTTCGCGGCGCGGCTGCCGTCGGCGTACGAGCAGGCGGCCCCGGCCCGGCTCGACCGGCTGACCGAGCGCGAACTGGAGGTGCTGCGGCTGATCGCCAAGGGCATGTCCAACGCCGAGATCGCCGCCAAGCTGGTGGTCAGCGAGACGACGGTCAAGACGCACGTCGGCAACGTGCTGACCAAGCTGGGGCTGCGGGACCGGGTGCAGGCGGTGGTGCTGGCCTACGAGACGGGGCTGATCACGCCGGGCGCCCTGTCCTGACCGGGCCGGGCGGCCCGTCGTCAGGGACGCCCGGCGCGTCTCAGCTCTGCTCGGCGGCCGCGGCCGCCGGGGTCTCCACGGCGTTCTCCGGGAAGTGGCAGGCGACGCGGTGTCCGTTCGCCACCTCACCGAGCGGCGGCTCGACCGTCTTGCAGATCTCCTGCGCCTTCCAGCAGCGGGTGTGGAAGCGGCAGGCGGGCGGCGGGTTGAGCGGGCTCGGCACGTCGCCGGCCAGCCGGATGCGCTCACGGCCCTTGCGCGCCTTGGGGTCGGGCACGGGCACGGCCGACAGCAGGGCGTTGGTGTAGGGGTGCATGGGCGTGCTGTAGAGCCGCTTGCGGTCGGCGATCTCGACGATCTTGCCGAGGTACATCACGGCGACCCGGTCGCTGATGTGGCGCACCACCGACAGGTCGTGGGCGATGACGACGTAGGTGAGGTCCAGCTCGTTCTGCAGGTCCTCCAGCAGGTTGACGACCTGGGCCTGGATGGACACGTCGAGCGCGGAGACCGGCTCGTCGGCGATGATGAGCTTGGGCTTCAGCGCGAGCGTGCGGGCGATGCCGATGCGCTGGCGCTGGCCGCCGGAGAACTCGTGCGGATAGCGGTTGTAGTGCTCCGGGTTGAGGCCGACCAGCGAGAGGATGTCCTGGACGGCCTTCTTGATGCCGTTCTCGGTCTGCACGCCCTGGATGCGGAACGGCGCGCCGACGATGGCGCCGACGGTGTGCCGGGGGTTCAGCGACGAGTAGGGGTCCTGGAAGATCATCTGCATGTCGCGCCGGAGCGGCCGCAGCCGGCCCTGGCTCATGTGCGTGATGTCCTGGCCCTCGAAGACGACCTTGCCCCCGGTGGGCTCCAGGAGGCGGGTGACCAGGCGGCCGGTCGTGGACTTGCCGCAGCCCGACTCCCCCACCAGGCCGAGGGTCTCGCCCTTGAAGACGTCGAAGCTGATGCCGTCGACCGCCTTGACCGCGCCGACCTGTCTCTTCAACAGGCCCTTGGTCACGGGGAAGTGCTTCTCCATGTCCTGCACGGAAAGAAGCGGCTCGCTGTCGTAGTTCGGCTCGCTCACTGGGTCTCCAGCACTGGCTTGATCTCGTTCTCCCACAGGCCGCGCCGCTCGTCGCGGCTCATGTGGCAGCGCACCAGGTGGCCGCCCTCGGTCTCGGCCAGCGCGGGCACCTCGGTGTCGGCCTTGCCGTGCGTGCGCTCGGCGTACGGGCAGCGCGGATGGAAGGCGCAGCCGGAGGGCACGTTGATGAGCGAGGGGGGCGAGCCCTTGATGGGCAGCAGCCGCTCGGTGGGCTCCCGGTCGAGGCGGGGCATGGAGCCCAGCAGGCCCCAGGTGTAGGGGTGCTCGGGGCGGTAGAAGATGCTGTCGGCCGGGCCGTACTCGATGCACTTGCCGGCGTACATGACGAGGATGTCGTCGGACAGCTCGGCCACCACGCCCAGGTCGTGGGTGATGATGATCAGCGCGGAGTTGAACTCGCGCTGCAGGTCGACCATGAGGTCGAGGATCTGGGCCTGGACGGTCACGTCGAGCGCGGTGGTGGGCTCGTCGGCGATGAGCAGCTCGGGGTCGCACGACAGCGCCATGGCGATCATCGCGCGCTGCCGCATGCCGCCGGAGAACTCGTGCGGGTAGCTGTCGACGCGCCTGGCCGGCTCGGGGATGCCGACGCGGCCGAGCATGTCGATCGCGTGCTTGCGGGCGGCCTGCTTGCTGACGTCGTTGTGGATGCGGTAGGCCTCGATGATCTGGTGGCCGACCGTGTAGTAGGGGTGCATCGACGACAGCGGATCCTGGAAGATCATCGCCATCTTCTTGCCGCGCAGGGAGCGTACGTGCTCGGCGGAGGCGCCGTTCAGCTCCTCGCCGTCCAGCCAGATCTCGCCGGAGATGTTGGCGCGGCCGCCCTTGTGCAGCCCCAGGATGCCGAGGCTGGTGACGCTCTTGCCGGAGCCGGACTCGCCGACGATGCCGAGCGTCTTGCCGCGTTCGAGGTCGAACGTCAGCCCGTCGACGGACTTGACCAGACCGTCGTCGGTCGGGAAGTGGATCTTCAGGTCCTTGACCTCAAGGAAGCTCACGACAACCTCACCCTCGGGTCGACCACGGCGTAGAGCAGGTCGACGACCAGGCTCGCGACCACCACGAACAGCGCGGCGACCAGCACGACCCCCATGACCTGCGGCAGGTCCTGGTTCCTGATGGCGAGGATGGCGTACTGGCCGAGCCCGGGCAGAGTATAGGTGGTCTCGGTGAGCACGGCGCCGCCGATCAGCAGGCCGAAGTCGATGCCGAAGAGCGTGAGGATCGGCGTCAGCGCGGCGCGCAGGCCGTGCTTGACGATGACCTCCCGCTCCTTCAGTCCCTTGGCGCGGGCGGTGCGGATGTAGTCCTCCCCCATGGTCTCCAACATGCCGGCCCGGGTGAGCCGGGCGTAGGTGGCGGCGAACAGGAAGGCCAGCGTGATCCACGGCAGCAGCAGGTCGTAGGCCCAGAGCGCCGGGTTCTCCGCCAGCGGTGTGTACGCGCCGCCCGGCGGGGTCCAGCCGAGGCCGTAGCTGAAGACGACCAGGGAGACCATGCCGGTGAAGAAGATGGGCAGCGACACGCCGGCGAGGGCGGTGCCCATGGACAGCCGGTCGAAGAAGCTGCCGCGGCGCAGCGCCGACAGCACGCCGATGGCGACGCCCCCCAGCACCCACAGGATGGCCGCGCCGATGGCGAGGGAGAAGGTGACCGGCATGCGGTCGACCAGGTCCGGCCAGACGGGCTGCCCGCTGATGAAGGAGTAGCCGAAGCAGGGGGCGGGGCACTGCTCGACGCCCGCGCCGTAGTCGTACTCGGCGCCGGTGAAGATGCCCTTGACGAACCTGCCGTACTGCACGACCACCGGGTCGTTGAAGCCGAGCCGCTCGGCGACCAGGTGAACGGTCTCCGGGGTCGCCGCGCGCCCGACGTAGCGCGAGGCGAGGGCCTCGGGAGTCGCCCCGGCCCACTGCGGCACGACGAAGAAGATGCCGAAGGTGACCATGCTGACCACGATGAGCATCGCGAGCGCGCCGATCAGACGCCTGATGATGTATGTGAGCACCGCTGCCGGCCGAGTGGCCGGCCCGTCCCGGGCCGGCCACTCCTGCCTTCACCTGCCTTCGCTAGATCCCCGAACCTCGCCTGGTCACTCCACGCCGAGCAGCACGTAGTCGAACATCTGCTGGCCCTCGTTGTAGGCGATGTTCGTCACGCCCTGACCGCGCATGAGCAGCGACTTGGCCCAGACGACGGGAAGGAGGGAGGCGTCCTCCATGACCTTCTTGTCGACGTCCACCCACAGCTTGGCGCGGGCGGCGGCGTCCAGCTCGGCCGCGGCCTGGTCGACGAGCTTGTCGACCTCGGCGTTCTTGACGCTCAGGTTGTAGTTGCCCGCCGGGCGGATGGTCCGGCTGTCGACGATGGCCTGCATGAAGCCGTAACCGTCGGGCCAGTCGGAGCCCCAGCCGTGCGTGGCCAGGCCGATGCCGTTCTTCTTGACGTAGTCGACGTTGCCGGCGTAGTCGGAGAAGTAGCTGGAGGCCGGGAAGCCCTTCAGCGTCAGCTTGATGCCGGCCTTGGACAGCGCCTGCTGCATGGCCTCGGCGAGGGCCTTCTCACGCGGGCGGTCGGCGCGGAACGTCATCGTGGTCTCGAAGCCGTTCGGCTGGCCACAGGCGGCCAGGGCCTGCTTGGCCTTCTCGACGTCGCCCTTGTTCTCCGGCGTCTGGTACAGGTCGAACTTCTCCTGGCCGACGATGCCGGGCGGCATGACGTTCGTGGCGATCTCGCCGCCGGCCACCGGGCCGCCGAAGGCGGTCTGGTTGGCGACACGGTCGGCGGCGAACATCACGGCCTTGCGGCACTCGACGTTGTCGAGCGGCTTGGTGTCCGGGATGACCGAGATGAACCACAGGCGCTGGATCGTCGGGTTGTCGGTACGAGCCTTCAGCGCCGGGTCCGGCAGGACCTTGCCGAGCGCCGCGGGCTGCATGCCGGTGCCCGGGATGTCGAGCTGGATGCTGCCCGACATGAGCTGGTTGTCCAGGTCGTCGGCGTTGACGTTGAGCTGGACCTCCCACTTGTCCGGCAGCGCGGGCCGGTTGGGGTCGGTGGCCGGGTCCCACTGGTCGTTGCGGACCAGGGTGAAGCGCTTGCCGATCTCGTTGGTCTCGAACTTGTACGGACCCGAGGAGATCACGTGCTCGCGGTACTTCGCGCCCGTGTCCTTGTCCTTCGGCACCGGCGCCGTCATCGGCATCTGGACGATGTAGTCCATGGACGCGAACGGCTTGACCAGGTGGAAGACCACCGTGGTGTCGTCGGTCGCCTCGACGGCCGACTTGTAGTCGACGTCGGGGGTCTTGTAGACGCCCTTGAAGTCCTTCGGCCAGGCGAGCAGCTCGTTGAGGTACGAGGGGCCGTGCGGGAAGGTCTCCTTGTCGTACGAGCGGGCCACCGCGTAGGCCACGTCCTTGGCCGTGATCGGGGTGCCGTCCTCGTACTTGAGGCCCGGGCGGATCTTGTACGTCCAGGTCTTGCCGTCCTCGCTCGGCGTGCCCAGACCCTCGGCGAGGTCGGGGACGACCTGGTTGCCGTCGGGGCCCGGCCCGGTCTTGTACGTCGTCAGCGTCCGCCAGTAGAGGCGGCCGAAGTTGAACGAGTACCCGTAGTAGGTGTCGGCCGGGTCGAGGCTGTCCCAGTCGGAGGAGTGCGCTGCCTTGATCGTGCCCCCCTTCTTCGTCGAAGGGTTGTACACACCGGTGAGCGAGGCGTTGAACGCGGGTTGCGCGCCGCCGCCGGACGCCGACTGCGCGGGTTGCTGCGGCGTGCCGCCACCTCCGCCACAGGCGGAGAGCACCATGGCCAGGGCCGCTGTCGCGGCCGCCGCCAGTGCGGATTTCCTTCTCATTGACTAACCCCTTGGTAGTGAGATGGGGGATGGAGCGTAGGCGAAGGTCAGTGCGCGCGGGGGTCGAAGGCGTCCCTCAACCCGTCGCCGAACAGGTTGAACGCCAGGACCGTGATGAAGATCGCCAGGCCCGGGAAGAGCACGAAGTGCGGCAGCGTGTAGAAGCGCACCGCTTCCGAGAGCATGCCGCCCCAGGTCGGGGTGGGCGGGTTGATGCCGACGCCCAGGAAGGAGAGCGAGGCCTCGAACAGGATGTTGGTCGGGATGAGCAGGGTCGCGTAGACGAGGATCGGCGCGAGCAGGTTGGGCAGCACCTCACGGAAGAGGATGTAGCCGTGGCGCGCCCCGAGGCTGCGGGCGGCGTCGACGAACTCCCGCTCGCGCAGCGAGAGGGTCTGGCCCCGGACGATGCGGCCGATGCTGGGCCAGCTGAAGAAGCCGATGATGAAGATCAGCATGGCGATGCGCAGGCCGTTGCCCTCCAGGCCGAACCCCTTGTCGGGGACGACGCCCGCCAGCGCGATCGCGAAGACCAGCAGCGGGAAGGCGAGGAAGACGTCCATGATGCGGCCGATGACCTGGTCGACCCAGCCGCCGAAGTAGCCGGCGACCACGCCGAGGACGGTGCCGATGACGACTGACACCAGGGTGGCGAGGAAGCCGATGAGCAGCGAGATCCACGCGCCGGCCACGATGCGGCTGAAGATGTCGCGGCCGTTGACCGGCTCGACGCCGAGCAGGTATTCGCTGCCCATGTTGCCGAAGGAGCCTTGGGGCAGCAGCGTGCTCTGGTCGATGGCGTCCTGGTGGAACTCCAGCGGATCGTGCCCGAAGACCGAGATGATGGGCCCGGAGAAGATCGCCACGAGGATCAGCAGGACGACGACGACGCCGCCGCCCAGGGCGACCTTGTCCCGCCTCAGCCGCAGCCAGGCGATCCTCGTGAGGGACCGGCCCTGGATGGCCTTGCCCGCTCCCGCGAGCACCGACTCCGGTTGCGCTTCTGCCGCGGAACCGGGCACGTCAAGCGGCGCGGTCATGCGAAATAGCCCCCTGGATCCAGACGACGCTGTCTATTGAAACTGGACTTAGACCGCGAGTCGCGACCTCAGGAGGCAGAATCTATGGCCTGAGCTGCTATGACCAGTCCCTCAGGCCGCTATGTGGCTAATCTGTGATTGATGCGAAACTCATTCGTACTGATCTTGATTCGAATGTCGTGGCCCGGTCCCGGTTACGTCTCGGATTCGTGACACACCCGTGGTCAACTGATACCGCGCCGCTTCAGAAGCTCCTCGATGTCGGAGAAGTCGTCGTCGGCGGGAGCCTTGCGCTGTTTCGCCGCGACGGCCGGCTTGGCCGCGGCGGCCGGTGCGGCGGGCTTGGCCGCGCCCGGCTGGGCCGGCCGCTGCGCGGGCGTCTCGCCCGTGCCCTTCGTCTCGTCCGCGCCCTTGCGCCCGGCGGACAGCCTGCGGCCGCGCATGAACCCGGACACCACGAACAGCACCGCCGACAGCCCGGCCACGGCGACGCCCGCCCACACCGCGGGGTTGAGCACCAGGCCGGTGACGAACTTCACCGCCGTGGTGCCGATGGTCCACAGCGCCGGCAGCGCGTCCGTCAGATAGGCCGCCGCCGGCAGCAGCGCCCACGCCGCCATCCGCAGGCCCGACGCCGCTCCCCTCCGGCGGAACGCCAGGAAGCTCAGGACCAGGCCCGCCACCGTCGCACCGGTGCACAGCGGCAGCCACGCGATCTGGTTGAAGTCCATCCGGCCATCCCTTCGTCTCGGCTTCTGCCTCCATCCTGGCATGCGAACGGCCGTTCGCTCTCCTCCGCGAGAACCAGCCGTCCCCTAGGGGAACGCCGCTCGCCCCCTGCCATCCTTTCAGGGCCAACCCCACCGAACGGGGCGTAGCGGCCGTTGCGGGCACGCTCAGGGCCGAGCCAGACACCCGGGCCCGGACGTCCGGGCTCACCCGGGCAGGAGGGCGCGCAGGTCGGGCACGGTGACGTCCGTGAGAGAGGGGACGACCAGGCGGCCGGGGGCCGGCTCGATCGGCAGGATGCTCGGGACGGCCACCACCGCGCACCCGGCCGCCGTCGCCGCGGCCACCCCGCTCGGGGAGTCCTCCAGCACGACGCAGCGCACCGGCTCCACCCCCAGCAGCCTGGCCGCCGTGAGGTACGGCTCCGGGTCGGGCTTGGTGCGCGTCACGTCGTCGGCCGTGACGACGACGTCGAAGCGCTCACGCCCGACGGCCTTGAGCACGGCGTCGGCGATCTCGGCCAGCGAGGAGGTGACCAGCCCGGCGGGCAGCCCCTCGGCGCGCACGGCGTCGAGCAGCTCGGCGGCCCCCGGCATGAGCTCGACCCCGGCCGACAGCCGGGCCACCATGCCGTCGACCATCCACGCCCGCACGGTCGCGGGCGGCACCTCGGCGCCCGAGACGGCCAGCATGTAGCCGACCGTGCGCTCCATGGACCCGCCGACGAGGTGGGCCTGGTGCTCGGGCGTCCACGCGGCGCCCAGCCTGGCCATCACCCCGGTCTCGATCTCCAGCCAGACCCGCTCGCTGTCGACCAGCAGCCCGTCCATGTCGAAGAAGACGGCTTCCATGCCCCTGTGACCCGTGCCCCCGTGTGCCCGTGCCGCCGCTGTCAGACGTTGAAGTATTTGGCCTCGGGGTGGTGCGCCACCAGCGCGGACGTGGCCTGCTCCGGGTGGAGCTGGAACTCCTCCGACAGGCTCACCCCGATGCGCTCGGGCTGGAGGAGCTGGAAGAGCTGCACCTGGTCCTCCAGGTTGGGGCACGCCGGGTAGCCGAAGGAGTAGCGGCAGCCCTGGATGTTGACCTTGAGCATGTCGTCGAGCGTCTCGTCTCCGCCGATGCCCCACTCGGCGCGCACCCGGGCGTGCCAGTATTCGGCCAGCGCCTCGGTGAGCTGCACCGACAGGCCGTGCAGTTCGAGGTAGTCGCGGTAGGCGTCCTTGGCGAACAGCTCGGCCGTGGCCTGCGCGATCTTCGCGCCCATGGTGACGACCTGGAAGCCGACCACGTCGACCTCGCCGGACTCCTTCGGGCGGAAGAAGTCGGACAGGCACAGGTGGCGGTCGCGGCGCTGGCGCGGGAAGGTGAAGCGGGTGCGCTCGCCGCCCGCGTCGTCGAGGATGACGAGCGAGTCGCCGTCGCTGACGCACGGGAAGTGCCCGTAGACGACGGCCGCCTCCAGCAGGCCCTCGGTCTGGATGCGGTCGAGCCACATGCGCAGCCGGGGCCGGCCCTCGGTCTCGACCAGCTCGTCGTAGCCGGGACCTTCGCCGCCCCTGGTGGGCTTGAGCCCCCACTGGCCGAGGAACAGCGCGCGCTCGTCGAGGAAGGCCGCGTAGTCGGCCAGCGAGACGCCCTTGACGACGCGGTCGCCGAGGAACGGGGCCACCGGGACCGGGTTGTCGGCGGCGACGTCGGAGCGGGCAGGCAGCTCCTCGACCGGGGTGCGCTGGAGCACCGCGCCGGTCTTGACCCGCCGCTCGCGCAGCGGCGGCAGCGTCGCGCCCTTCTCGCCACGCTTGACGGCCATGAACGCGTCCATGAGCCGCAGCCCCTCGAAGGCGTCGCGGGCGTAGCGCACCTCGCCCTCGAACAGCTCGGCGAGGTCCTGCTCGACGTAGGCGCGGGTGAGCGCGGCGCCGCCGAGCAGCACCGGGTATCGGTCCGACAGGCCCCTGGAGTTCATCTCCTCCAGGTTCTCCTTCATCACCACGGTCGACTTGACCAGCAGCCCGGACATGCCGATCACGTCGGCCTTCTGCTCGTCGGCGGCCTCGAGGATGGCCGAGACCGGCTGCTTGATGCCGAGGTTGACGACCTGGTAGCCGTTGTTGGACAGGATGATGTCGACGAGGTTCTTGCCGATGTCGTGGACGTCGCCCTTGACGGTGGCCAGCACGATGCGGCCCTTGGTCTCGCCCTCCACGCGCTCCATGTGGGGCTCGAGGTGGGCGACCGCGGCCTTCATGACCTCGGCCGACTGCAGCACGAACGGCAGCTGCATCTGCCCGGAGCCGAACAGCACGCCGACGGTCTTCATGCCGTCGAGCAGCACCTCGTTGATGATCTCCAGCGCGGGGCGCTGCTCCAGCGCGGTGTCGAGGTCGGCCTCCAGGCCCTTGCGCTCACCGTCCACGATGCGCCGCTTGAGCCGCTCCCACAGCGGCAGCGAGGCCAGCTCCTCGGCCTTGCCGGCGCGCAGCGCGGCGGCGTCGACGCCCTCGAACAGGTCCATGAAGCGCTGCAGCGGGTCGTAGCCCTCGCGGCGGCGGTCGTAGACCATGTCGAGGGCGACCTGGCGCTGCTCGTCGGGGATGCGCGCCATCGGCAGGATCTTCGAGGCGTGCACGATCGCGGAGTCGAGCCCGGCGTTGACGCACTCGTTGAGGAAGACCGAGTTGAGCACCATGCGGGCGGCCGGGTTGAGGCCGAAGCTGATGTTGGAGACGCCGAGCGTGGTCTGCACGCCCGGGTAGCGGCGCTTGAGCTCGCGGATGGCCTCGATGGTCTCCAGGCCGTCGCGGCGGGTCTCCTCCTGGCCGGTGGCGATGGGGAAGGTGAGGGTGTCGACGATGATGTCCTCGACCTGCATGCCCCAGTTGGTGGTCAGGTCCTCGATCAGGCGGCTCGCGACGCGCACCTTCCAGTCGGCGGTGCGGGCCTGGCCCTCCTCGTCGATGGTGAGGGCGACCACGGCGGCGCCGTGCTCGCGCACCAGACGCATGATCTTCTGGAAGCGGGAGTCGGGGCCGGCGCCGTCCTCGTAGTTGACGGAGTTGACCGCCGCCCGGCCGCCCAGCATCTCCAGGCCCGCGCGCAGCACCTCGGGCTCGGTGGAGTCGAGCATGATCGGCAGGGTGGAGGCGGTGGCGAAGCGGAAGGCCAGCTCCTTCATGTCGGCGACGCCGTCGCGGCCGACGTAGTCGACGCAGAGGTCGAGCATGTGGGCGCCGCCGCGGGCCTGCTCGCGGGCCATCTCGACGCAGTCGTCCCAGCGCCCGCCCAGCATCGCCTCGCGGAATGCCTTGGAGCCGTTGGTGTTGCAGCGCTCGCCGATGGCGAGGAAGGAGGTGTCCTGGCGGAACGGGACGCTCTGGTAGAGCGAGGAGACGCCCGGCTCGGGGCGGGGGCGGCGCGGCGCGGTCTCCTTGCCGCGCACCCGCTCGACGACCTGGCGCAGGTGCTCGGGGGTGGTGCCGCAGCAGCCGCCGACCAGGGACAGCCCGTAGTCGCGGGTGAAGGCGCCGTGGGCGTCGGCCAGCTCGCCGGGGCTGAGCGGGTAGTAGGCGCCGTCGGAGGTGAGCACCGGCAGGCCCGCGTTGGGCATGCAGCTCAGCCGGAGCCGGGAGTGGCGGGCGAGGTGGCGCAGGTGCTCGCTCATCTCGGCGGGGCCGGTGGCGCAGTTGAGCCCGATGACGTCGACGCCGAGCGGCTCGATGGCGGTCAGCGCCGCGCCGATCTCGCTGCCCAGCAGCATCGCGCCGTTGGTCTCGATGGTGACCTGGGCGATGATCGGGATGTCGCGGCCGGAGTCCTCGGCGGCCCGCTTGGCGCCGATGACGGCGGCCTTGACCTGGAGGAGGTCCTGGCAGGTCTCGACGATGAGGGCGTCGGCGCCGCCCGCGATGAGGCCGGCGGCGTTGTCGCGGTAGGCGTCGCGGAGGCTCGCGTAGGGCAGGTGGCCGAGCGTGGGCAGCTTGGTGCCGGGGCCCATCGAGCCGAGGACGAAGCGCGGCTGCTCGGGCGTGGACCAGTGGTCGGCCGCCTCGCGGGCGATGCGGGCGCCGGCCTCGGAGTATTCGAAGACGCGGTCGGCGATGTCGTATTCGCCGAGCGCGGCGAGGTTGGCGCCGAAGGTGTTGGTCTCGACGCAGTCGACGCCGACGGCGAAGTAGGCGTCGTGGACGCCTCGCACGATGTCGGGGCGCGAGACGTTGAGCACCTCGTTGCAGCCCTCGTGGCCGTGGAAGTCGTCGAGCGTCGGGTCCTGGGCCTGGAGCATCGTGCCCATGGCGCCGTCGGCGACGATCACGCGCTGGTCAAGCACTTCACGGAAGGACGGGGAGATGCTCATGCAGTAGAGCTTATCGGGTGCTCTCCGGCCGCTGCTCGGAGCCAGGACAGAAGATCATTCTGGGTGTTCCGTGATGATCCGGGCGAACGGGCGCTAGTCTGCCGGTTGTCAATTGAACATCGCGTCCAATTGGGGCTCCCATGGCCTACCGCACCGTGCTCGTCGGCACCGACGGCTCCGCCTCCTCCTTCCGCGCCGTGACCTCGGCGGCGTCCCTGGCCGCGGCGTCCGGCGCGACCCTCGTCCTGGCCTGCGCGTACCTGCCGATGCGGGAGAGCGAGCGGGCGGTCGCCGCCGACCGGCTGGGCGAGCTGGCGTACAAGGTGAGCGGCTCCACCCCCGCGGACGACGCGCTGCGGGCGGCGCGCGAGCACGCCGTGGCGGCGGGGGCCTCCGACGTGGTGCTGGCCGCCGAGGAGGGCGACGCCGTGGACGTGCTGATCGCCCTGGCCGCGCGGCACCGCGCCGACCTCGTGGTGGTGGGCAACCGCGGGCTCAACAGCCTCGCCGGGCGGCTGCTCGGCTCCGTGCCCTCAGGGGTGCTGCACCGGGCGGCGTGTGACGTGCTGGTCGCGCACACCACGGACGGCGGGCGCTGACCGCGCCCGCCCCGGTTGTGCGCTGAGCGCGAACACCTGTGCGGTACGGGCGGGGCGACGCGGCCCTGGACCGGCGGCGGGTTCCGTACGGACGGGAGTGACGGGAGGCCGTGCGGGGCAAGGGGTTCGCGAGGAGATCAGTGACGCCGGAGCCTCCTCAGCGCATAGGCTAAGCGGGACAATGGAGAGAGGAGGCGACCCGTGATAGAGCTCGAAGGGCTCCCCGAGCTCGTCGACCCGGTGCTCATTGCCGCGTTCGAGGGGTGGAACGACGCGGGTGAGGCCTCCAGCGGCGTCATCGCGCACCTCGAGTCGGCGTGGAAGGCCGAGCCGCTCATCGCCCTCGACCCCGACGACTACTACGACTTCCAGGTGACGCGGCCCGTGGTCGAGATGAGCGAGGGGCTCACCCAGTCGATCGTGTGGCCGACCACCCGGCTGCTGCGCGCCCGCCCGCCGGGCGTCGAGCGCGACGTGGTGCTGCTGCGCGGCATCGAGCCCAACATGCGCTGGCGCTCGTTCTGCGCCGACATCATCGAGATCTGCCGCGAGCTCGGCGTGGAGCTGGCCGTCATGCTGGGCGCGCTGCTCAACGACTCGCCGCACACCCGGCCCGTCCCCATCCTGGGCGGCGCGACCGACGAGGGGCTGGCCCGCTCGACCAACCTGGAGCTGAGCCGCTACGAAGGGCCGACGGGCATCGTCGGGGTGCTGCAGCACGCCTTCGGCAAGGCCGGGCTCGACGCCATCTCGCTGTGGGCGTCGGTCCCCCACTACGTCGCCCAGCCGCCCAACCCGAAGGCCACGCTGGCGCTGCTGCGCCGGCTGGAGGACGTCCTGGAGATCCCGATGCCGCTCGGCGACCTCGACGAGGAGGCGCGGGCCTGGGAGCGCGGCGTCGACGAGCTGGCCTCGCAGGACTCCGAGGTGGCCGACTACGTCAAGGAGCTCGAGGAGCGCAAGGACGCCGCCGAGCTGCCCGAGGCCAGCGGCGACGCCATCGCGGCCGAGTTCGAGCGCTACCTGCGCCGCCGCGACCGCGACACCGACACCTGAGCGCCCGGCCCGCTCCGGCGGCCTGCCCTGCCGGGCCTCAGACGGAGGGACGGCTCGAGCGGTAGGCGCGCAGCACGGCCGTCCGGCGCTCCGCGTCCTTCACCCTGTACCTGATGAGCCGGAGGCCGACGTTCCTCCGCCGGGGCTTCCTGTCCAGCAGCGGGCGGAAGCGGCGGGCGTCCACCTGGCTCGGCGCGTTGCGCATGCAGCCACCCGCCAGGCGGTAGCCGTCGTCGTCCCAGGCCACCAGCTCGTGCACGTTGCCCAGGCAGTCCCAGGTGTCGGTGACGGACCGGCCCGCGGGCCGGATCCCGACGGGCTCCAGCCTGGCCGGGCCTCCCGTCCGCAGGTTGGCGTGGTGCGGGCCTATCGGCTCCGCTCCCCAAGGATGGTCCGTCCCCTCCTGGCATCCGGCCAGGGCGAGCCATTCGGCGGCCGTCGGGACCGCCCAGGCCCAGCCGTCGCAGGGCGCCTTCGCCTGGCAGCGGCCGATCAGGTCGGCCACGACCGCCGCGAGCGGGACGGACGACCCCGACAGGTCGAAGACGTACGGGTAGAACCGGGTGACCGGCTTGTCGGTCCGGGTCTGGAAGAGCCCGTCCGCCTCCCCAACCGTCCGGGACGCCTCGTCCCTCCGGTGCAGCACCATGTCGCACGTGACCAGGGCCGGCAGGTCGGCCGCGCCGTCGAGCCGTACGGGACGGCGCCAGGCCGCGGCCCTGGCGGTGACGGGCATCAGCGTGACCAGGAAGTCCACCGCCGAGGCCGTCGTCGCCAGGCCGGGACGTGGGGGTTTCCCCCGTTCGTGACGCGGATCAGGGCCCGCACCCATCCGGGGAAGCCTGCCCTGGCCTCCCGCTGGGGGATGAGGCTTGGCGCGTGGGTCCGGAGGGCTCTCAGGGGCACCGTTGTCACCCCTGGGCACCTGGGGGCTCTCCGGACGCGCCACTGACAGCTAACCGTCAGGGATTAAATCTGACACTTTTTCGAAGTTTCAGGTAATAATCGGTGACCGTAGAACTTTGCACTAAGTTGGGATCCGAGCCACCCATCCCACGCATACCAACAAATCGCGACTCACCGGCTTCGCGCCGCGATGCCTACTCCTCTGACCGCGCACGTTAGGCACGCCATGGCGACATCCCATGTTGACCCTTACCAGCGGAGCCAGGACGCCAGGCGGCGCGTCCTGGAGATGGCCGTCTCGCTCCGGGAGGACCGCGGCGGCGGCTCCGTCGACCACTTCCTCGCCCTGCTCCAGGACCGGCTCCCGTCCTGGCTCAGCATGCTCCACGATCTCGCGCATCGGATCGGGAAAGGGAGCGTAGAGGACAATCTTCAAGCGATAGCACAAGCAGGCATTCAATATTACATCGACGTACAGAGCGCGGCGTTGCCCGCGTTCACCTCGCCGAACGTCACCGTGCGCTTCCGCCAGGCCGTGCGCGAGACGGGGCTCGGCCCGTGGACCGAGGCGGCGCCGCTGGCCGCGTACCTGGCGGCCGAGCAGCGCCTCGGCCGGGTACGGGCCGACGCCGACCCGGAGGCGAGCGCCCGCCTGCTGATCGCGGGCTGCTTCCACCGGGCCTACGTCGAGATGTTCGTCGGCGCCGACACCTGCCCGTCGCGCGAGGCCAGCGCCCGGGAGGTGGTGCGCGAACTGCGGCTGGAACCCGCGCCCTCCGCACCGGCCGCCGTCTGAGGGACGCTCCGGGCGGCGCGGACGGCCTCGTCGTGGCGGTGCCAGACGAGCGCGGCCACGTCCGGGTCGGCCCCGAGGGGATCGCTCACCGGCCCTGCGGACGCGGCGGCCAGCCGGTCGTGGAAGAACCCGGGAGCCAGCACGTAGGAGGCGATCGCCACGCGCGCGGCCGGCGTCGCGGCGAGCCGTTCCATGGCCTCCTCCAGGGACGGCGAGCCCGCCGAGGCGAAGGCCGCGGTGACCGGCCTGGCCAGCCGCACGGCCAGCATGCGGGCGGCGGCCCGTACGTCGGCGAGCCCGGCGGGGTCGGAGGAGCCGGCCGCGCCGAGGACGACCGCGTCCGTGGCGCGCAGCCCCGCCCGGCCGAGCCGGCGGGCGAGCACGCCGGTCAGCAGCCGGTGCGGCCCGAGCGCGCCGGCCACCACCGCGTCGGGCCGGCACGCGGCGACGATCTCGGGCAGGTCGATGTGGACGTGGTAACCGCCGGCCAGCAGCAGCGGGACCACCACCACCGGCCCGCGGACCGCGGGGAGCACGTCGGCCAGCAGGGGCGAGCTGATCTCCAGGTGGCTCAGCTCGACCCGCCGCCCGGGCCGCGCCCTCCTGACCGTCTCGGCCAGGGCCGCGAGGGCCGCCTCACCGGCGGGGCTGCGCGTGCCGTGCGCGGCCAGGACGAGGGCCGGCGCGGGCGTCACATCCCCCCCTCGTACGGGCCGTCGTACTGGCAGGCCAGCCGGTAGCCGCGCTTGACCACGGTCTCGACGATGCCGCCCGGCCCGAGCGCGCGGCGCAGCCGGGTGATGGCCATCTCGACGGCGTGCTCGGCGGACTCGCGGGCGAGGCTGCCCGGCAGCACCGTACGCAGGTCGGCGCGGGAGACGACGTGCCCCGGCTTGTCGGCCAGGCGCTTGAGCACCGCCATCGGGGCGGGCGGCAGCGGGCGCAGCTCGCCGTCCACGACGACGGCGTGGCCGCGGATCTCGAGCTGGTGCCCCCCGGCGGCGAGCCGGGTGACGCCGTGCTCGGGCAGGTGGCGGGCGAGGGCCCTGGCGAGCGCGCCGAGCCGCGAGCGGTCCGGCTGCAGGGTGGCCACGCCGCGCGAGGTGAGCGGGTCGGCGGTGACGGGGCCGACGCAGGCGGCCACGACCGGCCCGCCGAAGGCGGCGAGCAGCGCGTCCTCCAGGCCCTCGGCGCGAGCCGCGTTCAGCATGGCGTTGACGGCGGGGGCGCTGGTGAAGGCGACGGCGTCCACCGCGCCGGAGACGGTCTGGGTGATGAGGCGGCGCAGCGGCGAGATGTCCCGGTACGGCAGCCACCGGTAGACCGGGATCTCGATCACCTCGGCGCCGGCGGCGCGCAGCTCGGCCACGAACTCGCTGAGCGGCTCGCCGTGCTGCTGGACCGCGATGCGCCGGCCGCGCAGGTCCTGGGCGAGGAGGTACTCCTTGACCTCCTGGCAGGACTCGGTGGCGGGCGTCCAGTGGTCGTTGAGCCCGGCGGCGCGCACCGCCCCCCTGGCCTTGGGGCCGCGGGTGAGCAGGCGGGACCGGGTGAGGAGCGCTCCGAGGTCGGCGGACAGGCCCCAGCCCTCGGCGGCGGCCATCCAGCCGCGGAAGCCCACGCCGGTGGTGACGACGACGTCGTCGAGCGGCGCGCCGAGGGCCCGCCGGGTGGCGGCGAGCAGGTCGGCGTCCTCGGCCAGCGGCACCAGCCGGATGGCGGGGGCGCTGACCACGCGCGCGCCGCGGCGCTCCAGCAGCGCGCCGAACTCCTCGCGCCTCCTGGTCGCGGTCACGCCGACGGTGAAGCCCGCCAGGGCGTCCGGCGCCGTCTCCGGGGAAGTGCCGTTGCCGACGGCGAGTGCGGTCATGCCGTCACCTCCAGGTACTCGTGGGAGCCTGGCCGGGCCCCGAGCGCCCGGCCAGGCATCACAGGCGCGTGTGACGCAAGTGAGATCACCCTTCGATACTGCTTTCAGGGGGTTTCGCCCCGGGGTCTCTTCTGTTACCGCTGTGCTACAAGCGGGGACCCGGGCGATTGGCACGTGACGATCATGGGAAGCTCTCAGCGTGACGACGCCGCCTACCGGGGAGCCACGGGTGACGGTCCTGCCCATTCGCACGTTCGACGATCCGGCGCTGCGCGAGCCGGCCGAGCCGGTGCGTGACTTCGACCGCGAGCTGCGCCGGCTGGTGAAGGCGCTGACCGCGACGATGCGGGCCGGCGCCGGCCGCGCCGGGCTGGCCGCGCCGCAGGTCGGCGAGCCGGTGCGGGTGCTGGTGTACGACTACGACGGCCGCGCGGGCCATCTGGTCAACCCGCGGCTCGAACTGTCGGAGCGGCGGGTGGTCGCCGACGAGGCGTGCCTGTCCGCGCCCGGCGTGTGGTGGCCACTGGAACGTTCCTACATGGTCACCGCGCGTGGCCGGGACATGTTCGGCAAGCCGGTGACGCTCCGGGCGCTCGGCGTCCTGGCCAGGGTGCTGCAGCACGAGGCCGACCATCTCGACGGCGTGCTGTTCAGCGATCACCTCGAAGCGGCTGAGCGGGAACGGTTTCTGGCCGCCGCGCTGCCGTCGGGCTGAGCTCACGGCGCTGGTCGGGATCGGTCCCGCCCCAGACGCCGTACGCCTGGCGGGTGCTGAGCGCGTACGCCAGGCACGGCTCCCGCACCGGGCAGCCGCGGCAGACGGTCTTCGCCTGCTCGACCTGTGACCGGCCCGGCCCTTCCATGGTGATCGGGAAGAACAGCTCCGGGTCCAGGTCGAGGCAGGCGGCCCTGCGTGTCCAGTCGAGCATCATCATGCTTCTGGCGCCTACCCGGGCGGAAGACGGTCATACCTCGCTGAGCAGGCGATCCCAGTCGGCGAGGAAGCGGTCGAGCCCGTAGCGCGCCAGAGCGGCGGCGCGGGCGGCCTTTCCGGCCTGGGCGGCGCGCTCCGGATCCGTGGCGAAGTCGTGCAGCGCGTCGGCGAGCACGTGCACCTTGGTGGAGAGCACCCCGGCCTCGGGCGGCACGGCCTCGATCGCCTCGGTGGCGGCCAGCGCCACGATCGGCATGCCGAGGTGCATGGCCTCGATGAGGGCCAGGCCGAGCGAGGTCCACCGGTACGGGTGCAGGTAGACCCGGCGCCGGGCGAGCTCGGCGTGCATGACGTACCGCGGCAGGTCCTCGTAGGTGCCGTACGGCAGCCCGTCGACCTTCATGCCGAACACGTCCAGCGGGACCCGCTCGTGGAAGCGCGGCAGCAGGTCGGTGCCGGCGACGCGGGCGCGCCGCACCGGCTCGTTGACCACGACCCCGGCCCTGGGCAGCTCACCCGTGCAGAGGTGGCCGGGGTCGGGGACGCCGTGCTCGATGACGCGGGTGGGCGCGCGGCCGTTGTCCCAGTAGAGCTCGTTGAAGTGGGTGACGTGGACGAGCGTGACGGCGTCCTGGCCGGCCAGCGGGTGGCGGGTGCGGGGCACGTCGCCGGCCGGGGTGTTGTGCTCGACGTACACGGCGGGCACGTCGCGGCCGAGCCACTCCCTCGCCAGGGCGGGCTCGTGCGGGCGCTGGCAGACGACGACGTCCACGCGCTCGTCGCGCAGGCGGTCCCAGGGCACCTCGCGGGCGGCGGCGGGCCAGTCGTAGGTGCCGGCCCGGCCGCGCCCGTCGGGTCCCCGGCCGGGGACGAGCGGCAGCACGTACTCGTGCGCGCCGCGGACGAAGGCGTCGGTCCAGGAGCCGTGCACGTGCCAGAGCAGGATCCTCACCAGCGGCTCCAGCCCATCGCGCGCGCCCACGGCGCGGCGACGGCCGGCACGGGCCCCTCGGCGTCGCTGAGGACGCGGTCCACCACGTCGGTCAGGTCCTCGGCGACCTCGGGCGCCTGGTCGATCTCCTCGGGCAGGGTGACGGCGGTGGGCACGAGGATGCCGCGGGCGCCGGCGGCGCGCGCCGCCTCCATGTCCCGGCCGATGTCGCCCACGACCACGCAGTCGCGGGGGCTGACGTCGAGGACGGCGGCCGCCCTGATCACGAGGCCGGGGGCGGGTTTGCGGCAGGTGCAGCCGTCGCCGTCGTCGTGGACGCAGATCGCCCAGGCGTCGAACGGCCCGAGCAGCTCCTCCACCCTGGCGTTCACCTGGTCCATCTCGTCGGGCGTGAGCAGGCCCTTGGCGACGCCGGACTGGTTGGTGACCACGGCCACGGGCACGTCGGCGCGGCGGAGCCGGCAGAGCGCCTCGGCGGCTCCCGGCATGGGCTCGACCCTGCGCGGGTCGCCGTTGTAGGGCACGTCCCTGATCAAGGTCCCGTCCCGGTCGAAGAGCACGGCGCCGGGACGTCGTCGTTCGAACACCTCTCACCCACCTCTCGCCTCCGTCGCGTGCCGCCCAGCTACCCGGGAGGCACCCCCGCAAACAACCACGGAGCGTGACGATCGGCAGGCGAGAGAGGGGGTTCTGAGGACATTTCCGCACTTGAGAAGGTTACGCGAGGTTTGACAACCGCTTCTCTCGGTAGCGGTTCTCGACATCCCATCGGGGAGGCAGCATGAGGTTTCTCGGCATCAACGCGATCTTCCACGACCCGGCGGCGGCGCTCGTGGCCGACGGGCGGATCGTCGCCGCGGCGGAGGAGGAGCGCTTCAGCCGCCGCAAGCACGGCAAGCGGCCGCTGGCGTTCTCCGCCTGGGAGCTCCCCGAGCAGGCCGCCGCGTGGTGCCTGCGCGAGGCGGGCCTCGCCCCCGAGGACGTGGACGCCGTCGCCTACTCCTACGACCCGTCGCTCGTGGTGCGGCGGCCGGAGGGCGACTGGGAGGACCTGCGCACGACGTACGCGGTGCGCGCCCCGCTGTTCCTCGCCACGGCGCTGCCGGGGCTGGACCCTGCGCGGGTGACGTACGTGCCGCACCACGTGGCGCACGCCGCCTCCGCGGGCCTCGCCTCGCCCTGGCGCGACTGCGCGGTGCTGGTGTGCGACGGCCGCGGCGAGAACGTCTCGCACCTCGCGGGCCGCTACCGCGACGGCGGGCTGGAGGTGCTGGCCGCGCAGGAGCTGCCGCACTCGCTCGGCCTCATGTACGAGGACGTCACCGAGCACCTGGGCTTCCTGCGCTCCAGCGACGAGTACAAGGTCATGGCGATGGCCTCCTACGGCCGGCCCCGCCACCTGGACGCGCTGCGCGAGGTGATCCGCACGACCGGCGACGGCGGGTTCCGCGTGGAGCCGGTCGACTGGGACGTCTACGCCAAGGCGCTGCCCAAGGGCGCCCCGTGGACCTCCGACCACGCCGACCTCGCCGCCAGCGTGCAGGCGCGGCTGGAGGAGGTGCTCATGGAGCTGGCGCGCTGGCTCCACGAGCGCACCGGCGAGCGGCGCCTCGCCCTGGCGGGGGGCGTCGCGCTCAACTGCGTGGCCAACACCCGGCTGCTGCGGGAGGGGCCGTTCGCGGAGGTGTGGGTGCAGCCCGCGGCCGGGGACTCCGGCACCGCGCTCGGCGGCGCGCTGCACCTCGCGCAGGCGTACGGCGAGCCGGCCGCGCCCATGGGCACGGCGGCGCTGGGCCGCGGCTTCACCGACGAGGAGCTGGGGGCCTGGCTGGACGTGGCGCGGGTGCCGTACACGCGGCCCGCCGACCTGGCCGCCGAGGTCGCGGCCGAGCTGGCGGCCGACAGGATCGTGGCCTGGTTCCAGGGCCGGGCGGAGTACGGCCCGCGGGCGCTCGGCCACCGGTCGCTGCTGGCGCACCCGGGGCACGCGGCCAACACCGAGCGGCTCAACGACGTCAAGGGGCGCGAGCAGTTCAGGCCGGTCGCGCCGATGGTGCTGGAGTCGCGGGCCCGCGAGGTCTTCGGGCGGGGGCCGGTGCCGTCGCCGTACATGCTGTTCGTGCACGACGTGCGCCCGGACTGGGCCGCCCGCATCCCGGCGGTCGTGCACGTGGACGGCACCGCCCGCGTCCAGACGGTCTCGCCGGACGCCGAGCCGCTGGTGGCGCGGATGCTCACCGAGTTCGAGCGGCGCACCGGGCTGCCGGTGGTCGTCAACACGAGCCTGAACACCGCGGGCCGGCCCATGGTGGACGATCCGCGCGACGCCCTGGAGTGCTTCGGGTCCGCGCCGGTGGAGGTGCTGGTCCTGGGCCCGTACGTGGTGCGGCGCCAGGAGGTGTTCGGTCCGTGATCACCGTCGTGATCCCCACCGTCGGGCGGCCGACGCTGCGCGAGACGATCGCCGCGATCGGCTCCGGCGTGCCGGTCGTCGTGGTGGACGATCGCCCCGGTTCCGCCGTCGCGGAAAGCGTTGTTACCGACCGCGTCGCGTCGGGTACAGTCGGTGATGGCGGTGGCAGCCACTCAAGGGAGTTCGGCATGCCCACCGTTCTGAAACATCCGCCTGCCCACGTGCGCCTGGTGCGCAGTGGCGGAAGAGGTCCCGCAGCCGCCCGCAACGCCGGATGGCGTGCGGCGGACACCCCCTGGATCGTCTTCCTCGACGACGACGTGATCCCCGAGCCCGGCTGGGCGGAGGCGCTCCGCGCGGATCTGGCCGGCCTGCCCGGCGACGTCGCGGGCAGCCAGGGCCGGATCGTCGTCCCGCTGCCGCGGGACCGGCCCCCCACCGACGGCGAGCGGCACACCGCCGGGCTCACCGGCGCGTCGTGGGTGACCGCCGACATGGCCTACCGGCGCGCCGCGCTGGAGGAGGCAGGCGGCTTCGACGAGCGCTTCCCCCGCGCCTACCGGGAGGACGCCGACCTGGCGCTGCGGGTGACGCGGGCCGGGCACCGGCTGGTGCGCGGCGCCCGCGTCACCCGGCACCCGGTCCGCCAGGACGGCTTCTGGGCCAGCGTGCGCTTCCAGCGCGGCAACGCCGACGACGCCCTCATGCGGCGCCTGCACGGGCCGGGCTGGCGCGAGCTGATCGGCGGCGGGCGCGGCCGGCTGCGGACGCACGCGGCGACGACGGCGGCCGGGCTGGCCGCGCTGGCGCTGGGTGCGCTGGCCGTCCGGGTCAGGGGGCCGCTCGTCCCCGGGGTCCGGGCGCGGCTGGTCCCCGCCCTGGCCGTGACGGCCGGGGCCGCCTGGGCGGCGCTGACCGCCGAGTTCGCCTGGCGCAGGATCGCGCCAGGTCCCCGTACCCCCGACGAGCTGTGGCGGATGACCGTCACCAGCGTGGTGATCCCGCCGGTCGCGTGCGCGCACCGGATGCGGGGGGAATGGAAGGTGCGCCGATGAGCGACAGGACGCCGCGAGCCGCCGGCGGGCCCGGCGGCAGGGGGCGCGTGCTCGTCGCCCGGCTGGACGACGCCGGCGACGTGCTGCTGGCCGGTCCCGCCGTGCGGGCGGTGGCGGCGCACGCCGCCGAGGTCGTCTTCCTCGCGGGACCGAACGGCCGGGCCGCCGCCGAGCTGCTGCCCGGCGTGGACCGCGTGCTCACGTGGCGGGCGCCGTGGATCGACCACACTCCCCCGCCGGTCGGCCAGGAGCAGGTGGACGGGCTCGTCGCCCGCCTGCGCGGCCTCGACGAGGCGGTGATCCTCACCTCGTTCCACCAGTCCGCGCTGCCGCTCGCGCTGCTGCTGCGGCTGGCCGGGGTGGGGCGGATCACCGCGATCAGCAACGACTACCCGGGCTCGCTGCTCGACGTCCGCCACCGGTGGGACGAGAGCGTGGACGTGCCCGAGGCCGAGCGGATGCTGGCCGTGGCGCGGGCGGCGGGGTTCACGCCGCCACCGGGCGACGACGGCAAACTCGCTGTTCAGCACCCCTTGCCGGATATCACCGCGATTACCGGGCACTTCTTCGGTGTCGGCGCCGAGGCCGACAAAGGCGCTTATGTCGTGGTGCATCCAGGGACGTCGGCCCCCGCGCGCAACTGGCCCGCCGAACGGCACCGGCAGGCCGTGCGGGAGCTGGTGGAGGACGGGCACCGGGTCGCGGTGACCGGCACGGAACGAGACCTCACCGCCTATGTCGCCGGCGACGACGCCGCCGACCTCGGCGGCGCGACCACTCTGGCCGAACTGGCCGCCGTGATCGAGCGGGCGAGCGTGCTCGTGGCCGGCAACACCGGTCCCGCGCATCTCGCCGCGGCGGTCGGCACGCCGGTCGTGAGCCTGTTCGCTCCCGTCGTCCCGGCCGCCCGGTGGGCCCCGTACGGGGTCGCGACCGTGCTGCTCGGCGACCAGCAGGCGCCCTGCAGGGACAGCAGGGCGCGCACCTGCCCGGTCCCCGGACACCCATGCCTGTCCCAGGTGACGAGTGAGCAGGTGGTCAAGGCAGTGAGGGAGCTGACGCAGTGAAGGTCGATCTCATCTCCGAGCACGCGGACCCGCTGGCCGCCGTCGGCGGCGTGGACTCGGGCGGCCAGAACGTGTACGTGGCCGCCCTCGCCCTCGCGCTGGCCGGACGCGGCCACCGGGTCGTCGTCCACACGCGGCGCTCGTCGCCGTCCCAGCCCCGCTCGGTGCGCCTGGCGCCCGGCGTCGTCGTCCAGTACGTCCCCGCCGGGCCCGCGGCTCCCCTCCCGAAGGACGAGCTGCCGCCGTACATGCCCGAGTTCACCGACTTCCTCGCCGAACGCTGGGCGATCGACCCGCCCGACGTCGCGCACGCGCACTTCTGGATGAGCGGGCAGGCCGCGCTCCAGGCCGCCGACGGCTTCCCCGTGGTGCAGACGTTCCACGCCCTCGGCACGGTCAAGCGGCGCTGGCAGGGCGAGGCCGACACCAGCCCCGCGCACCGGATCGACACCGAGCGCGAGATCGGCAAACGCGCCGACGCCGTGCTCGCCACGTGCGGCGACGAGGTGGGCGAGCTGTGCGCGATGGGCATCCCCGAGCAGCGCATCGCGGTGGTGCCCTGCGGCGTGGACCTGGAGCACTTCCGGCCCGACGGGCCGAAGGCGCCGCGCACCGCCGGCCCGATGATCCTCAGCATCGGCCGGATGGTGCCGCGCAAGGGCGTGGACACCGTGATCGCGGCGCTGCGCCAGGTCCCCGGGGCCGAGCTGGTGATCGCCGGCGGCGGCCCCGGCGACGAGGAGGCCGCCCGGCTGCGCGACCTGGCCGCGGCCTACGGGCTGGAGGAGCGCGTGCACGTGATCGGCAGCGTGCCGCGCGCCCACGTGCCCGCGCTGATGCGCGCGGCCGACGTCCTGGTCACCGTCCCCTGGTACGAGCCGTTCGGCATGGTCACGGTCGAGGCCATGGCCTGCGGCGTCCCCGTCGTGGCCTCGGCCGTCGGCGGGCACCTCGACACCGTGGCCGGCTGCGGCGTGCTGGTGCCGCCGCGCCGGCCCCGGGCGCTGGCCAGGGCGCTGCTGGACCTGCTCGGCGACGAGCACGAGCGGGCCCGCGTGGGCGCCGCCGGGGCCAGGCGCGCCCGCGAGCGCTACGGCTGGCCGCGCGTCGCCGAGCGCACCGAGGCCGTCTACGCGCAGGTCATCGGCGGCAGGCTGTGCGGCCTTGAGGCGATGGGGGGGTAGCGGATGGACGTCCATCTCAAGAAGCTCTGGAACACGCTGGAGAAGGTCGACGACCAGGCCGCCGTCGTACGCGCCTGGGGGGTGTCGCTGGCCGGCGCGCTCGGCTCCGGCGGCCGGCTGCTGGTCTGCGGCAACGGCGGCTCGGCCGCCGAGGCGCAGCACCTGTCGGCCGAGCTGGTCGGCCGCTTCCGCGACGACCGGCGGCCGTACGCGGCGATCGCGCTGCACGCCGACACCTCGTCGATGACGGCGATCGCCAACGACTTCGGGGCCGAGGAGGTCTACGCCCGCCAGGTGCGCGCGCACGGCCGCCCGGGCGACGTGCTGCTGTGCCTGTCCACCAGCGGTTCCAGCCCCAACGTGCTGGCCGCCGCGCGCGCCGCCCGCGAGGGCGAGGTGCTGGCCTGGGCCATGACGGGCCCGGGTCCCAATCCGCTGACCGAGCTGTGCGACGGCGCGGTGGCCGTTCCCTCCGAGGAGACCGCCACCGTGCAGGAGGTGCACCTGGCCATGATCCACCTGCTGTGCGACGCGCTAGAGGAGGCGCTGTAGATGGGGCCGCTCGTGGTGATCGGCGACACGCTGCTGGACGTCGACGTGGAGGGTGACTCCGGCCGGCTCTGCCCGGACGCGCCGGTGCCGGTGGTGGACGTCGCCGCCGAGCAGGCGCGGCCGGGCGGGGCCGGGCTGGCCGCGCTGCTGGCCGCCCGCGACGGGGCCGAGGTCGTGCTGGTCACGGCCATCGGCGAGGACCCCGACGGGCACCGCCTGTGCGGGCTGCTGTCGGAGGAGGTGGAGCTGCTCCGGCTGCCGCTGGACGGCGGCACGGTGCGCAAGACCAGGGTCCGCTCGCGCGGGCAGACCCTGGTCCGGCTGGACACCGGCGACGGCCTGGCCCGCTACGCGCCGACCGACGCGGCGATCGAGGCCGTCCGGCGGGCCGGCGCGGTGCTGGTGTCCGACTACGGCAGAGGCATGGCCAGGATGGCGCGCGAGCTGCTGCACGGCACGGACGTGCCCGTGGTGTGGGACCCGCATCCGCGCGGCGAGCAGCCGATGCCGGGCTGCTCGCTGCTGACGCCGAGCGAGGCGGAGGCGCGGGCGCTGTGCCCCATCGGGTGGGCGGGGCCCGAGCAGGCGGCCAGGCAGCTCGTCCGCAGGCTGCGGGCGCGGGCCGTGGCCGTGACGACGGGCTCGCACGGGGCCGCGCTCGCCGTGGAGGGCGGCCCGTCCGCGCACGTGCCGCCGCCCGTGCAGGCCGGCGGCCGGGACGCCTGCGGCGCGGGCGACCGCTTCGCCGGCGCCGCCGCGCTGGCCCTGCGCGACGGTCTCGACGTCAGGGACGCGGTGACCATCGGCGTCGGCGAGGCCTCGCGCTTCGTCGAACGCGGCGGCGCCGCCAACGTCAAGGTCGCCGAGCAGCAGCTCGGCGACCGGCCGCGCACGGCGCTGGAGGTGGCCGAGTTCACCCGCGCCAACGGGGGCCGCCTCATCGCCACCGGCGGCTGCTTCGACCTGCTGCACGCGGGCCACGTGAGCCTGCTGCGGCGGGCCAGGGCGCTCGGCGACGCGCTCGTCGTCTGCGTCAACTCCGACGACTCGGTACGCCGCCTGAAGGGCCCGCAGCGGCCCGTCGTGGACGTGCGCGACCGGGTCGAGGTGCTGAGGGCGCTGAGCTGCGTGGACGCGGTGCTGGTGTTCGAGGAGAACACCCCGGACCGCGCGATCTCGCTGCTGCGCCCCGACGTGTGGGTCAAGGGCGGGGACTACGAGGGGGAGTTCCTGCCCGAGTCCGAGGTCCTCGGCAGGCTCGGCGCGGAGATCGTCGTGCTGAGCACCCTGCCGGGGCGTTCCACCACCAACCTGATCAGGGAGATCCAGTGAAGATCTTGATTACCGGGGGAGCCTCCGGACTGGGCCTGGCGACCGCCGAGGCCGTGGAGAAGGAGGGCTGGCGGGCGCTCGTCGTGGACGTACGCCCGCCGGACCAGCGCTTCGAGCACGTCACGGCCGACCTGTCCGACCGGGGCGAGGCCGAGCGGGCGGTCCGGGAGCTGGCCGAACGGGCCGGCGGCCTCGACGGCGTCGTCACCGCCGCCGGCATCGACGCCTGCGGCCGGATGGAGGACGTGCCCGCCGACGACTGGGAGCGGGTCGTCAAGGTCAACCTGCTGGGCACGGCGTCGGTCATCCGGGCGGCGCTGCCGTACCTGAAGCACACCCGCGGCAGGATCGTCACCTGCGCCTCGACGCTGGGGCTGCGGCCGCTCAGCGACGCCTCGGCGTACTCGGCCTCGAAGTTCGGCGTCGTCGGCCTCACCCGGGCGCTGGCCGTCGAGCTGCGCGGCGAGGTGGGGGTCACCCTGCTCATCCCCGGCGGCATGCGCACGAGCTTCTTCGACGGCCGGCCCGACCAGTACAAACCGGGGCCCGAGGCCGGGCTCAACGACCCCGCCGACGTCGCCCAGACGGTCGTGTTCGCGCTGCGGCAGCCCGCCGGATGCGAGGTGAGAGAGCTCGTGGTCTGCCCGTCGACGGAGACGTCATGGCCCTAGAGCTCCTGGCTCTGCGCGGGCTCGGCCTGGGCGACCTGCTCACGGCCGTGCCCGCGCTGCGGGCCCTGCGCCAGGCGTTCCCCGGCCACCGCATCACGCTGGCCGCGCCGCGGGCGCTGGAGGCGCTGCTGCCGCTGACCGGCGCGGTGGACGGCCAGGTGGACGTCGCGGGACCGGGGCCCGTGCCGATGGACGAGCTGCCGTACGAGCGGCCCGACATCGCCGTCAACCTGCACGGCAAGGGGCCGCAGAGCATCGAGGCGCTGCGGGGCACGCAGCCGGGCCGGCTGATCAGCTACGGCACCGGCCCGCGCTGGCGCGACGGCGTGCACGAGGTGCGCCGCTGGTGCGAGCTGCTGGAGTGGCACGGCATCCCGGCCGACCCCACCGACCTGACGCTGGGGATCTCCGACCGCAGCGGCCCGGCCGTCGTGCACCCGGGCGCGTCGTTCCCCGCGCGTCGGTGGCCGCCCGAGCGCTTCGCGCAGGTCGCGGCGGCGCTGGAGGACGTGGTGGTGACCGGCAACGAGCAGGAGGTGCCGATCGCCCGCAAGGTCGGCGAGCTGGCCGGTCTGCCGCCGGAGCGGGTGCTCGCCGGGCGCACCGGGCTGGCCGACCTGATCGACCTGGTCGGCCGGGCGCGGCTCGTCGTGTGCGGCGACACCGGCGTGGCGCACCTGGCGACCGCGTTCTGCGTGCCGTCGGTGGTGCTGTTCGGGCCGGTCTCGCCGGCGCTGTGGGGGCCGCCGCCCGGGTGGCGGCACGTGGCCCTGTGGGCCGGCGAGAACGGCGACCCGCACGGCGAGCGGCCGCATCCCGGCCTGCTCAAGATCGAGGTTTCCGAAGTCGTCGAAGCTGCCCTGGAGGTCACGTCATGAGGGCTCTGGTCACGGGAGGCGCCGGCTTCCTCGGGTCGTACCTGTGCGAACGGCTGCTGGAGGAGGGGGCGGAGGTCGTCTGCATGGACAGCTTCCTCACCGGCGGGCCGCGCAACGTCGAGCACCTGATGGAGCGGCCCGAGTTCCGGCTCGTCGAGAGCGACCTGACGGGGTTCGTGCACGTGCCGGACCGGCTGGACCTGGTGCTGCACTTCGCCTCGGCCGCCTCGCCCGCCGACTACCTGCGCTATCCCATCGAGACGCTGCGGGTGGGCAGCGTCGGCACCCTGCACGCGCTCGGGCTGGCCAGGGAGAAGGGCGCCCGGTTCGTCCTCGCCTCCACCAGCGAGGTGTACGGCGACCCGCTGGAGCACCCGCAGAAGGAGACGTACTGGGGCAACGTGAACCCGGTCGGGCCGCGCAGCGTGTACGACGAGGCCAAGCGCTTCGCCGAGTCGCTGACCACGGCCTACCGGCACTCGCGCGGCACCGACACGGGGATCGTGCGCATCTTCAACACCTACGGCCCGCGGATGCGCCCGTTCGACGGCCGGGCCATCCCGACGTTCATCCGGCAGGCGCTGACCGGCGAGCCGATCACGATCACCGGCGACGGCTCGCAGACCCGCTCGATCTGCTACGTCGAGGACACCGTCTCCGGGATCATGGCGATGGCGCGCAGCGACTTCGCCGGGCCGGTCAACATCGGCAACCCGGACGAGGTGACCATGCTGGAGCTGGCCACCCTGGTCCGGGATCTCACCGGGTCGTCGTCGGAGATCGTCTTCATCGACCGGCCGGCCGACGACCCGAAGGTGCGCCGGCCCGACACCACGCTCGCCGCCGAACGGCTGGGCTGGCGGGCGCGGGTGCCGGCCGAGGAGGGACTGCGCCGCACCATCGAGTGGTTCCGCGCCGAACTCGGCACCCAGGAACCGCTGGAACGGGCCCTCTAGCGGGCGGGGGCGCCGGAGGGGGGCCGGAGTGCGACGCCGAGCAGGGCGTCGGCCAGGTCGTTGACCAAGGCGGGTGCGGCCGGGTCCGCCCCGCCGGGCGCGAGCGCGTCCGCCGCCCAGGCGTCGATCGCGGCCAGCGCGCCGGGCGTGTCGAGGTCGTCGGCCAGGCGCTCGCGCACCCGGGTCAGCAGGTCCCCGGCGGGCGGCCCCGAGTCGCGGGCGACGGCCGAGCGCCAGGTGGCGAGCCTCCGCTCGGCCTCGGCCATCAGCTCCGGCACGTACTCCCAGTCGGCGCGGTAGTGGTGGGCCAGCAGCACCAGGCGGACCGCCATCGGGTCGTGCTCGGCGCGCAGCCGCCGGACGAAGACCAGGTTGCCCCGGGACTTCGACATCTTCTCGCCGTCCAGCGCGACCATGCCCGCGTGGGAGTAGAACTTGGCGAACGGCCACTCCCCCGTCAGCGCGTGGCCCTCGGAGGCGCCGCACTCGTGGTGCGGAAAGATCAGGTCGGAGCCGCCGCCGGCGACGTCGTAGCCGGGGCCCAGGTTGTCCAGCGCGATCGCGGTGCACTCGATGTGCCAGCCCGGCCGTCCCCTGCCCAGCCGGGACTCCCAGGCCGGCTCGCCCGGCCGCTCGGCCCGCCACAGCAGCCAGTCGAGCGGGTGCCGCTTGCCGGGCCGGTCGGGGTCGCCGCCGCGCTCGGCGAACAGCGCGGTCATCTCGTCCTCGCCGTAGCCGGAGACCTGGCCGAACTTGGGGGCGTCGGCGACGCTGAAGTAGACGTCGCCGTCGAGGTCGTAGGTGACGCCCTTGTCGGCCAGTCTGGCGATCGAGTCGGCCACCCGGTCGACGACCTCGGTGACGCCGACGTACTCGCGGGGCGGCAGGATGCGCAGGGCCTCCATGTCGCCGCGGAACAGCTCGATCTCCCGCTCGGCCAGCTCCCGCCAGTCGACGCCGGTCTGGGCGGCCCGCTCCAGCAGCGGGTCGTCGACGTCGGTGGCGTTCTGGGTGTAGTGGACCTCGTGGCCGGCGTCCCGCCACATCCGGCCGACCAGGTCGAAGGCGTGGTAGGTGTTGGCGTGGCCGAGGTGGGTGGCGTCGTAGGGGGTGATGCCGCAGACGTACATCCTGGCGGTCGGGCCGGGGTCGGTCTGCCGGACCTGCTTGGCGGACGTGTCGTAGAGACGCAGCGGAATGCTCTCACCAGGGAGCTTGGGGATGTTCTGGGCAGACCACGATCTCATGCCTTTGAGCCTATCCGTCCGTTTCCGCGGTCAGGTCGATGAAGTCGTACGTGACCTCGTCCGGTGACAGTGCAACCTCCATCACCGACAACGAGGCGAAGATGCGCCCGTCGGGCAGCTCGTGCCGGACGATGAGCGCGCCGGGGTCGGCCGACGGCTCGGCGGCCACGAGGTCCCGCCAGGTCCCGGCCGCCCGGAAGCGCGGCAGGTGCGCCAGCACGCGCGGTCCGGTCGGGTCCAGGCCCTCGTTGACCACCATGCTGGTGCCGTCCGGCAGGTCGGTGGTGGTCAGGCGCTCGCCGTCCCAGCTGAACAGCCGGACTCCGCCGAGCGTGGCCAGCACCAGGTGGAAGGGGTCGTAGCGGGACAGGTCGCCGCGGGGTCCCTCCCCTGTGTACGCCGCCCGCAACGCCAGATCGCCCCGCGAGACCTTGGTCCGCTCGGCGGCGGCCTTGCCTCGGCCGTTGAGCAGGGCGGCGGCGCGCCGGGCCGCCTGGTTGACCGCCAGCCAGGTGCCGCCGGCCTTGAGGTCGCGCCCGCCGACCACGCCGGGGTAGTCCGGCCAGTGCTCCCCGGGCCCCTCCCAGGGGCGGTCGGTGAACTCGTCCCGCACGCCCATGAGGGTGAGCGGGTGTCCCGTCCGTACGATCAGCGTGCACATGGGCAAAGGGTAGTAAATGCCGGAATGTCGGTCAGATCGGGGGCCAGGGGACGGCGGGCCAGCCCTCCGACGGGTAGGGGTGCACCCCGGTGTCGAGCAGCCGCCGCACCCGCTGCCAGGTGGCCTCCACCTCGGCGAGCGTGAGCAGCTCGCGCAGCCGCCGGCCGAGCGTGCCCGACTCCAGGTCGCGCTCCAGCTTGGCCAGCACCGCGACGGCCTCGCGGGAGAGGGGCTTGCCGCGCCACTGCCACAGCACGGTGCGCAGTTTGTCCTCCACGGAGAAGCACACGCCGTGGTCGACGCCGTAGACGTGGCCCGTGGGCAGCGGCAGCAGGTGGCCGCCCTTGCGGTCGGCGTTGTTGACCACCGCGTCGAAGACCGCCATCCGCCGCACGACGGGGTTGCGGCTCTTGACCAGGCGCATGAGGTCGATCTCGCGCTCGGTGTCGATCCAGAGCTGGCACATGCCGGGGCCGAACGGGCCCTCGCGGTAGACGGTGGGCGGCACGATGCGCCACCCGGTGGCCTGGGAGACCTCGTAGGCGGCCACCTCGCGGGCGGCGAGCGTGCCGTCGGGGAAGTCCCACAGGGGGCGCTCGCCGCGCACCGGCTTGTAGACGCACGCCGCCGTGCGCTCGCCCAGCGTGACCGAGCAGTAGAGCGTCATGTTGGTGGCCTCGACCAGGCGGCCCGCCACCTCAAGCCGGCCGTCGCGCAGCAGCGCGAGGGCCTCCTCCTCGTTCATGCCCGGCGGATTGGACGGCTTGACGGCCGGTTCGCTCTCCGGAGCGGTCATGAAGCCGCCTCACCCCCGCGATATCCGTTGAGGCGGACGCAGACGTGCCCCGCGGCGTCGAGCGGCTGCCCGCACAGGGGACACGGCGGCCGGCCCGCCGAGACGATCTGCAACGCCCGTTTGGTGAACGCGCGCGCGGCGCCCGCGCTGATCCGCACCCGGAGCACCGCGGGATCGGGGCCGTCGAGATCCTCCTCGTCGACGACCTCCTGCGCCTCTATCACCACCTGCGACCGCTCGGCGTCCCACGCCAGCGCCATCGTGCCGACCCGGAAGTCCTCCGCCAGGGGCACGTCGAGCGGGGCGTCGTCGGTCAGGTCGGCCGGCGCCACCGCGGGCACGTGGGCGGTGCCCCCGCTGAGCCTCAGCACCTCGTCGAGGAGCTCGTCGAGCCGGCCGGCGAGCGCCGCGACCTGCAGTTTCTCCAGCGCCACCGTGGTCAGTCTGCCCTCGGCCCTGGCCTGCAGATAGAAGACCCGCGCGCCCGGCTGCCCCAGGGCGCCTGCGACGAACCTCTCCGGTGGGTCGTAGTCGAAGACCGGCATAGCCTGACCTTACGTGGTTCCGGGTCCACCGCCGACGGCGGCATCGCTCCCGGTGTGATTTTCTCCCCCGTCTTTCTCCTCCGAATCCTCGGGAAGCCGCAATTCCCCCATATCGTTGAGCCTGAGAACAAAGGGACGCAAGGGTGCATAGCGAATGACGGTGAGGGCCGCCGGATCAGCCGTTATCCGCTGAAACTGATCAAGATGCAGCCCCAGAGCGTCGGCGACGATCGACTTGATCACGTCGCCGTGGCTGCAGACGAGGTAGACAGCCTTCTCCCCCAGGTGATGATTCCACTCCCGGACCGCCGTGACGGCCCGGTGCTGCATGGCCGCCACCGACTCCCCGCCGGGGAACGCCGCCGCGCTCGGATGGGCCTGCACGACCTGCCACAGCGGCTCCTTGGCGAGCTCCTTCAGCGGCCGGCCGGTCCACTCGCCGTAGCCGCACTCGATGAAACGTTCATCGGTCCGCACAGGGAGGTCGCGGCCCGCGGCGACCGCCGCGGCCGTCTCCTGGCAGCGTTCGAGCGGGCTGGAGACGATGGCGTCGAGCCGGACGCCGGCGATGCGCCCCGCGAGCGCCTCGGCCTGGGCCCGCCCCGCCTCGCTCAGCCGCACGCCCGGAGTCCGGCCGGCCAGCACCGGGCCGGTGAGGTCCGTCAGCCCGTGGCGGGCCAGAAGCAGCGTGGTCACCCGGCAAGTGTCGCAGCTCTCGATCACAGTGTCGAAACCGGCGTCGAAACCGGCGTCGAGGCCGGGAACGCGGCGTCGAGGCCGGGAACGCGGCCGGGGCCGGGCGCCGGGGAAAGGCCGCCGGGGAAGGCGCGTCCGTGCCGTGCGCGGCGTCTATCAGGACGTCGCGGCCACCCGGGCGGTAACCTGGCGGGATCATGGAGCAGCGCTATGTCGGCCGCAGCGGCCTGTCGGTGTCCCGGCTGGGGCTCGGCACGATGACCTGGGGTCGTGACACCGACGCGGACGAGGCGGCCGCCCAGCTCCGCACGTTCCTCGACGCCGGGGGCACGCTGGTGGACACCGCCGACGTCTACACCGGCGGCGACGCCGAGCGGCTCCTCGGCAGGCTGCTGCGCGAGTCGGCGCCCCGCTCGGAGCTCGTGATCTCCACGAAGGCCGTGGTGACCCCCAACGGGCGCCGCCCGCGCGACGCCTCCCGGCGCCATCTCATCGCCGCGGTCGACGACTCGCTCAACCGCCTCGGGCTCGACTACGTCGACCTGTGGCAGCTCCACACGTACGACGAGGAGGTGCCGCTGGAGGAGACGCTGGCCGCGCTCGACGCGATCGTCTCCTCCGGCCGCGCGGTCTACGCCGGCGTGTGCGACTACACCGGCTGGCAGCTCGCCGCCGCCGCGGTCACCCAGAAGTCGATCCCCGGCCGCATCCCGATCACCTCGGCGCAGGCCGAGTACAGCCTGCTGGCCCGCGAGCCGGAGCGCGAGCTGCTGCCCGCCGCGGCGCACCTGGGGGTCGGGGTGCTGGCCTGGTCCCCGCTCGGCCGGGGCGTGCTGACCGGGAAGTACCGCACCGGCATCCCGGCCGACTCGCGCGCCGCGACGCCGCACTTCGCCGACTTCGTCCGCCCCTACCTCGACGAGCGCTCGCGCGCGGTGGTGGAGGCGGTGATGACCGCGGCGGACGGGCTCGGCGTCTCGCCGCTGGCCGTGGCGCTGTCGTGGGTGCGCGACCAGCCGGGCGTGGCCTCGGCGATCGTGGGGGCGCGTACGCATGCGCAGCTCAAGGGCGTGCTCCCGGCCGAGGAGGTGGTGCTCCCGATCGAGATCCGGGAGGCCCTGGACGACGTGTCGTCGCTCGACTGACCCGCGACCGGCGGGAACAAGAAGCTCTCTCGCGTATCACTAGTCGATACCGAATCGCAACTTCCTCTGCCGAACACGTGCGCCCGCGGGCGGCGTCCATCAAGATTTTCCTCGTAAGCGACGCAGGAGGGGACGGATGGGGAGCAGAACCGCGATCTCGGCCGGAGTTCTCGCGGTGGCACTGGTGGCCGTCCCCGGGGCGGCGCCCGCCGTGGCGGCGACGGCCGGCGCCCAGGACTGCACGCGGGACGGGGGGCTGCTGTCGGGGGTGACCAACACCCTGTGCGACGTGGTGGGCACGCTCACGGGCACCGTGGACGCGCTCACGGGCGGCGTCACCGACCCGGTGACCCGGCCCGTGGAGAAGACCACCGACGAGCTGCTCGGCCGGGTCGGCGAGGTCGTGCCGACCGGGCGGCCGACCGGCTCAGGTAACGCCGCGTCGCCCTCGCCGGACGCCACCCGCACGGCGAGGTCCCACGGCCAGGAGGACGACGGGTGCGACACGCCGGTCGCCTGCGCCGGCGAGCCGGTCCCGCGGTCCGGCACGACCACCTCGGCGCCGCCGCAGCGCGAACGTCCGTCCCAGCCCTCGGAGAAGAAGAAGCCGGCCGCCACGGCGACCACCTCGCCGACCTCCGGGCCGGCCGTCCCCGCCGTGACCGCCTCGCCTCCGTGGAGCGCCCGCCCGCGCCCCGCCGATGACGACGCCCGCGAGGAGAACGAGGAGAGCTCCCGCTCCACCGCCGATCCCGAGGAGCCCCGGGTGGAGCTGCTGTGGCCCAACCCGTTCGCCCGCGAGCTGACCGTGCCGCTCCAGGACCAGCGGGTGGTGCGGCCCACTCCCCCGGCCTCCGACGTGCTCGGCACCGTGCTGACGATCGCGCTGCTCGGCTCGGCGGTGCTGGCCACGCGCATCGTGCAGCAGCGGCGGCAGCGCACCGAGCCGGTCGAGTCGATCCCGTTCGAGCCGGCCCGCGTGGGCGGCGGCAGCCGCCAGCGCCTCGCCTGACGCGGGGCCCCGGCGGCCGTCGGTGACAGCGGCGCGGGTCAGCCGCCGACGGCGTGGACGCCGCCGTCGACGTGCACGATCTCGCCCGTGGTGGCGGGGAACCAGTCGGACATCAGCGCCACGCAGGCGCGGGCGGCCGGCACCGTGTCGGCGAGGTCCCACCCGAGGGGGGCCCGGTCCGGCCAGCTGTCCTCGAACTCCTTGAAACCCGGGATCGACTTGGCGGCCATCGTGCGCAGCGGGCCGGCCGCCACGAGGTTGACCCGGATGCCGTGCTTGCCGAGGTCGCGGGCGAGGTAGCGGTTGCACGACTCCAGGCCGGCCTTGGCCACGCCCATCCAGTCGTAGACCGGCCACGCCTTGGAGGCGTCGAAGTCGAGGCCGACCACCGCGCCGCCCTCCTTCATGAGCGGCAGGCAGGCCACGGCCAGCGACTTGTAGGAGTACGTCGAGATCTGCACCGCCGTGGAGACGTCCTCCCACGGCGTGTTGAGGAAGTTGCCGCCGAGCGCGGTCTGCGGGGCGAAGGCGATCGAGTGCACCACGCCGTCGAGGCCGTCGACGTGCTCGCCGACCCGGTCGGCCAGCGTGTCGAGGTGCTCGGTGTTCTGGACGTCGAGCTCCAGCACCGGCGGCGTGCTGGGCAGCCGCTTCGCGATGCGCTCCACCAGGCTGAGCCGCCCGAACCCGGTCAGCACGACCGTCGCGCCCTCCTCCTGGGCCAGCTTGGCGACCGAGAAGGCGATCGAGGCGTCGGTGAGCACGCCCGTCACGAGGATCCGCTTGCCGTCGAGAATGCCCACGTCAGTGCCCCATTCCAAGTCCGCCGTCGACCGGGATCACGGCTCCGGTGATGTAGGAGGCGTCGTCGCTCGCCAGGAAGCGGACGACGCGCGCGATCTCCTCGGGGGCCGCCTGCCTGCCGAGGGGGATGTTGGCCACGATCTTGTCCTGGTCGAGCCCCGAGGTCATGTCGGTGGCGACGAAACCGGGCGAGACCACGTTGACCGTGATGTTGCGGGAGCCGTACTCGCGGGCCAGGGAGCGGGCGAAGCCGACCAGGCCCGCCTTGGAGGCCGCGTAGTTGGCCTGGCCCGCCTGTCCTGACAGGCCTATGACGGAGGAGATGAGCACGATGCGACCGCGCTTGAGCTTCATCATGGGCCGGATGGCGCGCTTGGCGACGCGGTAGGCGCCGGTGAGGTTGGTGTCGATGACGTCGGTGAAGGTGTCCTCCTTCATCATCGCCAGCAGCGTGTCCTTGGTGATGCCCGCGTTGGAGACGAGCACCTCGACCGGGCCCTGCTCGGCCTCGACCTTGTCGAAGGCGGCCTCGACGTCGTCGGTGCTGGTGACGTCGCAGCGCACGCCGAACAGGCCCTCGGGAGGCTCCCCCGATCGATAGGTGACCGCGACGGCGTCGCCTGCCGCGGCGAGTTCACGGGCGATCGCGAGGCCGATGCCTCGGTTGCCCCCGGTGACGAGTACAGAGCGTGCCATGACACCAGACGCTATCCCCTACCGGCCGGTATCCGGTTGTCCGGGTGAGACAAGATCGCAGGGTTAGGATCGTGGACATGCGCCAGATCGATGCCGATTTCCTGGAGCTGCCGCTTCGGCAGCTCGCGGACGCCGCCCTGCAACGCGCTCGCGACCTCGGCGCCGAGCACGCCGACTTCCGTCTCGAACGCGTCCGCGCCGAGACGCTGAGCCTCTACGACGCCCGCCTGGAGGGCGCCATGGACGCCGACGACCTCGGCTACGCGGTGCGCGTCGTCAAGGGCGGCACGTGGGGGTTCGCCGCCGGGATCCACCTCACCCCGGAGGCCGCGGCGCGGGTCGCCGAGCAGGCGGTGCGGGTGGCGGAGGTGTCGGCGCCGATCAACAGGGAGCCGATCGAGCTGGCGCCCGAGCCGGTGCACGCCGAGGCGGTGTGGGTGTCGTCCTACGAGGTGGACCCGTTCGAGGTGCCGTCGGCCGACAAGGTGGCCCTGCTGGCCGACTGGTCGGCGGGCCTGCTCAAGGGGGCCGACCACGTCTCGGCGCGGCTGCTGCAGGTCAAGGAGCAGAAGTTCTACGCCGACACGGCCGGCACGGTGACCACGCAGCAGCGGGTGCGGCTGCATCCCCGGCTCAACGCCATGAAGGCGGGCGAGAGCGGCTTCGACGACATGTCGACGATCGCGCCGCCGGTCGGGCGCGGCTACGAATACCTGACGGGCACCGGCTGGGACTGGCAGGGCGAGCTGGCCCGGCTGCCCGAGCTGCTGGCCGAGAAGCTCGCCGCCCCGTCGGTCGAGGCGGGCGACCACGACCTCGTGATCGACCCGTCCAACCTGTGGCTGACCATCCACGAGTCGATCGGCCACGCCACCGAGCTCGACCGGGCGCTCGGCTACGAGGCGGCCTACGCGGGCACCAGCTTCGCCACCTTCGACCAGCTCGGCGAGCTGGTCTACGGCTCGCCGCTGATGAACGTCACCGGCGACCGCACCGTCACCCACGGCCTGGCCACCGTCGGCTACGACGACGAGGGCGTGCGGGGGCAGAGCTTCGACATCGTCAAGGACGGCATCCTCGTCGGCTACCAGCTCGACCGGCGGATGGCGCTGATGAAGGGGTTCGGGCGCTCCAACGGGTGCGCCTTCGCCGACTCGCCCGGGCACATGCCGATCCAGCGCATGGCCAACGTCTCGCTGCAGCCCGCGCCGGACGGGCCGGGCACCGACGAGCTGATCGCCGGGGTCGAGCGGGGCATCTACATCGTCGGCGACAAGAGCTGGTCGATCGACATGCAGCGCTACAACTTCCAGTTCACCGGCCAGCGGGCCTACCGCATCGCGCACGGCAAGCTGGCGGGGCAGGTCAGGGACTTCGCCTACCAGGCGACGACGACGGACTTCTGGCAGTCGATGGAGGCGGTGGGCGGGCCGGGCACGTACGTGCTGGGCGGCGCGTTCAACTGCGGCAAGGGCCAGCCCGGGCAAGTCGCCCCGGTCAGCCACGGATGTCCGTCCGCGCTGTTCAGGGGCGTGCGGATCCTCAACACCGTGCAGGAGGGCGGGAAGTGACTCCCCAGGAGATGGTGGAAAGGGCCCTGGCGCTCTCCACGAACGACGGCTGCGTGGTGCTCGTGGACGAGGGGTCCACGGCCAACCTGCGCTTCGCGGGCAACACGCTGACCACCAACGGCGTGGCGCGCTCGTCCCGGCTCACGGTGATCTCGATCGCGGGCGACCGGGCCGGCGTGGTGTCGCGGGCGGCGGTGCGCGAGGAGCAGCTCGCCGATGTCGTGGCGGCGGCCGACGCGGCGGCCAGGGACGCCAGGCCCGCCGAGGACGCGCGCCCGCTCGTCGAGGCGGGCCCCGCCTCCGCCCACTGGGACGAGGACGTGCGGCCCACCGACATCGGGGTGTTCGAGGCGTTCGCGCCCGCGCTCGGGGAGGCGTTCGCGACGGCCGAGGCGGGCGGCAGGAGGCTCTACGGCTTCGCCGAGCACCGGATGACCTCGACGTTCCTCGGCACGTCCACGGGCGTGCGGCTGCGGCACGACCAGCCGACCGGCCGCCTGGAGCTCAACGCCAAGTCGGGCGACCTCAAGCGGTCGGCCTGGACCGGCGTGTCCACGCAGGACTTCACGGACGTCGACGTGGCCGCGCTCGGCGCGTCGCTGGCCCAGCGGCTGGAGTGGGCGAAGAACCGGGTGGACCTGCCGGCGGGCCGCTACGAGACGCTGCTGCCGCCGAGCGCCGTGGCCGACCTGATGATCTACCTGTTCTGGTCGGCGGGGGCGCGCGACGCGCTGGACGGGCGGTCGGTGTTCGCCAGGCCCGGCGGGGGAACCCGCGTGGGCGAGCGGCTCGGCACGCTGCCGGTGACGCTGTCGAGCGATCCGGGCGCGGAGGGCATCGCGTGCGCGCCGTTCGTGACGGCGCACGCCTCCAGCAGGCAGAGCTCGGTCTTCGACAACGGGCTGCCGCTGGGGCCGACCGACTGGATCAGGGACGGGCGGCTGGAGGCGCTGCACCAGACGCGCTACTCGGCCGAGCTGAGCGGGCTGCCGGTGACGCCGGCCGTCGACAACCTGATCCTGCGCGGGCCCGGCGGCGGGCCGTCGCCGTCGCTGGAGGAGATGATCGCGGGCACGCGGCACGGGCTGCTGCTCACCTGCCTGTGGTACATCCGGGAGGTCGATCCCCAGACGCTGCTCGTCACCGGGCTGACCCGTGACGGCGTCTACCTCGTGGAGCACGGCGAGGTCGTGGGCGAGGTCAACAATTTCCGCTTCAACGAGAGCCCCGTCGACCTGCTCGGCCGCATCTCCGAGGTCGGCGCGGAGGGGCGGACGCTGCCGCGCGAGTGGAACGACTACTTCCAGCGGACGATCATGCCCGCCGTCCGGGTGCCCGACTTCAACATGTCCACGGTGAGCCAGGCGAGCTGAGCCCCAGGGGCCGGACGGCCGCCGCCCCCGGCCCTGCCGGGCCGTGGGCGGCGCTCAGCGTGCCGCTCAGGCGTCCTCCAGGCGGAAGCCGACCTTCATGCCCACCTGGAAGTGGGCGACCTCCCCCGCGTCGATGTGGCCGCGGATCTCCGTCACCTCGAACCAGTCCAGGTGCCGCAGCGTCTCCGAGGCCCGCCTGATCCCGTTGCGGATGGCCTGGTCGACGCTCTCTCCCGAGGTCCCGACGATCTCGGTGACCCGGTACGTTCGATCCGACATATCCCTCTCCTCCTTACCCCAAGGCCATGATCGCATGACCCCCTCCGCCGCCCCGGTCCGCCGTCGCGAGCACGCAGCCCGAGGTCTACCGTGGAAGGTATGAAGCGGTGGCGCAGAAACCCGGACGTCCACCAGGTCACGGACGCCAAACCGTCGCTGACGGCGGACATCCACCGGCGTGAGGTGAGATACCTCGTCCAGATGGGCATCCGCACGGTCTGCCTGGTCCTCGCGGTGGTGGTGCCCGTGCCGTGGCCGTTCAGGCTGCTGTTCATCGCCGGCGCCGTGTTTTTGCCATACATAGCGGTAATCGGGGCCAATGAGAGGGGCGAACCTGCCCCGCCCCCGGCCTTTCAGGACCCTGAGGCTAACCAAAGCGAGATACCGCTGCATCGACGCGAGATCGGGTCGTGACTAAGTCTTGACGCATCCCATGGGTTGTAGGTGTACGCTTTAGCCAAGCGCTCCGGTCCCCCGTCGGAGCGCTGGTGCCGGCGTTCCGGGCCCCCGTCGGAACGCCGATGAAGCGATGCCGGGTGGTTTGCCCCCGTAACCACCCGGCATCGCCCTTTTCCTGGACAAACCCGCATCGGCGGATGATCTAGAACGGCGGCGCCGGGGCGGTCCGATAGGGCTGCTTTCCCGAAATCGTTTTCACTCCCGCCTGTCCCGTTATTCACAGGAAATCTTCAGGCGGGAGCGGGCTTGACTTCAAGAGTTCGTTCGAGTGTCAGCCATCTGTCAGCGTCCCGCCGGCCGCCGCCGGCCAGTTCTTCGCCAAAGTGGTCAGTTTGGCGACGGCGTCCTCCGGGGCGGTGCCCGCTCCCTGAGCCAGCCCCAGCAGGTACGCCGTCAGCGGCGCGGCCGGCCGGGCCACGCCGTGGGCGACCTCCTTGGTGAGGTCGAGGATCTGGTCGCGGTCCACGGCGGCCGGGTCGATGCCCAGCTCCTCGCAGGCCAGGGCCGTCCATTCGTTGAGCACGTGCATGTGAGCCTCCTCAAGGTCGTCGGTCGTGTCGCAGTCGAACCAGGGGCGCCCTGGCGGCGTCAGGCGCGCGCCGACCAGGGGGGCCAGCAGGCCGCGGAGCGAGCGGCCGGCGTAACCGGCGAGCGCGCTCCTCAGCTCGGTGACCGGCCAGACGCCCGCCAGCCATTGTTCCCGCCCGCCGTCGTCCACCATCACCGCGCCCGCGCCCGGCGGGGCGGCCTCCAGCAGCGCCCTCACGTGCGCCTCCGTCAGGAACGGCAGATCTCCGGCGAGCAGCGCCACCCAGGGAGCGGTGACGTGCGCCAGACCGGCGGCGAGGGCGGGGACGGGCCCGCCGCCCGGCGGGTCCTCGCGCGCGAACCGGACGCCGGGGAGGGGACGCTCAGGACCGACCACGATCGTGCGGCGGGCGCCGGACGCGGCGGCGACGACGTTCGCGACGAGCGACCGGCCGCCGACGGTGATGCCCGGCTTGTCCCGCCCGCCGAGCCGCCTCGCCTCTCCCCCGGCCAGCACCACCGCGTCGAAGCCCGTGCCCGGGGCCGCCAGGGACGGCCCCGGCGCCTCGGACGGCTCCCCGCCGCCTGAGCCCCGTCCGGAGGCGGCGGGCGGCGGGCCCGCGGTGGGCACGGTGTCAGCCGCCGATGGCGGACATCGGGCGGGAGGGCTGGAGGAAGGACGGGTCGTCGATGCCATGGCCGGCGCGTTTGCGGGCGACCGCGGCCCGCCACCGCGCCGCGAGCTCCTCGTCGGTGGCGCCGGCCCGCAGCGCCGACTTGAGGTCGGACTCCTCGGTCGCGAACAGGCAGTTGCGGACCTGGCCGTCGGCGGTCAGCCGGACGCGGTCGCAGGCGCCGCAGAACGGGCGGGTGACCGAGCCGATGACGCCGACCCGCGCGGGCCCGCCACCGACCAGGAAGCGCTCGGCGGGCGCGCTGCCCCGCTCCTCCTGGTCGTCCGGCGTCAGGTCGAACGCCTCCGACAGCAGGCCGAGGATCTCGTCTGCGGTGACCATGGCCTCGCGGCTCCAGCCGTGCTGCGCGTCGAGCGGCATCTGCTCGATGAAGCGCAGTTCGTAGCCCTGCTCCAGCGACCAGCGCAGCAGCGGGACCGCCTCGTGCTCGTTGACGCCGCGCATGAGCACCGCGTTGATCTTGACCGGGCGGAGCCCAGCGCGGTCGGCGGCGGCGAGGCCGGCGATGACGTCGGCGTGCCGGTCGCGGTGGGCGAGGCGCTTGAACGTGGCGGCGTCGAGGGTGTCGAGGGAGACGTTGACGCGGTCGAGCCCGGCGGCGGCCAGCGGCTCGGCCAGGCGGGCGAGGCCGATGCCGTTGGTGGTCAGCGAGATCTGCGGGCGGGGCTCCAGCGCGGCCGTGCGGGCCACGATGTCGACCAGCTCGCGCCGCAGCAGCGGCTCGCCTCCGGTGTAGCGGACCTCGGTGACGCCCAGGCGCTCGACGCCGACGCCCACCAGGCGGACGATCTCGTCGGCGGTGAGGAGCTGGGCGCTCGGCAGCCAGTCGAGACCTTCGGGAGGCATGCAGTAGGTGCAGCGCAGGTTGCACTTGTCCGTGAGGGACACCCGAAGATCCGTCGCCACCCGTCCGAACGAGTCTCGCAACACGGGGCGTCACCTCCAGTTCGATCGCCAGGGAGCCAGCCTACGACGTGGTTCCGGCCATACTCAAAACCACCTTGTCACCGCACGACAACATTCGCGGCTTCGGCCTGATTCCGGCCTGGAACGCCGGACGCCCGGCCGATTGCGCGATGCCGGGCGTCCGGAGTGGTGAGGGCCGCGCCTCAGTGGTGGTGGCGGCGGCCGATCACCTTGACGTAGTCGGTGGCCTCCGACGGCTCCAGGTACCTGGCGCCCTCGAAGACGGCGCGCCAGGTACCGGACGTACGGGCCGGGACGCGGGTGTGGAAGTTGCCGTCGCGGCCGGTCCTGACCGTCTCGACGTACTCCCACTTGCCGGTGCCGTTCGGGCGGAAGAGGATCACGATCCGCTTCCAGGCCAGGCGGTGCCAGCGCTCCTGCTTCTTGCAGGTGTCGGAGTGGAGCACCTGCACGAACCCGCTGATGTAGTCCTCCTCGCACTGCACCGACAGCTTGCCGTCGAGGCGGATCGGCTTGCCGCGCCAGGCGGGCTCGGGGTTGGCGTCGAGCGCCAGGCTCGTGTTGCCGCCGACGAAGTCCGGGTCCGGCTCGTCCGCGAACGCGGGCGTGGCCGCGGTGGCGAGCACCGTGGCGCCCAGGGCGGCCGCCGCCAGACCGGCTGCGATTCGTCGCATCTTCATGATTCCTTCCCCGTCACGTACGCGCCCCGAAGCGGGACACGTCAACCATTGACTCGTAAAGGTCAAGAAAAGTTGCGGCAAAGGAGATCACAGTTCGGCAACAAGCGCCCTATGGGGCGATTCGTCGGGATCTGGAGGTGGTTGAGGCGTAGTGGCCGGTTCCTGGGAAGCGGACGCGCCAGTAGCCCTTCGTCCGGCCCCCGACCGTGGTCTCGAAGCCGCCCGCGGCGTCCGTGACGGTCTCGCCGACGCGCTGCCACGCGGAGGTCAGGTCCGGACGCCACAGGACCTCCAGGCGCTGCCCGCCGAACGGGCCGTAGTCGGTCAGGCCGCGCGGGTCGACGCGGGTCAGCGAGCCGCGTACGCGGACCGAGCCGCCGCCGGACCCGGACTTCTCCGCGTGGAGGGGCGACAGGCGGGTCGCGCGGCGGAACTGGAAGGCGGCGTACTCGGTGACGGTCCTGCCGCCCTTGCCGCGGGCGGTGGCGGTCACCGTCCAGGCGCCGGTCGGGTAGTAGCGGCTGAGCTTCTTGTCGGGAAGGAAGCGCCAGGTCTCCCAGCCGTCGGCCGGCCGCCGCGCGCCCTGCCCCGGCACGACGGCGCGGGCGCGCGGGAGGCCGCCGCCCATGTGCGTCCCCGCGCCCGCGTGCCCGGCGGAGGGCTGGAACGGGATGGGACGCTGGAGCGGGACAGAGCGCTGGAGCAAGGCGGGACGCTGGAGCGGGACAGAGCGCTGGAGCAACGCGGGATGTTCGAGCGGGACGGGGTGCTGGAAACGGGCCGCGGCATGGCCCGTGGGCAGGCCCGCCGGGCGGAGCGCGGGGGCCAGGGCCGGGGTCGGCCGTGGCGCGGGAGCGGTCGCGTCGGGCGTCGTCGGCGGGTCGTCCAGCGCCGGCGGCTCTTCTGGATCGTCCAGCTCAGGCGGCCCGCCTGGGAACCCCGGCTCCGTCGGCCCGCCTGGGGATCCTGGCTTCACCGGCCCGCCTGGGGACCCTGGCTTCACCGGCCCGGCCGGGGAGTCCGGTTGGGTCGGGTCGGTCGGGGACTGGGGTTCGGGTGGTTCGGCGGGGGTGTGGACGGTGGGCGGCTCGGCGGGCAACGGCTTGGAGGCCAGGACCGGGCCGGGCGGAGCGCCGGGCTCGACCTCGACGGTGACGCCGTTCCTGCCCCGCGTCCCCTTGGCGATCACGTCGATCACCAGGCGGACGGATCCGCGCGGGCCGGCGACCGGCTCGGCGGGCCGCACGTCGATGGCGCGGATGACGGGCCCGTCCTCGGCGGAGGACGGAGGCGAGAACGGAGCGGCGGGCAGAGCCGCCCCGGGCACGGCGCCGACGGTGGACGCGGCGGCAGTGGACAAAGCGGTGGTGGACACGGCGGTGGTAGACGCGGTCGCGGTGGCGGTGGACGCGGACGCGGGAGCCACGAGCGTCCCCGCCGCGAGCGAGGCGAGTAGCAGTCCTCTGGTCATGACCGAGACGGTAGGAACCGCCCGGTCATGGCCAAACCCTCGACACACGCCTCGATGGGCAAAGCCCGGGAAAGACGGGATCAGCCGGCGTAGAGACCCTCGATGACGTCGGCGTACTTGGTGTGGATGATCCGCCTCTTGAGCTTGAGGCTGGGGGTGAGCTCCTCGGTCTCGGCGGTCCACTCGGTGCCGAGCAGCGCCCACTTCTTCACCTGCTGCACCCGGGCGAGCTTGGTGTTGGCGGCCTCGACGGCGGCCTCCACCTCCTTGAGCACGTCGGGGTGCTCGGCGAGCTCGGCGAGCGAGCCGTAGGTGATGTCGCGGGCCTGCGCCCAGCCGGGCGCGACCTCGGCGTCGAGGGTGAGGACGGCGACGGGGTAGGGCCGCCGGTCGCCGTAGGCGAGCGCCTGGCCGATGAGCGGGTGCTGCTTGAGGTGGTTCTCGATCTCGGCCGGGGAGATGTTCTCGCCGCCGGCGGTGATGATGAGCTCCTTCTTGCGGTCCACGACGCGGTAGAAGCCGTCGTCGTCCACGCTGCCGATGTCGCCGGTGTGCAGCCAGCCGTCGGCGTCGATGAGCTCGGCGGTGGCCTCGGCGCGGTTGAGGTAGCCGCGGGTGTTGAGCGGGCTGCGGGTGAGCAGTTCGCCGTCCTCGGCGATGCGGACCTCGACGCCGGGCTCGGCCCTGCCGACGGTGCCGAGGCGGTAGCAGGCGGGGCTGTTGCCGGTGAAGGCGCCGGTGGTCTCGGTCATGCCGTACACGTCGATGACCTTGAGGCCGAGGCCGGCGTAGAAGTTCTGCACCTCGGGCGGGAGGGGGGCGGCGCCGGTGGCGGTCCACTCGGCGCGGTCGAAGCCGATCATGCCGCGGATGAGCCCTAACAGGGCGGCGTCGGCCTTCTCGTACGCCGCCTGGATCTCGGGCGTGACGGTGTGGCCGTACTGGCCGGCCTCGACGTACGCGCGCCCGGCGGCCATGGCCTCGCGCACCGCGGCCTGCTGCTCCTCGGGCTGGCCGGCGAGCACGGCGAGGAGGCGGGCCATCATCTTCTCCCACACGCGCGGCACCCCGAAGAACATCATCGGCCGGACCTGCCCCAGCGTGGCGCCGAGGTTGGCGAGGTCGGTGCAGAAGTAGACGTGGGACGCCTTCACCAGCGGCAGGTAGAGGCTGAGGATGCGCTCGGCGATGTGGGCGTAGGTGAGGTAGGAGATCTGGGTGCCGAGCGTCGGCAGCGAGGTGAGCCGGTCGGTGGCGGCGACCTCGTAGAAGACGTTGGAGTGGGTGAGCGGGACGCCCTTGGGCATCCCGGTGGTGCCGGAGGTGTAGAGGACGGTGACGACGTCGTCGGCGGTGACGGCGCGCAGGCGCTCCTCGACGGCGGCGGGGGCGGCGGCGAGCCGGGCGCGGCCGAGCTCCAGGAAGTCCGTCCAGGCCATGAAGCGCTCGTCGTCGCCGGGGGCGCCCTCCAGCATGATGATCTTCTGCAGGCCGCCGAGGCGGTCGAGCACCGGCTGCCAGCGGGCCAGCTCGGCGGGGCCGCCGAGGACGGCGAAGCGGGCGCCGACGTCGCCGGCGACGAACTCGATCTGCTCGGGCGCGAACGTCCCGTAGATCGTGCAGCCCACTCCCCCGGCGTGCACGGCGCCGAGGTCGGCGAGGACGTGCTCGCTGCGGTTGACCATCATGACCGCGACGGACTCGCCGCGCTCCAGGCCGAGGGCGGCGAAGCCGGCCGCGATCTCCAGGACGCGCTGCCTGGCCTCGGCGTAGGTGAGCGTGCGCCATTCCTCGCCGGAGTCGGGGTCGCCGGGGTCGGAGTAGGCGGGTGCGTCGGGGTGCCGCTCGGCCAGTTCGGCGAGCTGCCCGCAGACGGTACGGCCGGCGATCTGCTGCTCGATCTCGGCCCGGACCTCGAGGACTTCGGCCATGGCGCGCCTCCAGTCAGTATTCACTTGCATGAATGGCTTGCATCGCACCACACCGGCCGGACAGCGGCAAGACCTTGCGGAGGAAGAACGGCATCTCTGACGTAGAGTGATGGATCGGGTGCGATCAGTCACGTTGGGGGCGGGGCGATGCGGGGCAGCGGCAGGACGTTCTTCGGTCATCCGTGGGGCCTGGCGACGCTCTTCGGCACCGAGATGTGGGAGCGGTTCAGCTGGTACGGCCTGCGCGCGATCCTCTACACGTTCATGGTCGCCTCGCCGGTCCGCCAGGGGCTGGGCCTGTCCCCGGAGACGGCGCAGGCGGTCGTCGGCGTCTACGGCGCGCTCATCTACCTGGTGGCGCTGCCGGGCGGGTGGGTGGCCGACCGGATTCTCGGGGCGCGCAGGTCGGTGTTCTGGGGCGGTTTCGTCATCATGCTGGGGCACATCAGCATGGCGATCCCGGTGACGACGCCGGCCTTCGTCTGGCTCGGCCTGCTGCTGATCATCGCGGGCACGGGGCTGCTCAAGCCGAACATCTCGGTCATGGTGGGCCGGCTCTACTCGGAGGACGAGGACGGTCGCCGCGACGCCGGGTTCTCGCTGTTCTACCTCGGCATCAACCTGGGGGCGTTCTTCGCACCGATCGTGGTCGGCTGGCTGGCCACCGGCGACCGCTGGCACCTCGGCTTCAGCGCGGCGGCCGTCGGCATGGCGCTCGGCCTGATCCAGTACGTGTGGGGCAGGCGCGCGCTGCGCGGCGTCGGCGAGCGCCCCGGCCTGCGGCTGTCGCCCGCCGAGCGGCGCCGTTTCGGCCGCCTCGCGGGTCTGGCCGCCGCCGTGGTCGTGGTCGCGCTGGCGCTCTGGGCGGCGAGCGGCACGCTCACGGTCGACCGGCTGACGATCGCGATCACCGTGGTCATCCTCGTCGTGCCGGTCGTCTACTTCTCGTACATCATGATGGGCGGCCACGACCTGTCGCAGGAGGAGCGGGACCGGATGAAGGCCTACATCTGGCTCTTCGTGGCCGCGGCCATCTTCTGGATGATCTACGACCTGGCGCCGAGCAAGCTGCTGGCCTTCGCCGCCGACCACACCGACCTGTCGCTGTTCGGGATCCGCATCCAGCCGGCCACGACGCAGTCGTTCAACCCGCTGCTCATCATGATCTTCGTCCCGGTGTTCGCGGCGCTCTGGGTCAAGCTGGGCACGCGGGTGAGCACGCCGCAGAAGTTCGGCTTCGCGCTGGTCATGGTGGGGCTGAGCTTCGTGGTCATGGCGGTGGCGGCGGGGCTGGCCGAGTCCGGGCGGGTGTCGGTGTGGTGGCTGGTGCTGGTGTACGCGATCCAGGTGTTCGGCGAGCTGTCGCTCAGCCCCGTCGGGCTGTCGGTGACGACGAAGCTGGCGCCGGAGGCGTTCAAGGCGCAGATGCTCGGCGTGTGGTTCATCGCGGTGTCGGTGGGCGACGCGGTCGGCGGGCAGACGGGACGGCTGGGCGCGGTGCTGTCGGAGCCCGCCTACTACCTGGTGCTGGCGCTCATGGCGATCGTGGCGGGGCTGGCGCTGTTCATGTTCGCGCGGCGGCTGCGGGTGCTGATGGCCGAGCACTACCACGCGGAGGCCCTTCCCTCCTCGATCCGGTAGAAATCCAACGTGTCGCAAATCCTGGATCTTGTCGGTATTTTCGTCTTCGCACTGTCCGGCGCGCTGATGGGCGTGCGGAAACGGCTGGACGCGGTGGGCATGCTGGTGCTGGCCGCGATGACCGCCCTCGGCGGCGGCGTGGTCCGCGACCTCATACTCAACGTGCGGCCGATCGCGTTCCAGAGCCTCGGCTACATCCTGGTGCCGGTGGCCGCCACGGTGATCGTCTTCTTCTGGCACCCGCACGTGGCCAGGGTGATGCCGGCCATCCTGGTGCTGGACGCGGCCGGGCTCGGGCTGTTCTGCGCGGTCGGCACCGAGAAGGCCCTGGAGTACGGCCTCAACCCGCTGCACGCCGCCCTGCTGGGAGTGGTCACGGCGGTCGGCGGCGGCATGCTGCGGGACGTGCTGGCCGGGGAGATCCCGACCCTGCTCTACGACCGCCAGCTCTACGCGGTCCCGGCGATGCTCGGGTCGGGCGTGATGGCGGCGCTGTCGTCGTCCGGGCTGCACGGCTGGCCCGCCACCCTCGCCGCGGCGCTGCTGGCCTTCGGGCTGCGCATCACGGCCATGCGGTTCAACTGGCGCTTCCCCGTCGCCAGGGGCGTCGCCGAGTGAGCGGGCGGCTCACACCATCGCGATGAGCGCGTCGGGGACGGGGACGAGCGCGGGGCCGAGCGGGCCGTGCTCGCGGGCGGCGCGCAGGCGGACGACGGCCTCGGCCAGCGCCTGGGGCGGCAGGGTGAACGGCAGCCGCAGGTAGCCCTCCAGCGTGCCCTCCAGCCCGAACCAGGGGCCGGGCGCGAGCCGGACGCCGTGCCCGGCGGCGGCCTCGGCGATCCGGGTCGCGGCGTCGCCGTTCAGCCGGACCCAGAGCGAGCCGCCGCCGCGCGGCACCGTGAACGTCCACCCGGGCAGGTGCTCGCGCAGCCCCGCGACCAGCGCGGCGCGCGAGGCGCGCAGGGCGCGGCGGCGTTCGGCGCGGGTCTCCTCCAGCCGGTCGAACAGCCGCGCCACGACGAGTTGCTCCAGCACGGGGCAGGCGATGTCGACGGCCGAGCGGTGCAGGGCGAGGCGGCGGGCCAGCGCCGCGGTGGTGCGGACCCAGCCGACCCGGAGCCCGCCCCACCACAGCTTGGACGCCGACCCGACGCTGATCACCCGGCTGTCGGTGTCGAACGCGGCCATCGGCGAGGTGGCCGGCACCTCGTCCAGCGCCAGCTCCTGCCAGGTCTCGTCGATGAGCAGCAGCGTGTCGTGCCGCCGGGCCGCGGCGGTCACGGCGGCGCGGGTGGCGTCGTCCATGAGGGCGCCGGTCGGGTTCTGGAAGTCGGGCATGAGGTAGGCGAGGCGGGCCCCTGACTGCCGCATCGCGCCCGTGAGCAGGTCGGGCCGCCAGCCCTCGTGGGAGATGCCGACCGGGGCGATGCGGGCGCCCCGCTGCCGGGCCGCGTCGATCGCGTGCGGGTAGGTCGGCGACTCCACCACCACCGCGTCCCCCGGCCCGGCGAGCAGCCCGAGCACGATGTGGAGGGCGTGCTGGGAGCCGGTGGTGACGATGATCTGCTCGGGCCGGGTGGCGACGCCGCGGGCGGTGTAGCGGGCGGCGATCCGCTCGCGCAGCAGCGGCAGGCCCATGGGGTCGTAGCCGTTGCCCATGGCGTGGCGCGGCAGGTCCTCGACCACCTCCAGCATCGCCTCGCGCAGCGCGGCGGGCGCCGGCGGGGCCGCGCTCTGGAGCTGGATGAGGCCGTCGCCGCCGGTGCTGAGCCACGGGTTCTCGGCTGTGGAGGCCGGGTCGGGCAGCGCGGTCCAGCTCCCCGAGCCCTGGCGGCTCTCCAGGTAGCCACGCTCACGCAGCAGGTCGTAGGCGGCGGTGACCGTGGTGCGGCTGACCCGCAGCGCCTCGGCGAGATGGCGCTCGGCGGGCATGCGGACGCGGACCGGGATCTGGCCGTCCATGATGCGGGCGCGCACGCCGTCGGCGAGCGCCCGGTAGTAGGGCCGGGCGCCGGGTTCGACGCCGGCGAGCCGGGCCACCTGGGCCGCCGAGAGATGCCGCATAGGGCCACTTTTCGCGATTGGCCCTGTTTTGGCAAGTCGAACCCTGCCACTCTGAGGCCACTATGAGTGAGAGCACCACCCTTCCCCGCCCCCGTTCCCTTCCCGCCCGGCTCACCCGCCTCCACGGCGGCCTCGCCCTGTACGGCACCGGCATCGCCCTCCAGGTGGAGTCCGGGCTCGGCAACAGCCCGTGGGACGTCTTCCACCAGGGGGTGGCCCTGCGCACCGGCGTCTCCATCGGCACCGTCATCATCGCCGTCGGCGCGCTGGTGATGCTGCTGTGGATCCCCCTGCGCCAGCGCCCCGGCATCGGCACGATCGCGAACGTCGTGTTCCTCGGCCTGTTCGCCGACGCCGCGATCGCGCTGCTGCCGACGCCGCACGCGCTCCCCCTCCAGTCCCTGTACGTGGCCGCCGGCGTCTGCGCGATCGCCCTCGCCACCGTCCTCTACATCGGCGCCGGCATGGGGCCGGGACCGCGCGACGGCATCATGACCGGGCTGACCCGGCTCGGCCTGTCGGTACGGCTCGGCCGCTTCCTCATCGAGATCACCGCCCTGACCGCGGGCTGGCTGCTCGGCGGCACCGTCGGCCTCGGCACCCTCGTGTTCGCGCTGGCCATCGGCCCGCTGACGCAGCTCTTCGCCCGCCGGTTCCCGCTTTCGTGATCGCGGGAGGTCCCGCGCGCCGAGTAGCGTCGTAGCATGCGCCTCGAGGATTACGCCCTCATCGGAGACATGCAATCGGCCGCGCTCGTGGGCAGGGACGGCTCCATCGACTGGCTGTGCATGCCCAGGTTCGACTCCCCCGCGTGCTTCTCGTCCCTGCTCGGCAGCGAGCGCAACGGGCACTGGTGGCTGGGCCCCACCGGCCGCAAGCACGCCGACCGGCGGCGGTACCGCCCGGACACGCTCATCCTGGAGAGCGAGTGGGACACCCCGACGGGCACCGTGCGGATCATCGACTTCATGCCGCCCCGCGACCGCAACCCCGACGTGGTGCGCATCGTCGAGGGCGTCACCGGCAGCGTGGAGGTCTCCACCGTGCTGCGGGTGCGCTTCGACTACGGCCGGATCGTGCCGTGGGTGCGGCGGACGAACGGGCACCTCCAGGCCATCGGCGGGCCCGACTCGGTGTGGCTGCACGCGCCGGTGCCACTCAAGGGCGGCGACTACGCGCACCGGGCCACGTTCACCGTCAAGGCGGGCGAGCGGCTGCCGTTCGTGTTCACCTGGCATCCCTCGCACGAGGAGATGCCGCCGGCGATCGACTGCGAGGAGCAGCTCGCCGAGACCGAGGCGTACTGGCGTGACTGGATGGCGCGGTGCACCTACGAGGGCCCCTACAAGGAGGCGGTGAAACGCTCGCTCATCACGCTGAAGGCGCTCACGTACGCGCCGACCGGCGGCATCGTCGCCGCCCCCACCACCTCGCTGCCCGAGGACCTCGGCGGCGTGCGCAACTGGGACTACCGCTTCTGCTGGCTGCGCGACGCCACGCTGACCCTCGACGCGCTCATCTCCAACGGCTACCTGGAGGAGGCCGCCGACTGGCGGTCGTGGCTGCTGCGGGCCATCGCCGGACGCCCCCAGGACCTGCAGATCATGTACGGCGTCGCCGGCGAGCGCCGCCTGCCCGAGCTGCGCCTCGACTGGCTCGACGGCTACGAGGACTCCCGCCCGGTCAGGATCGGCAACGAGGCGGTCCGCCAGCTCCAGCTCGACGTGTACGGCGAGGTGATGAACTGCCTGTTCGTCTCGCGCAGCCGCGGCCTCGCGCCCGACGACCGGGCCTGGACGATCCAGCGCCAGCTCCTCGACTACGTGGAGGAGCACTGGGACGAGCCCGACGAGGGCCTGTGGGAGGTGCGCGGGCCGCGCCGGCACTTCGTCCACTCCAAGGTGATGTGCTGGGCGGCGCTCGACCGGGCCGTCAAGTACGTCGAGCGCTTCGGCCGCACCGGCCCCGTCGAGAAGTGGCGCACGCTGCGCGACGTCATCCACCGGGAGATCTGCGACAAGGGCTACGACGACGCGCGCAACACCTTCACCCAGTCGTACGGGTCGTCCGAGCTGGACGCGGCGCTGCTGATGATCCCCATGGTCGGCTTCCTGCCCGCCGACGACCCCCGCGTGCTGGGCACGGTCGCCGCGATCGAGAAGCAGCTCCTGTCGGACGGCTTCGTCCTGCGCTACCCGATCGCCGAGGACAACGACGTCGACGGCCTGCCCGGCGGCGAGGGCGCCTTCCTCGCGTGCAGCTTCTGGCTGGTCGAGGTGATGGCGATGCAGGGGCGCAAGGAGGAGGCGGCGGAGCTGTTCGAGCGGCTGCTGGAGCTGCGCAACGACGTCGGGCTGCTGGCCGAGGAGTACGACCCCCGCTACGGGCGGCTGGTCGGCAACTTCCCGCAGGCCTTCAGCCACGTGCCGCTGGTGCACGCCGCCCGCGCGCTGTCGTCCCCCCTGGCCGGCGAGGCCGGCGTCACGACCGGATGAGGCCGCGCGGGCCCCGCTACTTCGGGCCGGTCAGGCGGCGCTCGCCCTCCGTCGTGAGCACGAAGACCTGCCAGTTGTAGTAGGCGTAGTAGGCGCGCGGGTCGCGTTTCATCCGGCGGGCGTGCAGGAGGATCGCGTTCACGTACGCCCGCGACGGGTTGTAGGCGTGCAGGGCCCGGCGGTAGTCGCGGGGCGCGCCGCTGGCGCGGAGGTAGTTGGCCGCGCCCATGATCGCGTCCCGGGGGTCCTGGACGTCGCCGCCCATCCCGTACGCCCGCCAGGTCGCCGGCATGAACTGCATCGGGCCCTGGGCGCCCGCGTGGCTGTCGGAGCGCACCCGGCCGAACTTCGTCTCGGCGAGCATCACGGCGGCCAGCACCTCCCACTCCACCCCGAAGCGGCGCTCGCCGCGCTTGAAGTACCCGAGCAGCTCGGCGGCCGGGCGGGCCGGCTGGACCTTGAAGGCTTGATGGGGCGGGCCAGGGCGAGCAGCTCGCGGATGGCGGCGACGTTGTCCCTGGCCTGTCCCGCCAGGGCCGCGGGGAGGCGGGCGAAGGCGCGGTCGGCGAGGGTGCGGTGGCGGGCGGCGTGGCGGTAGAGGCGCTGCTGGTAGAGGGCCAGCAGCTCGACGTCACGCGGCGGGCCGCCCTTGGCCGGCTTCCAGCGGTCGATGGCCTCGTCGAGCGCGGCCGTCGTCTCGCGCAGGGCGGTGGCCAGGCGGGCGGGCGTGGCGGGAAGCGGCTCGCCGGGGGCGGGAAGGGCCCGACCGGCTCCGGCCTCCGCCGTCGGGCGCGCCGGCCCCGCCTCGTCCGGCCCGCCGGACCGCCCGTCGGACCCTTCACCGGACGGCTCTCCGGTCCGCGTCGCGGACGTCGCGCCGGCCGGGTGGGCGGCCGGCGAGGCCGCGCCGCAGCCGGTCAGCGCGCTGACGGCGGCCGTCGCGGCCACCAGCGCGAGGCTGACAGGCCGGCGGGCGCGGGCGGCGCCGGTCCCCCTGGTCAGGCGGCCCCATGGCGGGCCGGCCTGCGGCGGGAGCGGGGTGCCGGGGGTGGTCGGGGGTCGCTGGTCCTTCATGGTCGGCCAACCTACCCGGATCATGCCCCCGGAGGCGGCGTCCCGCGCCTCAGTCGGGGGTGGTGGAGTGCCACCGGTCGGACGTGGCGGGCTCGCCGGTGAGGTGCTCGTAGGTGCCGCTGACGTCCAGCAGCCGGTCCAGCGCGGCGGGCCGGTCGTCCAGGTGCAGCCGCGCCCCGGCCTCCGTGACCTGCCGGTGGACGGTCAGCAGGGCCGACAACCCGCTGGAGTCGCAGATGCGCAGCCCGCCGCAGTCGAGGCGCACGTCGGTCAGGCCCCCGCCGTCCAGCGCGGCGACGACGGTGGTGAGCAGTTCCCCGGCGGTGGTGAAGTCGAGGTCGCCGCCGACGGCGACGCGCAGCGCCCCCGGGCCGGACGGGTCCAGGACGAGGGTCAGCGGGAGGGGGACGAAGGCGGTCATGCGGTCTTTCCGGGATGTCCGGGGAACGGGGAGGGGGACGCGGCGCGGACGGCGTCCCGCCCGTGCGTCATCATGGCCGTGGCCCGTGGAAATTCCTCCAGCCGCCCGCCGAGCAGGTCGAGCGCGGGCAGCAGCGTACCGGCGGGGACGCCCCGGGCGACCAGCACCCCCGCCGTCCAGCCGAGGAAGCTGCCGAACAGCTCGGGGTCGTCCACGTAGAGCGCGGCGGCCAGGAAGTCGACGATGTGCGCGATGTCCTCGGCGGTGTGCCTGCGCTGCTGCGGCGTGTACGCCGCCATCGCCGGGACGCGCTCCTCCAGACCGTTCATCACGTCCCTGACCAGCCGCCGCGCCGACCGGCTGACCATGGTGTACTCCTGGTCGTCCAGGTGCGGCAGGTCGTCCGCGGCCTGGCGGGGAGCGGGCGGGCGGGGCAGCGGGCCGGCCGCCAGGCGGTCGGCGGCGGCCCCGCCGTCCGGGGCCCAGGCGTCCGCGCCGAGCAGGCGGGCGTAACGGCCGCCGGGCCCGAAGGCCGCGCCGCCGGCCATCACCGGGGTGCCGGTCGCCTGGCAGGCGGTGATGGCCGCGTGCGCGGTGGGCAGCCGGATGGGGATGGAGCTGGACAGCGCGACCACGTCGCAGGCCGTACGGTGCAGGTGGGCGATGAGGTGCGGCGTCGGCACCTGGGCGCCCAGGTAGTCGACCCGCCAGCCGCGCAGCCGCAGCACCTCGGACAGGATCCGGGCGGGCATGGCGTGCCACTCGCCGTCGATGCAGGCGACCGCGACCCGGCCGGCGGGCGGGCGGGAGGCGGCGGCGCGGGCCACGGGGTGGTGGGCGAGCGCGGCCAGCACCCGCTCGTTGACGGCGGTCGCGGCGTGCTCCTGCGCCACGGTGAGCCGGTTGGCCTCCCACTCGCTGCCGACCCGGCCCTGCACGGGCGCGACGACCTCCAGGAGCAGGGTCTCCAGAGGGATGCCGGAGTCGAGCGCGGCGAGCGCGGCGTCGGAGGCGGCGTACTCGTCGCCGGCGACGGCGGCGTTCCAGAGCTTGTCCCTCCAGGCGGAGAGCCCGGAGGGGAGCTCGTCTGTGCACGTCATGCGGTGAACCTTCCCCGGCCGTTGCCTCCCACCGCGCTGAGGTGCGCGCCGCGCGGCGCGGTGATGGCGATGACGGCCATGTCGTCGTGGTCGCCACCTCTTACCCACTGGGAGGCCAGCATCTCCACCCGTTCGGCGATCGCCTCGGGGGGCATGCCGCCGCACTGCCGCAGCTCCTCCTTCAGCCGCTCGTCGCCGTACATCTCGTCGCCCAGCGGGCCTCCCCTGGCCTCGCTGATGCCGTCGGTGTAGAACAGGCACGTCTCGCCGGGTTCGAGCAGCACGGTGTCGGTGACGCTGGTGACGCGCTCCAGCATGCCGATGATGGTGCCTCTGGTACGGGCCTCCTCGACGCGCCCGTCGGCGCGCACGACGAGCGGCGGCGCGTGCCCGGCGCTGGTGAGGCGGAGCCGTACCCGGTTGCCGACCCGCAGCAGCGAGGCCAGGACGAGCGTGACGAAGCGGGTGCGGTCGCCGCCGGTCAGCAGCACGCCGTTGAGCAGTTCGAGCACCCGCTGGTGGTCGTCGGCCTGCGGCAGCAGCGCGTGCAGCGTGTGCCGGATCTTGCCGGTGAGCACGGCGGCCTCCAGGCCCTTGCCGGCCACGTCGCCGAGCACCACCAGCGACTCCCCGCCGGGATCCGCGTGGGCGTGCAGGTCGTAGAAGTCGCCGCCGACGCGGGCGGTCTGCTCGGAGGGGCGGTAGCGGGCGGCCACCTCGACGCCGTGCAGGTTGCGGACGCGGGGCGGCAGGAGCTCGCGCATCAGGGTCTCGGTGATGGCGGCCTGTTCGGCGTACAGGCGGGCGGCGGACATGGCGGCGCCCGCGCGGGCCGCGAACAGCCGGGCGAAGACCTCCTCGCCCTCGGAGAAGCCGGCCTGGCCGCCGCGGCGCAGCAGGACGAGCGCCCCGGCGGGGACGCCGTGCCCGGGCAGGGCGCTCACCACCATCGAGCCGATCTCGCCGAGCCCGTCGCGGGCCAGCCAGTCCGGCGCGGTGGCGGGATCGATCCAGCGGGAGGGCAGCGGCGGGTAGCCCTGCAGCGCCTCGGCGAGGCCGGGCACGCCCTCGGGGTCGACCGCCAGTTCCTCGCGGATGACGACGCCGTCCTGGCCGCAGTAGGCGATCGGATGCCGGCGGCGGTAGGGGGGCAGGATGACCAGCGCGGCGTCGGCCAGGTGGCGGGCGGCCAGGCGGGCGGTCACCTCCATGCAGCGGTCGAGGTTGAGCGAGGACAGCAGTTCGCCGGAGGCGGTGTCGAGGAACGCGGTCCGCTCGCGTTCGAGCCGCAGCGCCCGGGTGGCGCGTTCGAGGTCGGTGACGTCGTCGAGCCACCAGGCGATGGCGTCGCCCTCGCGCACCGGCCGCGCCTCGACGGTGGCCGGCCCGACGGGGCCGCGTTCACGCAGGTCGCCGGCGGCTGAGCCGGAGACGAGGACAGGGCCGAGGGCGCGGGTGTGGGCGCAGGACAGCCAGGCGGGCGCGGCGTCCGCCAGCGACGCTCCGGGGTGCGCCGCGGGCAGCAGCCGCAGCGCGGCGTCGTTGGCTCGGATGATCAGGCCCGCGGCGTCGACCACCAGAACCGGGTGGGGGGAGCCACGCCACAGGGCGCCGGCTCCGTCCTGTCCAAGGCCGCTCATGAGACCTGTCACAACAGCGAGCCCGCCTGGACGGGCTCTGCCTCCTCGTGTCGTAGAGGTTCTTTGACCGATTTCATCCACTGTAGCCGAGCCTCGCCGTTGCGGCGCCGCCCACCGGCCGCGATCAGCCCGGCAGGTAAGGGCCCTCCACGACGGCGGCCAGCCGCTTGGCGAGCACGGCCAGGTCGGAGGCGGTGAAGCGGGCCAGGCGGCCGGTCAGCGCCAGCTCGTACGTCCCGCCGCGCGGCGTCGCCGTCAGCCCGAGGTCGAAGCCGCCGTCGTCCACCTCGTGCTCCCACACCCGCACGTCGAGACCGGCCCAGCCGGCCGGCGGCGCCGGATCGCCCCGGTGCACGAAGGCCGCGTGGAAGGAGGGGTGCACGCCCGGCAGCCGGTGCCCGCCGAGCCCCGAGACGAGCGCGTCGAACGGGATCTCGTTGGCCAGCGCTCCCGCCACGGTCTCGCGGACGCGGGCGAGCAGGGCGGGGAAGCCGGTCAGGCCGTCCAGCCCGACGCGCAGCGGCACCAGGTTGACGAACGAGCCGACGACCGGCTCCAGCTCGCGGCGGCCGCGCCCGGAGGTGACGGCGCCCGTCACGAGGTCGCGCCGGCCGCTGATCTCGTGCAGCAGCACCAGGTACGCGGCCAGCAGCGCGGCGAAGGGCGTGACGGGCCCGCCCCCCGCCGGGCCGTCACCCCCTCCGCCGCGCAGCCGCTCGACGACGGGCCGCCCGACGCGCACCCGTGCCGTCGCCGACGCCCGGCCCTGGGCGGCCGGGACCGCGGGCAGGCGAGGGAACAGCGGTTCCAGGCCGGCCAGGCGTTCCCTCCAGTACGGCAGCCGGCGCGGTGCCCGCTCGGCCGCCCGGCGCAGGGACCAGGCGGCGTAGTCGGCGTACTGGAGGGCGGGCGGCGGCGGCAGCTCCTCGCCCGCGTACGCGGCGGCGAGGTCGGCCGCGACCAGCGCCACGCCGCTCCCGTCGCAGGCGATGTGGTGGCAGACGAGGAGGAGGCGGTGGTCGAGCGGCCCGACGCGGTACACGGTGAGCCGCAGCAGCGGCCCGCGCTCCAGGTCGAACCGCTCCCCCGCCGCCGCGAGGGCGAGGGCCAGCGCCTCGGGCTCGCGTTCGGGCTCCGGCAGGCAGGTGAGGTCCACGAGCTCCAGGGGCACCGGCTGGGCCGGGCGGACCGCCTGGCGCGGCAGGCCGTCGGCGGCGACGTACCAGGTGCGGAGCGCCTCGTGCCGGGCCACCAGCGCGGCAAGCGCGGCCGCGAGGCGCGGCAGGTCCAGCTCGCCGGTGACGGCGAGGCCCAGGGTGACGTTCGGCGGCGCGGTCTCCGGGGCGGCCTGGGCGGCCAGCCAGACGCGGCGCTGCTCGTGCGAGCACTCCATCGGCTCGCCGGTGCGCGGCAGGACGGGGACGGCAGCGGCGGCGGCCTTGCGGGCGAGCAGCCGGGCCATCAGCTCCCGCCGGTCGGCGGGCACCTCGGCGGGCGACTCTGCTGGGTGCGTCACGAGCGGTCCGCGGCCAGGGCGGCGGGCGCTTCGAGCGCGGCGCGGAGCGCGTCGAGGAAGACGATCGCGTCGTGGCCGTTGACATAGCGGTGGTCGTAGGCGAGGCCGAGGTGCACGGTGTGCCGGACGGCGAACCCGGCCGGTCCCTCCGCGGGGACGAGCTCCTGCTGCGGGGCCGCCAGGGACAGGGCGCAGAGCTGGCCGGGGAAGACGATGGGGACGGCCAGCGTGACCGTGCTCTCGTTGTGCAGGGTGAGGGTGACGTTGCCGCCGGACAGGTCCTCCTCGCGCAGGCCGCCGCGCAGCGCCGCCATCCGGTACGCCATCAGCGTCCGCGAGATCTCGCGCAGCGTGCGGCCCGTGGCGTCGTGGACGACCGGCACGGACAGGCCCTTGCCGACGTCCATGGTCACGCCGACGTGCGCGGTGGAGGCGCGGCGGACCCGGCCGGGGCCGACCGGCGTGGCGAACAGCAGCTCGAACCGGCCCACGAGGCCCGCCACGGCCTTGACCAGCAGCTCCGGCAGGCCGATCAGGGCGCGCAGGGCGGGGGTCAGCTCGCGGGCGAGCCGCAGCGCGTCCTCCACGTCGACCTTGACGACGGTGTAGGCGGCCGGGACCTCCCGGTGGGCGCGGGCCACCACGTCGGCGACCCGCCGCTGTGACACGGGCAAGACGATCTCCTCGTCATCGGAAGCGGCATCGGGAGCGGGACTGGGAGCGGGAGCGGGAGCGGGATCGGCGGGGGCGGGGCGGTCGAGGGCCGGTCGGGCGAGGGCCGCCACGTCGTCGCGGCGGATGATCCTCCTGCCCAGGGCGCGTACGGCGGCCTCGCCGATCCCGAGCTCGTCCATGAGCCGGCGGGCCGGCGCGGTGATCATCACCCCGTCCTCCGCCACGTCGCTCCCGCCCGCCGCCGCGAGCCCGGCGGCGGGTACGCCGGCCTCCCCAGGGCCCGCGAGGTCGCTGAGGTCGGCGAGGTCGGCGATGGTCTGGCCGGGGAGGCATTCGTCGCCCGCCGCCACCCGGTGCCGCAGCACGCCGCCGCCCTCGGCGGCCAGCTCCTCCACGGTCTTGGACGTCTCGATGAGCGCCAGGACGTCGCCGGGCCGCACCGTGGCCCCGTCGGCGGCCACCCACTCCACCAGCAGGTAGCGGGCGTCATTGCTGTTGATCTTGGGAACGACGACCGCGTTCATGCCAGCGCCTCCAGAACGGCCAGGCGGATGGTGTCGGCGTGCACGAGCACCTCGTGCTCCAGGTGCGGCGCCGCCGGGATGACGCTGTCGGCGGCGCTGACGAGCGTGATCGGCCGCGCCAGCCGCCCCCACAGGACGGGGTAGAGCCGGGTGGCCACCTCCGCGCCCCACGTGGCGCCGGCGGTGCCGTCCTCGGCGACGCACACGTGCCGGCCACGCGGCAGCGCGCCCCCGAGGTCGAACGGGTAGAGCCGGGCGGGCACCAGCAGCTCGCACAGCACGTCGTGCTCCAGCAGCAGCTCCCGCATCGCCTCCAGCGCGCGGTGGGCCATGCCGCCGGGGGCGATGATCGTGCAGTCGTGGCCGGCGACGCCCTCGACGGCCACGCGGGCGACGCCGTCCACGAGCTCGTAGCGGAACAGCTCGTCCACGACGCCGTCGCGGAACATGCGCCGCGTGTAGAGCACCTTGTCCTCGAACAGCAGGGCCGGCCGCCCGGCGGCGAAGGCGTCCTCCAGCAGGGCGCGGGCGTCGTGGAACGGGGTCAGCTCCAGCACCGACAGCCCGGGGACGCCGAGGAAGTGCTTCTGCGGGCTCTGGCTGTGCGTCGGCCCGTAGCCGCGCCGGCCGCCCGACGGGCTGCGGACGACCAGCGGCATCGGCACCGGGCGGCCGTACATGGTGGCCGACTTGGCGGCGAAGTTCATGAGCTGGTCGAAGGCGAGCGTCACGAAGTCGGCGAACATGATCTCGACGATGGCCTTGTCACCGCCGAGCGCCAGCCCGGCGCCCGCGCCGACGATGGCGGCCTCGCTGATCGGGGTGGAGCGCACCCGCTCGCCGAACCGCGACGACAGCCCCTTCGTGATCTTGAACGCGCCCCCGTACGGGTCGGCGATGTCCTCGCCCAGCACGTGGACCGTGGGGTCGGCGGCCAGGACGTCGTGCAGCGCGCGGTTCAGGTGTTCCGACACCCGCTCCGCGCGTACGGGCTCCCTCATCGCACCGTCCACTGCGCCGGGGGCCGCGCCGAGACCTCGGCGACCAGGTCGTCCACGTACCGCCGCCACGTCTTGTCGGCCTCGGCGAAACGGCGCGGGAAGGCGGCGGCGTAGCGCTCGTACCAGTCGCCGGCCCTGGCCCGCCGCAGCTCGTCGGCGGTGCGCGTGTCGTCGCCCTTGCTGTGCGGCCCGAGCCGCCGTGTCACGAACTCCACCACGAGAGGGAAGGCGTCCTTCCTGACGGCGGCGACCGGTCCGGCCAGCGCGGTCCTGACGGCGGTCAGGTCGATCGAGTCGATCCGCAGGTACGGGATGCCGAACGCGGCCACCCGCCCCTCGATCGTGCCGGCCAGGCCGCGCTCGGTGGGCGTGGACTGGGCGATGCCGTTGTTCTCCACGACGACCAGCAGCGGCGCGCCCCACAGCGCGGCCAGGTTGAGCGCCTCGTAGACCGAGCCCTCGCCCCACGTGCCGTCGCCGAGGTAGGCGCAGGCCAGCGCGCCGTGCCCGGCCCTGCGCAGCCGCAGCGCCATGCCGACCGCGACGGGCAGGCTCTCGCCCTGCACGCCGGTGGACAGGAACGTGCGGTGGTAGATGTGCTGGCTGCCGCCCACGCCGTCGCAGAGCGCGCCCCTGCGGCCCATGATCTCGGCGAGCAGCGCGCCTGCCTCCTCGCCGTAGCGGGCCAGGAAGTGGCCGTGGCCGCGGTGGTGGCTGAAGGTGAAGTCGTCCTCGCGCAGGAGGGGGTTGAGCGCGACCGGGACGTGCTCCTGGCCGAGGCAGGTGTGCGTGGTGCCGCTGAGCAGGCCCTCGCCGAACAGCCGGAGCAGGGCGTTCTCGAAGTGCCTGATGAGCAGCAGGCGGTCGAGGTCCGCCGGGGCGAGCGGGCTGAGGCCGCCGTGCTCGACGCCCTCGACGATCGTGCCGGTCATCGGGCGGCTCCCTTCTCGGCGGCGCGGGCGGCGGCGAGCCTGGCCAGCGCGGCCCGCCGGTGCGGGTCGGGCGGCGGGTCCGGCCGCCGTCTTGCGGGCGTCAGCGCGGTCAGGTACGCCTCCAGCGCGTCCCGGTCCAGTCCCCTGACGAACGCGCGGGCGGCGTCCGCGGATCGGGCGGCCAGGGCGGCGTGGTGGGCGGGGTCGTCCATGAGCCGGCGCAGGGCGCCCAGCCAGGGGGTCAGGTCCTGGGCGGGCACGACGGGGACGGGGCGGGCGTGTCCGGCGGCGGCCTCGTACCGCTCGATGGGGGCGACCGGCAGCAGGTACGGCACGCCGCGCTTGGCCTCCGCCAGGCCGCCCACGTCGGCGGCGAGGACGGGGACGCCGCGCAGCATGGCCTCGACGCAGGTGTAGCCGAAGGTCTCGTCCCAGAGGGAGGGCATGAGCAGGACGCGGGTGGCGGCCAGGACCGGGCCGAGGTCGTCGGCGGGCGGGGTGAGGCGGATGTTGGGGCGGCGGACGAGGGCCGCGCGCTCCTCGGCGGTGGCGCCCCAGGTCGGGACGGCCTGGAAGGTGAGGTCCGGGCAGGCGTCGGCGAGGCCGAGGAGGATCGGCAGGCCCTTGTAGCCGCAGGGGTTGATCATGGTGACGTACGGGGCGGTGGGGGCGGTGGCGGGCGGGTCGTCGTCGTATATATGCGGATAAATCACCGTGGAGTGCAGATCGGCGTACCGCCGGCAGTGGTCCCGCGCCGCGCGGCTGACGGCCACGACGCCGGCCGCGCGGCGGACCATCCGGGTGCCGGCCGCGCTCGGGTAGAACGCGCCCGGCCCGAAAGGGAGCTGCTGAAGGGTGTGGACCAGGTAGACGACCCGCCCCGGGGTCGCGCGCAGCGCCGCGCCGAGGACCACCAGGCCGGGGTCGTCGGACGGGACCAGCGTCCAGTCGGGCACGAGGCGCGCCGCCACCTCCGCGACCCGCCGGGGCAGCGCCGCCGGGTCGGTGACGGCGTGGACGAGAACTCCGTGGTACAGGTAGGCGACCTCGTCAGGACCAGCGGAGGTGATCATCCTCGCGCCCCGCCGGGTCAGCTCGCCGAGGGCGGCGGCCAGGCCGGCGGCGGACGACGGGCCGGTGGCGAGGGCGCCGGAGAGCGGGGCCACCACGTGCACCTCGTGGCCGCGGGCGGCGAGACGCTCCATGAGCAGGCGGTTCGACTTGTTGGCGCCGCCGTGGGAGGGCAGGTGGATCAGGTTCTGCGCCAGCAGGATCCTCACGACGCCTCCTGCCCGGCCGGCCGGCGCAGGCGCGCGGCCACCAGCCTGCGCCGCTCGGCGGGCAGCGCGGCCAACCGCCTCCTCGCCTCGCCGCCCTGCTCCTCCTCGGTGAGAGGTTCGCCGAGACGGGCCGGGCCGTGGAGGAGGCGTTCCAGGTGGGTGGCGGCCAGGGCGAGACCGTCGGCGGCGTCGCGGGGTCCCGTCCTGGGCGGGTGGCGGCCGTCGCGCAGGGCCGCGCGCAGCGCCTCCGCCACCTCGCCGGCGTCCCAGCGCTCCTCGGGAAGCCACCGGGCGAGGCCCTGCTTCTCCAGCCGGGCGGCGTTGTCGGGCCGGTCGGCTCCGTGGGCGAGGATCACCTGCGGGGTCCCGGCCGCGAGCGCCCGGGTCAGCGTGCCGATCCCGCCGTGGTGGAGCACCGCCGCGACCTGGGGGACGACCTCGCGGAACGGCAGCCGCGCGAAGCGCCGCACGTGGGGCGGCAGCGGCCGCGGCACCGACTCGGCGTGCGGGGCGACGAGCAGCGCGGGCAGCCCGGCCCGCCGGCAGCCGGCCAGCGCGGCGTCGTGGAAGCCGGGGCGCAGCATGCGCCCGGTGCCTCCGGTGATCAGCACCGGCCGGACCGTCCCGTCCAGCAGCTCCGCGGCCTCGGCCGGTACGGGGTCCGCGGAGTCGTCGTCGGGCAGCGGGAAGCCGGTCAGCCGCATGGCCGGCCCGGTGGCGGGTCCCGCCGCGTCGAACCAGCGCGGCCAGAGCCCGAGCCGCAGGTCGGCGGAGGAGAACCAGGCCCGCCAGTCGGGCACGCGAGGCAGCCCGAGGTCGCCGCGCACCGCGTCGATGCCGGGCCCGAGGACGTGCTGGTGCAGGTGGCGGGCGACCTCGGCGGCCAGCGGCTGGATGGGCGCGACGGCGATCCACGCGGCCGGCGCGCCCGTCAGCTCGCGTGCGGCGAGGACCGACAGGGCGGAGGTGTGCCGCCCGGCGAGGACCGTCCGGCCCGGGACGACCCGGGCCACGAGGGCCCGGCATTCGCCCGCGAACTGCTCGAACAGGTGGTTGCGCCGGTAGAAGGACAGCCAGTCGAGGGTGCCGAGGCCGTCGGGGAGGAGCGCGGTGTCCGCGGAGTAGCGGGCGAAGGCGTCGTGGGTGTCGACGGGGACGAAGTCCAGGCCCGCCGCCTCCACCCGCTCCCGGTAGGGGGCGTGGGTCAGCAGGGTCACGTCGTGCCCGCGCTCGCGCAGCACGCCTCCCAGCCGGACGAACGGCAGCACGTCGCCGTCGCTGCCGTGCGCCACCAGCAGGACGCGGGTGAGCGGGCCGCCGGGCGTCACGGCGAGGACTCGCCGAGCGGGGTGCCCTCGTCCAGCAGGGCCCGCACCTCGTCCTCGGACATGCCCTCCAGTTCGTCGAGCAGTTCGGCGAGCTGGTCCTCGGTGACCTCGCCGAGCAGCGTCTCGTCGATGAGCCTGGCGGCCGCCGCGACGGTGAAGTCGCCGGCGAACAGCTCGTCCACGGGGAGCTCCACGCCGTACCGCTCCTGCACCTCGGCGAGGAAGCGCACGACCGTGAGCGACTGCGCGCCGAGCGCGAAGAAGTCGTCGGCGAGGGAGCGCGGAGGAGTGCTCAGGAGGCCGGTCCAGATCCCCATGACGGCTTCCTCGGTCGGTGTCATTACCGTTCTCCGGAGGTTCAGAGGGCAGGGCTGTCTAGTTGGGAGCGCTCCCAAAAAAGACCCCGGGATCGCCCCCAGAACGAGCCTGGAATCACGACTCGGCATTGTCAAGGGAACAGACTCTGTAATGTTTCCGAAACGGGCTTGTAAGGAACCGCAGCTAGAAGCGTTATCGCCCGGTTTCGTGGGGTATTTCCATCAAATTTTCAACTGTCGTTGACCGCAAGCGGAAAGCCTCCTTACGCTGACGAAGCCGTGGGAGCGTTCCCATGAATTCCCGCCTGTCCCCCGCCTGTCCGACGAAGGATGGCGCATGCGCGAACTTCGCGAACCGAACGACACCACCACGGCGACGCCCCGCGTTCCCGGGCTGACGGCGCTGGTCGAGGCGCAGGACCCGGGCCGGGTGGCCGTCGTGGACGGCGCGGCCCGCTGGACGTACGGCGAGCTGAACGCCGCCGCCGGCCGCCTGGCCCGCCGCCTCGCCGAGGCCGGCGTCGGACGCGGCGACGTCGTCGCCCTGTACGCCGGCCGCTCCGCCCGCACCCTGGCCGCCATGCTCGCCGTGCTCAGGACCGGAGCCGCCTACCTCCCCGTGGACCCGGACTATCCGGACGCGCGGGTGCGGTTCGTGCTGGAGGACTCCGGGGCGCGGACCGTCCTGGTGCCCGACGAGCTGCGGGAACGTTTACCCGCGGACACTTCGGCGTCCGTTTTATCCCTTGACGACGATTTATCCGCATATAGCGCTGTAAATGTAGAGGTGGCGGTTGATCCGATGGATCCCGGCTATCTGCTCTACACCTCCGGATCCACCGGCCGCCCCAAAGGCGTCGCCGTTCCGCACCGGGCGCTGCTGAACTTCCTCGCCGCCATGCGCGACCTGCTGAACTCCGGCCAGGACGACGTCTGGCTGGCGCTCACGTCGTTGTCGTTCGACATCTCGGGGCTGGAGCTGTACCTGCCGCTCGTCACCGGCGGCCGTACGGTGATCGCCGAGCCCGCCGCCGCCCGCGACGGCCACCGGCTGGCCGGGCTGATCCGCGCCGAGGGAGTCACGCACGTGCAGGCCACCCCCTCGGGATGGCGGGTGCTGCTGGCCGCCGGATACGCCGGCCCCAACGTCACGGCCCTGGTCGGCGGCGAGGCGCTGACCGTGCCGCTGGCCCGCGAGCTGCGGGCGCGCACCGGGCGGCTGTTCAACGTGTACGGGCCGACCGAGACGACGATCTGGTCCACCGCATGGGAGGTGCCCGAGGAACCCGCGGACGTCTCCATCGGCCGTCCCATCGCCAACACCCAGCTCCACGTCCTGGACGAGCGCGGCGAGCCGGCCGAGACCGGTGAGCTGTACATCGGCGGCCATGGCGTGGCCCTCGGTTACCACCGCCGCCCCGGGCTCACCGCCGAGCGGTTCGTCCCCGACCCGTACGGGCCGCCGGGCGCCCGCCTCTACCGGACCGGCGACCTCGTGCGCGCGGAGCCCGGCGGGCTGCGTTACCTCGGGCGTACCGACACGCAGGTCAAGCTCCGGGGGCACCGCATCGAGCTGGGCGAGGTGGAGTCGGCGCTGGAGGACCTGCCGGGCGTGCGGCAGGCCGTCGCCGCCGTGCACCAGGACGCCCTCGTCGCCTACCTCGTCGGTGACGTTCCTGACGACGTGCGGGAACGTCTCGCCGAGCGGCTGCCCGCGCCCATGGTGCCCGCGCTCGTCGTCCCGATGGAGGCGCTGCCCCTCACCCCCAACGGGAAGGTGGACCGCAAGGCCCTGCCGGAGCCCGCCGCCCCGGAGGCGGGCGCGGGGGCCGCGCCGCGGACGGCGGCCGAGCGCGCGGTGGCCGAGGTCTTCGCCGAGGTCCTCGGCCTGGCCCCGCGGCCGGACGAGATGGGGCCGGGCGAGATGGGGCCGGGCGAGCCGGCCGCGGGCGGGACCAGGCCGGGCGGGCCGGCGCTCACGTCGCCGGGGGCCGGCGGCCTGGGGCTAGGGGACGACTTCTTCCTGCTGGGCGGGCACTCCTTGCTCGCCGCGCGGGCGGCGGCGCGGATCACCCGGCGGCTCGGTGTCGAGGCGCCGGTGGCGGCGCTGTTCGCGCATCCGACGGTGGAGGGGTTCGCGCGGGCGCTGGAGGAGCTGGCCGCCCCGTCGGTGCCGCTCCGGCCGCGCCCGGCGGGCAGCCCGGCGCCGATGTCGCCGAGCCAGGAGCGGGTGTGGTTCCTGTACCGGCTCGACCCGGACGACGCCTCCTACAACGTCCATCTGGCGCGGCGGCTGCGCGGCCCGCTCGACGCCGGCCGCCTGGCGGACGCGCTGACCCGCGTCGCGGCCAGGCACGAGCCGCTGCGCACCCGTTTCCCCGAGGTGGACGGCGTGCCGGTCGCGGTGGTCGAGCCGCCGGGACCGGTGCCGGTCGAGCGGCTGGACCTGTCGGCGCTGCCCGAGGACGAACGGGAGGCGGCGGCCCTGCGGCTGGTGACGGAACGGGTGAACACGCCCCTGGACCTGGCCGCCGCGCCACCGGTGCGGGCCACGCTGATCCGGCTCTCGGCGGCGGAGCACGTGCTGTGCGTGGTGTTCCACCACGTGATCGGCGACGGCTGGTCGCAGAACGTGCTGCTGTCCGACCTGGCCGCCTGCTACGCGGGCCGGGAGCTGCCCGCCCTGGCGGTCGGGTACGGGGACGTCGTGCACTGGCGGCGCGAGCGGGAGGCGGCGGGCGCGGGCGAGGCCGCGCTGGCGTACTGGCGGGAGCGGCTGGCCGGCGCGCCGCCGCTGGAGCTGCCCGCCGACCGGCCCCGCTCCCCCGGCCTCGCGCGGCGGGGCGCGTTCCACCGGGCCAGGCTGCCGCACGCGACGGTCTCCGCGCTGGAGGAGCTCGGCCGGCGCACGGGGACGACGCTGTTCATGGTGCTGCTGGCGGCGTACCAGGCGCTGCTGGGCCGGCACGCCGGGCAGGACGACCTGACGGTCGGCACGGCGGTCGCCGGGCGGGACCGGGTGGAGCTGGAGCCGCTGGTCGGCTTCCTGGCCGACACGCTGGTGCTGCGCGCCGACCTGTCGGGCGATCCGGCGTTCACCGAGTTGCTGGCGCGGACGAGGGAGTCGGTGCTCGGCGCGCTCGGGCACGGGGACGTGCCGATGGAGCGGCTGGGCGCGGGCGACGGCAGTCCGCTGTTCAGCACCATGATGATCCTGCACACGCAGGACGACGGCGCGCCGGTGCCGGTGGGCGAGGCCACGGCCGAGGTGTTCCACGCCGCGTACGCGCCGGCGCGCTTCGACCTGACGCTGGACGCCTGGCCGGCGGAGGGCGCGCTGGACCTGGTCTTCGGGTACGAGGCCGCGCTGTTCGACGCGGCGACCGTCGAGGGCCTGGCCCGCCGCTTCACCGCGCTGCTGGCCGGCGCCGTCGCCGAGCCGGAGGCGCGCCTGTCGCGGCTGACCCGGGTGACGGGCGAGGAGCGGGAGCGGCTGGTACACGGCCCGAACGACACCGCGACGGCGCTGCCCGCCGTGCCCGGCCTCCTGCCGCTGGTCGAGGCGCGGGACCCGGGCCGGGTGGCCGTCGTGGACGGCGCGGCCCGCTGGACCTACGGCGAGCTGGACGCCACCGCCAACCGGCTGGCCCGCCGCCTCGCCGAGGCCGGCGTCGGACGCGGCGACGTCGTCGCCCTGTACGCCGGCCGCTCCGCCCGCACCCTGGCCGCCATGCTCGCGGTACTCAAGACCGGAGCCGCCTACCTCCCCGTCGACCCGGACTATCCGGACGCGCGGGTGCGGTTCGTGCTGGAGGACTCCGGGGCGCGGGCGGTGCTCGTGCCGGACGAGCTGCGGGAACGCCTCCCCGCCACCCCCGTCGCGGCGCTGTCCCTCGACGCCGACCTGTCCGCGTACAGCGCGGCGAAGCCGGAGGTGACCGTCCACCCTGAGGACCCCGCCTACCTGCTCTACACCTCCGGGTCCACCGGGCGTCCGAAGGGCGTCGTGGTGCCGCACCGGGCGCTGCTGAACCTCCTCGTCGCCATGCGCGACCTCCTGGGCTCCGGCGAGGACGACGTCTGGCTGGCGCTCACGTCGTTGTCGTTCGACATCTCGGGGCTGGAGCTGTACCTGCCGCTCGTGACCGGCGGCCGTACGGTGATCGCCGGCCCGGAGGCGGCGCTCGACGGGGCGCTGCTGGCCGGCCTGGTCCGCGCCGAGGGGGTCACGCACGTGCAGGCGACGCCCTCCGGATGGCGGGTGCTGCTCGCCGGGGGCTTCAGCGCTCCTGAAGTCACCGCGCTGGCGGGCGGGGAGGCGCTGAGCGAGCCCCTGGCGCGCGAGCTGCGGGCGCGCACGGCGCGGCTGTTCAACGTGTACGGCCCCACCGAGACGACGATCTGGTCCACGGCCTGGGAGGTGCCGCGGGACCCGGGGCACGTGCTCATCGGCCGCCCGATCGGCAACACCCAGGTCTACGTCCTGGACGAGCACGGCGAACCGGCGTACACCGGCGAGCTGCACCTCGGCGGCCACGGACTGGCCCTCGGCTACCACCGCCGGCCCGCCCTCACCGCCGAACGGTTCGTCCCCGGCCCGTTCGGCGCGGCGGGCGGCCGGCTCTACCGGACCGGCGACGTCGTACGGCTGCGCACCGACGGCACCCTCCAGTACGTGGGCCGCACCGACACCCAGGTCAAGCTCCGCGGGCACCGCATCGAGCTGGGCGAGATCGAGTCGGCGCTGGAGTCCCTCCCCGGCGTCCGCCAGGCCGTCGCGTCCGTCCACCAGGACACCCTCATCGCGTACCTGGTGGGTGACGCCCCCGGCGACGTGCGGGAACGCCTCGCCGAACGGCTGCCCGCGCCCATGGTGCCCTCGCTCGTCGTCCCGATGGAGGCGCTGCCCCGCACCCCCAACGGCAAGATCGACCGTGGGGCGCTGCCCGTGCCGGGGACGCGGCCGGGCGAGGAGACGCCGCCGCGGCCCCGCGAGGCCGGGACGGCGCCGCCGCTGTCGCCCGCGCAGGAACGGCTCTGGTTCCTGCACTCGTACCTGGAGGGGGACACCTCCGGCCACCTGAGCCAGGCGCGCCGGCTGCGCGGCCCCCTGGACGAGGACGCGCTCGCGGCCGCCGTCGCGGCGCTGCCCGCCCGGCACGAGGCGCTGCGCACCCGCTACGAGGCCGACGCCGAAGGCCGGCCGCGCGCCGTCGTCCAGGACGCGCACACCCTGCCGCTCGCCCGCCACGACCTGAGCACGCGGCCCGGCGCCGCCGAGGGCCTCACCTTCAAAGAGGCGGCCGCCGCGGAGCTGGTGGCGGAGGTCGCCGGGGAGCCGTTCGACCTGGGGGCGGCGCCGCCGGTGCGGGCGGCGCTGATCCGCCTGGCCCCGGACGACCACGTGCTGTGCCTGGCCGCGCACCCGATCGCGGCCGACGACTGGACGCTGCCGATGCTGCTGGCCGACCTGGCCGCGCTGTACGAGGGCCGGGACGTCCCCCCGCCGCCCGTGCAGGCGGGCGACGTCACGCTCTGGCGGGCGCGCCGCGAGCGGCTGGCCGAGCCCGCGCTGGAGCAGTGGTGCGCCCGGCTGGCCGGGGCCCCGGTCCTCGACCTGCCACTGGACCGGCCCCGGCCCGCCGTACCCTCCAGGATCGCCGCGAGCCACGAGGCGCGGCTGGGCGGCGACCTGGCCCGGGAGCTGCGGCGGCTCGGCGCGGACGCCGGGGGCGGGCTGTCCACGGTGCTGCTGGCCGCGTACCAGGTGCTGCTGGCCCGGCAGGCCGGGCAGACCGGGTTCGTGATCGGCCTGCCGGTGCCGGGGCGGGAGCGGCCGGAGCTCTCCCGGGTCGCCGGGCATCTCACCCGGCACCTGGTGCTGCGCGGCGACCTGTCCGGCGATCCCGGCTTCGGCGAGCTGCTGCGGCGTACGCAGGAGGCCGAGCGGGAGGCGGGCGAGCACGCCGACCTCTCCCCCGAACGGCTCGTCACCGCGCTCGGCGTGGAGCGGGACCCCGGCCGCGAGCCGCTGTTCCAGACCACGCTCACCGTGCGGGAGCAGGCCCCGCCGGAGGCCGCCTTCGGCGAGCCGTTCGCGCCGCGGCCCGCCGACCTCGCCTACGACGTGGCGCTGGAGGCCCGGCCGGACGGCGACGGCCTGGTCCTGGCCTTCCACCACGACGCGGCGGTGCTGACGGCGGACAGCGTGGCGCGGCTGGCCGACGGGTTCCTGGCGCTGCTCGGCGCCGTGGCGAGGAACCCCGCCCGGCGCCTGACCGAACTGGCCGGCTCGGGAGAGCCGGCGGGGGCGGGCGGCGGGGAAGGGGCCGAGCGGGTGCTGGATCCGTGGGGCGTTCCTGTGCCGCCGGGCGCGATCGGCGAGCTGTGGCGGGGCGGGGTCCGTACCGGTGAGCGGGTCAGGCGGCACCCGGACGGGCGGCTGGAACGCCTGCCCGCCCCGCCCACCGTCGGCACCGCCGGCACCGGCCCGCGTCCCGCCTACGTCGCGCCGCGCACCGACGCCGAGGCGCTGGTCGCCGACGTCTGGGGCGAGCTGCTCGGCGTGGCCCGGGTCGGCGTCGACGACGACTTCTTCCGGCTCGGCGGCCACTCCCTGCTGGCCGTGCGGGCCGCCGCCCGGCTGCGCGCCACCGTCGAGGTGGACGTGCCGATCAGGACGTTCTTCACGCACCGGACGCTGGCCGGGTTCGCGGCGGCGACGGAGGAGATCCTGCTGGCCGAGCTGGAGGACCTGTCCGAGGAGGAGGCGCTGCGCCTGCTCGACCCCACGGAGGCCCGGTGACCACGCTCTCCTCCCCCGGCGGCCTGTCCCCCGCCAAGCAGGCGCTGCTGGCCCAGCGGCTGCGGCGGCGGGCCGCCGCGACGACGGTCCCGCCGCGTCCGCCCGGCACGCCGCCGCCGCTGTCGCACGCGCAGGAGCGGCTGTGGTTCCTGGAGCAGTACGCGCCCGGCACCGCCGCCTACACCGTCTCCTGCACGGCGCGGGTGACCGGCGAGCTGGACGAAGGGGCGCTGCGCCGCGCGGTGCGCGAGGTGGCGGCCCGGCACGAGAGCCTGCGCAGCCGGTTCGCGACCGCGGAGGACGGCACGCCGCGGCTGGTGATCGACGCCGAGCCCGCGCCCGAGTTCCTGGTCGCGGCGGCCGGGACGCCGGAGAAGGCGCGGGCGCTGGTGTCGGCGGAGCTGGCCCGGCCGTTCGACCTGGCGGCGGGCCCGCTGCTGCGGGTCCTGCTGATCCGGCTCGGCCCCGCCGAGGCCGGCCCCGCCGAAGCCGGCCCCGCCGAGGCCGGCACGGCGGACGACCACGTGCTCATGCTGGCGGCGCACCACGCGGTGGCCGACGGCTGGAGCTGGGACGTGGTGCTCGGCGAGCTGTTCACGCTGCTGGCCGGCCGCGAGCCCGAGCCGCTGCCCGTCCAGTACGGCGACTACGCGCTCTGGCAGCGTGAGCGCACCGGCTCGGCCGCGTACCGGGCGGACGTGGACTACTGGCGGGCGCAGCTCGCCGGGGTGCCGGCGCTGGAGCTGCCGACGGACCTGCCGCGCCCGGCGGAGCAGACGTTCACGGGGGCGGCGTACGGGTTCCGGCTGGACGCGGAGCAGGCCGGGGCGGTGCGGGCGCTGGCCGAGGCGCGCGGGGCGACGCCGTACATGGTGCTGCTGGCCGCGTTCCAGGCGCTGCTCGGCCGGTGGTCGGGGCAGAGCTCGTTCGCGGTGGGCAGCCCGGTGAGCGGGCGCGGACTGCCGGAGCTGGACGGCCTGGTCGGCATGTTCGTCAACACCCTCGCGCTGCGGGCCGACCTGTCGGGCGACCCGTCGTTCGACGAGCTGGTGGGGCGGGTGCGGGAGACGGCGCTGGACGCCTTCGCCCACCAGGAGCTGCCGTTCGACCAGCTCGTCGGCGAGCTGAACGTGACGCGGGACGTCAGCCGCCCCGCGGTGTTCCAGGTGATGTTCGCGCTGCAGAACTACACCGCCCGGCCGGTGGACGCGGGGCCGCTGGAGCTGGAGTGGTTCCACGCCGACACCGTGGCCAGCCGCTTCGACCTCAGCCTGTACCTGCACGGGGCGGCCGGCGGCGGGCTGGACGGGACGTTCGTGTACAACACGGCGCTGTTCGAGGCCGGGACCGTCGAGCGGATGGCGGAGTCGCTGGAGGCGCTGCTGCGCTCGGCCGTGGCCGCGCCCGGCACGCCGGTGTCCGGCCTGGAGATCCTGACCGAGGCCGGACGGGCCCGGCTGGCCGCGCTGGAGACCGCCGCGCCGCCCGCGCCTCCGGAGGCGGAGCTGCTGCACGAGCTGGTGTTCGCCCAGGCCGGGCGGACCCCGGACGCGACCGCCGTGGTCTTCGGCGGCACCCGGCTCACCTACCGTGAGCTGGCCGGGCGCGCCCGGCGGCTGGCCGCCCACCTGCGCGCCCGCGGGGTGCGGCCGGGCGATCGGGTGGCGGTGTGCCTGGAGCAGTCGGCGGGGGTGGCGGTGGCGCTGCTCGGCGTGCTGGCGGCCGGGGCGGCGTACGTGCCGCTCGATCCCGCGCAGCCGGCCGGGCGGCTCGCGTACCTGGTCGAGGACGCCGGGGTGCGCACGGTCATCACCTCCGGCGGGGCGCGGGAGGCGCTGCCCGGCGGCCTGACGGAGATCGACCCGGACCGGGTGCCGGGCGGGGACGCGCCCGTCGCGGCGGGCATCGGGCCGTCGGACCTCGCGTACGTGATCTACACCTCCGGCACCACCGGGCGGCCGAAGGGGGTCGCGGTGCAGCACCGGGAGGTGGTGACGTACCTGGCGGGGGTGCGCGAGCGGTTCGGCGTCGAGCCCGGGGCGTCGTTCGCGCTGCCGCAGTCGCTGGCGTTCGACTTCGGGGTGACGGTCTTCTACCTGGCGCTGATGACCGGCGGCCGGCTCGACCTGCTGCCGTCCCGTACGTCGGCGCGCGAGCTGGCCGAGCACTTCCGGGAGAGCCCCGCCGACTACCTGAAGATCACCCCGTCGCACCTGGCCGCGCTGCTGGGCGAGGCCGGGCCCGGCGAGCTGCTGCCGCGCCGGCTGCTGATCCTCGGCGGCGAGGCGTCCTCGTGGGCGTGGGCGAGGGAGCTGGCCGCGTACGAGGCTCCGGGACGCGGCCGGTGCGCCGTCGTCAACCACTACGGGCCGACGGAGGCGACGGTCGGCATCACCACGTACGCCGTGGACCCGGAGCGACCGGCTGGGGAGACGACGCTGCCGATCGGCCGGCCGCTGCCCGGCGCGCGGGTACGGGTGCTCGACGAGCGGCTGCGGCCGGTGCCGGTGGGGGTGGTCGGCGAGATCTGCCTGGGCGGTGACCGGCTGGCCCGCGGCTACCTCGGCCGCCCCGCGCTCACCGCCGAACGGTTCGTCCCGGACCCCGACGGCCCGCCGGGCTCGCGCCTGTACCGGACCGGCGACCTCGGGCGGTGGCTGCCGGACGGCACCCTGCGGTTCCTGGGCCGCCGCGACCTGCAGGTCAAGATCCGCGGGTACCGGGTCGAGCTGGGCGAGGTCGAGTCCGTGCTCGCCGAGTTCCCCGGCGTGGCGCAGGCGGTGGCCGAGCTGCGCGGTGACCGCCTGGTCGGCTATCTGCTGCCGGTGGAGGGCGGCGCGCGGGCGCCGGCCGCCGAGGTGCGCGCCTGGCTGCGCGAGCGGCTGCCCGACTACATGATCCCGGCCCGGTACGTCTGGCTCGACCACCTGCCGCTGAAGTCGCACGGCAAGGTCGACCGCGGCGCGCTGCCCGACCCCGAGGACGACCGGCCGGACGGCGGCGCCGCCTTCGTCCCGCCGGACGGGCCCGCCGAGGAGGCCGTCGCGGCGGTGTGGGCCGACGTGCTCGGGCTCGCCCGGGTGGGCGCGCTGGACGACTTCTTCGAGCTGGGCGGGCACTCGCTGCTGGCCATGCGGGTGCTGGCGCGGCTGCGCAGGATCGCGCCGGAGCGGCGGGTCACGCTCATGGACCTGTTCAAGCACACCACCGTCAGGGAGACGGCGGCGCTGCTCGCCGGGGAGGAGCGGGCCCGCGAAGGGGACGGCGGGCTGCTGCACCGGCTCACGCCCGCGCGCGCCACGACGGCGGCCACGCTGGTGTGCGCACCGTACGGGGGCGGCAGCGCGGTGATCTACCAGCCGCTCGCCGACGCGCTGCCCGGCGACTGGGCGCTGTACTCGCTCGCCGTTCCCGGGCACGAGCTCGGCGAGGAGGCGATGCCGCCGGAGGAGGTCGCGCGGCGCTGCGCCGAGGAGATCCTGGCCGGGATCGAGGGCCCGGTCGTGCTGTACGGGCACTGCGGGCTCGGCGCGATGATCACCGCCGAGACCGCGCGGCTGCTGCACGACTCGGGACGCGAGGTGGAGGCCGTCTACCTGGGCGGGATCTTCCCGTTCGCCCGGCCGGGCGGGCGCATGGCCCGGCTCAGGGACCGCCTCGACGACCTGCGCGGCGACCAGGGACGGATCAACGCCCTCACGGCGGCCGGCCTGGATGTGTCGGACCTGAGCCCCGAGGAGCTGCGGCTGATCGTCCGCAACCGGCGGGAGGGGACGCGGGCCGCCGAACGCTACTTCACCCGGCTGTTCGAGGAGGAGCGCGGCCGGCTCGGCGCGCCCGTCATCGCCGTGGCCGGGGAGCGGGACCCGATCATGGAGTTCTACCAGGAGCGCTTCCGCGAGTGGCACGTGCTGTCGCCGGTGACGGCGTGCGCGGTGCTGGACGAGGCCGCGCACTTCTTCGTCAAGTACCGGGCCGGGGAGCTGGCGGAGATCGTCACCCGGACGCACGCCGCCCTCGCCACCGGGGAGACGGCGACGCTGGAGCGGGGGGACGGCGGGCGGACGTGGTGGCTGGAGGGCGTCTCCCACGAGTCTTCCGCGGGCGGGGCGCGGGCCATGGACGTCCCGGCGGCCGAGGCGAGGGCGGCCGCCGGGATCCCACCTCGCTCCGGAGCGGCCGGGATGCCGCCCCGGGGCGGACCGGCCGGGCTGCCGGGCCGGGGCGGGGCGGGCGGGCCGCGGCCGAGTATGCGGCGGTTCTTCGCGGTGGCGGCCGGTCAGGCGGTGTCGATCGTCGGGTCGGCGCTGACCGAGTTCGCCGTCCCCCTCTGGATCTACCTGACCACCGACTCGCTCGTCGACTTCGCCCTGTTCTCGGTGCTGGCGCTGGTGCCCGGCATGGTCGTCGCGCCGCTCGCCGGGACCATCGTGGACCGCAGCGACCGCCGCCGCGTGATGCTGCTCGGCGACGCGGGCGCGTTCGGCACGCAACTGCTGCTCGGCCTGCTGCTGTGGACCGGGAACCTCCAGGTGTGGCACATCTACCCGCTGCTGGTCGGCCTGTCGGTGGCGCTGGCGTTCCAGCGGGTGGCCTACCAGTCGGCCGTGCCGCAGCTCGTCCCCAAACGTTTCCTCGGCCACGCCAACGGCGTCGTCGGCATGATCAACGGCGTCGCGCAGCTCGTCGTGCCGCTCGCCGCGGCCGGGCTGATGTCGCTCATCGGCCTGGAGGGCATCCTGGTCCTCGACGTGGTCAGCTACGCGATCGCCATCGTCAGCCTGCTGCTCATCCGCTTCCCCGCCACGATGGCGCTGCGCCGCCGCGAGACGGTGGCCGCCGAACTGGTCAACGGCCTGCGCTACTCGTGGGGCAACAAGGGCTTCCGGCGGATGGTGACGTTCTTCGCCGTGGTCAACCTGTTCATGGCGGCGCTGTTCCTGATGATCTCGCCGCTGGTGCTGTCGTCGGGGACGATCGCCGACGTGGGGCGGGTGTCGTTCGCCGGCGGGCTCGGGGTGTTCCTCGGCGGCCTCGTCATGGCGGTGTGGGGCGGGCCGCGGGTGCGGCGCTTCCGCGGGCAGCTCATGTTCACGCTGACGCTGGCGCTCTCGGCCGTGGTGATCGGCGCGCGGCCGGACCTCGTGGTGGTCACGGCGGGGGTGTTCGGGCTGTTCCTGTCGCTGACGCTGCTCAACGGCGTCTACACGACGATCGTCCAGGTGAAGATCCCGCAGCGCTACCACGGGCGGGTGTTCGCGCTCAACCAGCTCGTGGCCTTCTCGACGCTGCCCATCGGGTACGCCGTCGTCGCGCCGCTCGGCACGTCCCTCCTCGAACCGCTGCTCGCCGACGGCGGCGCGCTCGCGGACACGGTCGGCCGGGTCATCGGCACCGGCGAGGGCCGTGGCATCGGCCTGCTGTACGTGCTGCTCGGCGCCGCCATCGCCGCCTGCGTGCTGGTCGCCAGGCGGCGGCGCGTCCTGTGGGACTTCGACGCGCTGGTGCCGGACGCGCTGCCCGACGACCTCATCGGTTTCCAGGCCCTGCGCGAACGCGGGGCCCCGGTCAAGGAGGACACATGGACGACTACCAGGTCGTGATCAACCACGAGGAGCAGTACTCGGTGTGGCCCGCGGACCAGGACATCCCGGCCGGCTGGCGGGCGGCCGGGTTCCGCGGCGGCAAGGACGACTGCCTGGCGCACATCGAGGAGGTCTGGACCGACATGCGTCCCCTCAGCGCCCGCTGACCCGCCCCTCCCCCCGGCGGCCCGTCCGAGCGGAAATTGGCTATCGTGTGGAACGCTCACATGGACGTCCGCGGAGGGAGCGGGATGCCGCAGATCCGCCCGCTCCGGCCGGGCGACCCCGAACGGGTGGCCGGCTGGCGGCTCGTCGGCGTGCTCGGCTCCGGCGGCCAGGGAACGGTCTACAAGGCGGTCGGCGAAGACGGGCGCGAGGTCGCCGTCAAGCTGCTGCACAGCCACCTCAGCGGCGACGACGCCGTCAACCGCGGCTTCCTGCGCGAGGTCGAGGCGGCGCGGCGGGTGGCGGCGTTCTGCACGGCGGCGGTGCTCGACGTCGGCACGGCGGACGAGCGCCCGTACATCGTGAGCGAGTACGTCGCGGGCGACACGCTGCAGCAGGTCGTCCGGTCGGACGGGCCGCGCACGGGCGGGGCGCTGGACCGGCTGGCGATCTCCACGCTGACCGCGCTGGCCGCCATCCACCAGGCCGGGATCGTGCACCGCGACTTCAAGCCGGGCAACGTGCTCATCGGGCCGGAGGGGCCCATCGTCATCGACTTCGGCATCGCCAAGGCGCTGGACGCGACGACGATGGCGTCCGGGGTGGTGGGGACGCCGGCGTACATGTCGCCGGAGCAGTTCGAGGGGCAGCGGGTCGGGCCGGCGTCGGACATGTTCAGCTGGGCCGGGACCATGGTGTTCGCGGCCACCGGGCGGCCCGCCTTCGCCGGGGCGACGGTCCCCGCCATTCTCAACGCCGTGCTCAGCGGCGCGCCGGACCTGGGCGGGGTGCCGGAGCGGCTGGCGGAGGCGCTGCGCGCGTGCTTCGCGAGGGATCCGGCCTTACGGCCGTCGCCCACGGACCTGATGAAGCACCTGATGACCCACCGCGGCCCGGCCGCTCCCGCCGCGCCCGCCGCTGCCGGGCCCTGGCCGGGGGCCGGTGTGGCCGGTCTCCCTTCGGCCGGGCCCGTTGGGGGCGGTGGTCAGCCGATGGCCGAGGGGCAGGAGGGCTTCGGAGGGCGTCGGGGGCAGGGCACCGTCGAGGGACGCGGGTCCGCTCAGCGCGGCGGCGGGTTCCAGGGGCCGTACCACGGTGGCATGCCGGACGCGGAGACGTCGCCGGGAGGCAGGGGGAAGGGCGTCAGCCGGCGGGCCGTGCTGAGCGCCGGGGCGGCGGCGCTGGCGACGGCGGCGGTGTCGGCGTTCGTCGCGCTCAGGCCGGAGGGCGGCGCCCGAGGCCAGGACGGGGCGCTGGACCAGCCGCCCGTCCCCGACACCGGTGACGCCATAGGGACGTCCTCCGCCCCCGGCTCGCCCACGCCCACGTCCTTCCAGCCGTCCACCCGGCCGCCCGTCACGCCGGTCGCGGCCGAGCCGTTCGGGACGCTGATCGGGGACCCGGCGGCGCTGCCCGCGGGCACGGGCACCCCGTCGGCGGCGATGGGGGCGAGCGGGCCGTTCGTGGCGATCGGCGCGAACAACGGCTCCGTCGTGGCCTGGGACGTCCCCGCCGGCCCGGCCCGCAGGCTCGGCGACGGCGGCGCGGCGGCGACCGCCGTCGCGTACGGCAACAGCCGGGGCGAGCCGGTGATCGCCTCCGGTCACGCCGACGGCCGCATGCGCCTGTGGAGCCCGTCCGGCAAGAGCCTGGCCGCGCACAAGGCGCCCGATCCGATCATCGCAGTGACCGTCACGGCGGCGGGGCGGGTGGTCGCGGTGTCGCAGAAGTACGACAGCCTGCGCGACCTGCGCGGCACCGTCCGCCTGTGGGACGTCACGACCGGCAGGCAGATCGGCCCCACGGGCACCGAGCACTTCCAGGGCGTCAACGGCCTGGCCTTCGGCCGCCTGGGCGGCGCCGACGTGCTCGTGACGGGCGACGGCGCGAACCGGATCCGGGTGCGTCCCCTGTCCACGGGGGTGGTGTCGGGCACGTTCAAGACCGGCGAGGTCGGCGGCATCGAGCGGCTGGCGTGCGGTGAGCTGAAGGGCGAGCCGGTGCTGGTCTCGACGCACCTGGACGCCACCTTGCGCGTGTACGACCTGAGGTCGGGCAAGCGCAGGAAGAAGTGGGACTTCAGCGACCGCAGCCCCGACGACCGTGGCACCGCCGCGCTGGTGACCGGCGCCCTGGGCGGCGTGCCGGTCGCGGTCGTGGCGCACACGCCGTCCGGCGGGAACGCGTTCGTGCGGGTCTGGAGCCTCGCCGACGGGGAGATCGTCGGGGAGTTCGGCTCCGGCGAGGGCGGCGGGATCCGGGCGCTGGCGCTCACGGAGCAGGCGGTGACCCGGCCGGTCGTCGCCACGGTGGGCGAGGACCGGCGGCTCCGCCTGTGGAGCCTCGGCGGCCCCGGCTGACCCGTACCGCAACGTTTTCCAGAAAGGCTGTGCCGTGCCGATCATCGTGGACCTGACCAGCGGAGCCGTCGAACGCGAGCACCGGGACGACGGGCCCGCCCACCACGACGGGACGATCCTCGGCCTGCGGCTGATGACCGAGCGCACGCCGCCGGGCCTGGACCCGTACGACCCCCGGGCGCTGCTGTTCGTGGCTCCCGGACGGCTCGGCGGCGTCCGCGCGCCCGGCCTGGCGAAGGCGGTGTTCCTGGCCAAGTCGCCGTTGACCGGGGTGGCCGGGGAGACGCACGCGCTCGGCCCGTTCGCGGCCGGGATGCGGGCCGCCGGGGTGCGGGCGCTGGCGGTGACGGGGCGGGCGGCGCGGCTGTCGTACCTGCTGGTGGAGGACGGCGAGGTCAGCGTGCGGGACGCGGAGGAGCTGCGCGGCCTCGGCACCGCCGCGACCACCGACGCGCTGCGGGCCCGTCACGGCGGCGACGCCTCCGTGGCGGCGATCGGCCCGGCCGGGGAGAACCTGGTCCGGTACGCGAGCGTCGTCACCGACCTCGCCCACCCGGCCCCCCGGTACGGGATCGGCGCGGTGTTCGGCGCCAAGAACCTCAAGGCGCTGGTGTGCGTGGGCGATGCCAGGCCGCCGGTCGCCGGCCCGGAGGCGCTGGCGGGCGTCGCCGCCTTCTACCGGGAGGCGCTGCCGGGCAACCGGCTCGCGGCCTGGCAGCACGGCGAGCCGGGGTTCGCCGGGTGGACGGGCGAGCCGCCCGCGCCCGGCTACGCCGCCGTGCGCAACTTCTCCGTCACGGCCGCGACCGGGCTGCGCGCCCCTCAGGAGGACGGCTACGCGGGCCGCGCGGTGACGCTGCGCGGCGCCTGCCCCGGCTGCCCCAACGACTGCCTCAAGGTGTACGCGCCGCCGTCCGCGCCGGAGCGCCGCTCGGGCGGGCTCGGGCAGGAGGCGTTCCCTTCGCTCGGCTGGAACCTCGGCATCGACGACCTCGACACCGTCCTGGCCGCCAACGCCCTCTGCAACGACCTCGGCCTCGACCCGGTGAGCCTGGGCGGCACGCTGGCCTTCGCCATGGAGTGCGCCGGACGCGGCCTGCTGCCGGGCGGGCCCGCCTTCGGCGACGCGGCGGCCCTGCCCGCCCTGGTGGCGGACGTGGCGCACCGGGCCGGCGAGCTGGGCGGCCTGCTGGCCGGGGGCGCCGCCCGCGCGGCCGGCAGGCTGGGCCCGGAGACCGTCCGGTACGCGATGACGGTCAAGGGCGCCGAGCTGCCCTGCTTCGACCCGCGCGTGCAGCCGGGGCTCGGTCTCGGCTACGCCCTCGCTCCGGGCGGTCCCCGCTACGACGCCCTGGAGCACGACCTGGACTTCGACCCGGTCGAAGGGCTCACGTACTGCTTCCCCGAGGCGGCGCGGATCGGGGCGGAGCCGGCGCCGGCCGGCCGCCTGGACGCGGCGCGGGGCACGCGGACCGCCCGCCTGCTGCGCCTGTGGAGTGCCCTGGACGCGCTCAACGTGTGCCTGTTCGCCTCCTCCCCCACCCGGCCGCTCACGCTGGACCGGCTCACCGGGCTCGCCGCCGCCGTGCTGGGACGCGAGTTCCCGGTCGCGGAGCTGCTGGCGGCCGGGCAGGAGCGGCTGGACGCGATGCGGGCCTACGCCGCGCGCGAGGGACTGGCGGGCCGTGACGAGCTGCCCGCGAGGCTGCACGAGGAGCCGGTCGCCGAGGGGCCGTACCGGGGGGCGGTGCTGGAGCGGGAGGCGTTCGCCGAGGCGCGGGCGGCCTTCCGCGCCGAACTCGGCTGGTAGGGCCGGCAGGTACGTCAACGTGCTCGGCGGCGCGTCCCACCGCAGGGTGATCCCGTGCCGCGCGGGTAGGAGCGGTTCATCCGCCGGAGAGGAGGGGGCGATGCGGAGCGACGGCGAGCGCGCCCTGGGCGGCCTGCTGGCGGCCCGCGGCGGCTGTGGGTGCCGCTGCTCGACGGCGGCGACGCCTACGACCACGCGGTCGACGGGGACGTCCTGCACGTGTCGCTGTTCGACGCGATGGGGCACGACACGGCGGCCGGGCTGACCGCCTCGGTCGCGCTGGTGATCCGCGGCGGCCGGCGGGTGGCGACGCTGGAGAGCGTCCCCATGCCGGACCCGCCGATGGGCTTCGGGCTGGGCATGTCCAGGGGGCTGCTGCGCTACCAGCTCGAACCCGGCGACCGGCTGCTGTTCTACACCGACGGCATCGTCGAGGCGCGCAGCCCGGACGGCGAGCTGTTCGGGCTGGAGGGCTTCGCCGGCTTCGTGGTGCGGCACGAGGCCGACGGCGTGTCCGCGCCGGAGACGCTGCGCCGGCTCATCCAGGCGATCCTGCGGCACCAGGGCGGCCGGTTGCAGGACGACGCCACGGTGCTGACCGTCGAGTGGTACGGCGAGCGGCACCGCCTCATGACCCTGTCCTGACCTGCGGCGGCATTACCAACTCCAGTCCTCCGGCCGATCAGGACGGGAGGTTGCCCCCAAAGGGCTCGGGTACGCCGGAAACCGGATGTTCCCGACCAACGCAAGGAGCCCGGCGTCATGCCTTTCAACCCATTGCAGGAGCGGGGTATCCCGCTGGACAAGCAGCTGCGGAACTGGCGCGAGCTGAACGTGACCCCCGTCGACCCCGATCACTGCGACCCCTACACGCTCTGCCGCATCATCACGATGAACGGCATCGAGATCGAGGCGATCCTGTTCAGCCACCACCTCGCCCGGCACTGCCCGGACATCGAGCTCAAGCAGCAGCTCGCCCGCACCCGCTACATCGAGGCGCAGCAGCAGAAGGCCGTCAACTGGCTGCTGCCCGGCGTCGCCTCGGTGCTGGAGACGACGATCTCGTACGAGCAGGTCGCCGTCGACCTGACCGCGTGGGTGGCCCGCATGGAGCCGGACCCGTATCTCAAGCAGGCCTACGAGTTCGGGGTGCTGGAGGACTTCGACCACCTCTACCGCTACGCCAACCTGTACGAGATGATCGAGCACCGCAAGGCGGAGAAGATCGTCGACAACCTGACCGAGGTCATGCCGGGGCGGCCGACGTACCTGCATCACCGCGACCCCGTGGACAACGTGCGTGAGCCCTACGACCGCTCCAGCACCGCGCCGGTCTCGAAGCTGCACGCGCTGACGATCATGGCCGCCGAGCAGCAGACGATGAACTTCTACATGAACGTCGGCCCGACGTACATGGAGCCGATCGCGCGCCAGCTCTACCAGGAGATCGGGATGGTGGAGGAGGAGCACGTCACCCACTACGAGTCCCTGGTGGACCCGGGCGAGAGCTGGTGGGAGATGCTGCTCAACCACGAGTACAACGAGTGCTACCTCTACCACTCGTTCATGCAGACCGAGTCCGACCCCAAGGTGAAGAACATCTGGGAGCTGCACCTCAACATGGAGCTGGAGCACCTGCGGCTGGCGGCCGAGCTGTTCAAGAAGCACGACGGCCGCGACCCCGAGCAGGTGTGCGCGCCCGAGCTGCCGCAGGCGGTGACGTTCGAGCCGAACAAGGCGTACCTGCGGGAGCTGCTGGCGACCCAGATCGACTACACGACGCTGGGCACCGGCTATGTCCAGGAGGCCCACGAGCGCTTCGAGAAGATGCAGGAGGCCGTCATGGGCGGCGAGCAACCGGCCTCCGAGCGGGTGATCACGGAGAACCGCGCCAAGTCGGGGCGGGAGTACCGGCTGCAGACCGAGGGCGAGCACCCGGTCCACAGCCTGGCGATGAGCCGCCGTTGACACCACCACAAATCGGACTTTAGGTTGATGCGAAACGTTTCGACAAGCTCTCGTCCGGAGCCCGATGTCCTCGTTACGTGACGTGGCCGAGCGCGCCCAGGTCGCGGTCAGCACGGTCTCCGCCGCGCTCAACGGCACCCGGCCGGTCGCCGCCGCCACCAAGCGGCGCATCGAGCAGGCCGCCGCCGAGCTCGGCTACCGCCCGAACCTGCTGGCGCGCGGCCTGCAGAGCAAGCGGACCAGGATCCTCGCGCTGCTGTTCCCGACGCCGGACGGCGGCTTCGGCCACACGGAGATGCTCTTCGCGACCGGGGCCGCCGAGGCGGCCAAGGAGCTGGGCTACCACCTGCTGCTGTCGCCGGAGAACGCCGACCCGATCGACGAGCTGCGCCACCTCACCGGCCTCGGGCTGGTGGACGGCGTGCTGCTCATGGAGGTGCGGCTCGACGACGAGCGGACGGAGTTCCTGGCCGCGTCCGGGGTGCCGTTCGCCATGATCGGGCGTACCCGCGAGCCGGACGCGATCGACCACGCCGACATCGACTTCGCCGTCACCGCCCGCGACGCGGTCGCGCACGTGGCCGGGCTCGGCCACCGCGAGCTGGCCTTCTTCAACCTCTCCCCCGGCCGGTACGCCGAGGGCTACGGCCCCGCGGCCCGGATGGCCGGGGAGTTCGCCGCGGCCGCCCGCGAGGCGGGCCTCGGCTACGCGGACGGGTTCCGTCCCGGCTCGGCCGAGGAGGGCAGGCGGGCGTTCGAGCGGCTGATGGCCGAGCGCCCCGGCGTGACGGCGCTGGCCGTGGCCGGCGACCTCGCGGCGGCCGGCGTGCTCGCGGGCGTCGCGGCGCGCGGCTGGCGCGTCCCGGAGGACCTGACGCTGGTGCTGGTGCTGTCGTCGGCGCGGGCGGCGGCGATGTTCCATCCGAGGCTGACGACGCTGGAGCCGCCGAGCGCCGAGCTGGGCCGGCTCGGCGCGCGCATGCTCATCGACCGGCTCCAGGGCGACGGCCCGCCGCGGCAGCGGCTGCTGCCGTGCCGTCTGGTGCCCGGCGACAGCTCGGGTCCCCCGCGAGCGGGCGCGTGAGCGGGCCGCGCCCGCGCGGGACGCACCGCCTCACCGCGGGCCGCGGCCTGCTGTTCGGCGGCGACTACAACCCCGAGCAGTGGCCGGAGGAGGTCTGGGCCGAGGACGCCGCGCTGATGCGCGACGCCGGGGTCAACCTGGTGACCGTCGGCGTGTTCAGCTGGGCGCGGCTGGAGCCGGAGCCGGGGGCGCGCGACTTCGGTTGGCTGGACCGGGTCATGGACCTGATGGCCGGCGCCGGCATCGCGGTGGACCTCGCCACCCCGACCGCCTCGCCGCCGCCGTGGCTCGGGCATCTCCGGCCGGAGACGCTGCCGCTCGACGCCTCGGGGCACCGGCTCTGGTACGGCTCCCGCAACCAGTTCTGCCCGTCCTCGCCCGTCTACCGGGAGCGGGCGCTCGGCATCGTGCGCGACCTCGCCGCCCGCTACGCGGGCCACCCCGCGCTCGCCCTCTGGCACGTGGGCAACGAGTACGGCCAGGTCTGCCACTGCGACGTCTCCGCCCAGGCGTTCCGCGACTGGCTGGAGCGGCGCTACGGCGGCCTGGACGCGCTCAACGCGGCGTGGGGCACCACGTTCTGGAGCCAGCGCTACTCCGGCTGGGCGGAGATCCTGCCGCCGCGCCGGGCCCCCTACCTGGTGAACCCGACGCAGAGCCTCGACTGGTGGCGGTTCTGCTCCGACGCGCTGCTCGACCACTTCCGGGCCGAGCGCGACGTCCTGCGCGAGCGCACGCCGGACGTGCCGGTCACCACGAACTTCATGGGGCTGTTCAAGCCGGTGGACGCCTGGAGGTGGGCCGCCGAGGAGGACGTCGTCTCCAACGACTGCTACCCGGACCCCGGCGACCCGCTGGCCCCCGCGCGGACCGCGCTGGTCCACGACCTCATGCGCGGCCTGGCGGGCGGGCGGCCGTGGCTGCTGATGGAGCAGGCGGCCGGCGCCGTCAACTGGCGGCCGCACAACCTGCCCAAGCCGCCGGGGCAGCTCCGGCTGGAGTCGCTGCAGGCGCTGGCCCGGGGCGCGGACGGCCTGTGCTACTTCCAGTGGCGCGCCTCCCGCTTCGGCGCCGAACGCTTCCACTCGGCGATGGTGCCGCACGCAGGACCGGACACCCGGCTGCACCGCGAGGTGCGCGCGCACGGGCGGGAGCTGCGCGGGCTCGGCGAGGTCGCGGGGCAGCCGGTGCCGGCGCGGGTGGCGCTGGTGTTCGGCTGGGAGAACTGGTGGGCGCTGGAGGAGCCGGGCCGGCCGAGCGACCGGCTGCGGGCCGACGAGCAGGCGCTCGCCTACTACCTGCCGCTGTGGGAGCGGGGCGTGAGCGTGGACGTGGTCCCGCCGGACGCCGAGCTCGGCGGGTACGCGCTGGTCGTGGTCCCGAACCTGTTCCTCGTCGCCGACCGGGACGCGGCCGCGCTGACCGCGTACGTGCGCGGCGGCGGCGTGCTGGTCGTCGGGCCGTTCTCCGGCGTGGTGGACCCGGACGGGCACGTCCGCGCCGGGCGGTTCCCCGCGCCGCTGCGCGCGGCGCTCGGCGCCTCCGGCGAGGAGTGGCTGCCCGCGGCGGGCGAGGCCGGCTGCCGCTGGCGCGACGGCGGCGGCGCGTTCACCGCCCGCACCTGGACGGAGCTGATGACCGCGGAAGGAGCCGAGCCGGTGGCCGAGTTCACGGGCGGCGACCTGGCGGGGCGGCCGGCCGTGCTGCGGCACCGGGCCGGCGGCGGCACCGCCTGGTACGTCGCCACGCTGCCGGAGCCCGCGGCCCTCGCCGAGGTCATGGCGCGGGCGCTGGCGGACGCGGGCGTGCGCGGCGAGGTCGCCGAGCTACCCGCCGGTGTCGAGGCGGTACGCCGCGGCGAGGTGCTGTTCCTGCTGAACCACGGCACCGCGACGGCCCGCGTGGACCCCGGCGGGCGCTGCGAGGACCTGCTGACCGGAGCCGTCGCCGACGGCCCCGTGACACTGCCGCCGCGCGCGGTCGCCGCGCTGCGCCGGCGCACCTGACCCACCTCGGGGGACGGACGGGATGAAGTTCAAGGACGGTTACTGGCGGATGCGACCCGGGGTGCGGGCCTCCTACGCCGCCGCGGCCCACGACGTCACGGCGGACCGGGCGGGCGGGTCCTTACGGATCCTCGCGCCCACCCGCCCGATCACCCACCGCGGCGCCACCATCGACGGCCCGGTCCTGCGCGTGGACGTCTCCTCACCGATGCCGGACGTCATCAGCGTCCGCACGGTGCACCTGGCCGGGTCGGTGCCGGACTCCCCCGCCTTCGAGCTGCGCGGGGAGCCGGCTGCGGCCGGGATCTCCGTGGACGCCGGCCACGCGAGCCTGACCAGCGGCTCGCTCACCGCCCGGCTGCGCAGGGACGCGCCGTGGGAGCTGGTCTTCAGCGCCGGCGGCAGGGAACTGACCCGCGGCGACGGCAGGAGCCTCGCCGTCATGGAGGACGCCGGCGGCCGGCACTTCCTGGCCGAGCAGCTCCGGCTGAGCGCCGGGGAGCTGGTGTACGGGCTCGGCGAGCGCTTCGGCCCGCTGGTGCGCAACGGGCAGACGGTCGACATCTGGAACGACGACGGCGGCACGGCCAGCGAGCTGGCCTACAAGAACATCCCGTTCTACCTGACCAACCGCGGCTACGGCGTGTTCGTCAACCATCCGGGGCGGGTGTCGTTCGAGGTGGGGTCGGAGACGGTGTCGCGGGTGCAGTTCAGCGTCGAGGGGCACGAGCTGGAGTACCTCGTGATCCACGGCCCGACGCCGGCCGACATCCTGCGCCGCTACACCGCGCTGACCGGCCGCCCGGCGCTGCCGCCCGCCTGGTCGTTCGGGCTGTGGCTGTCCACGTCGTTCACCACCGACTACGACGAGGCCACGGTCACGTCGTTCGCGGCCGGCATGGCCGAGCGGGACATCCCGCTCAGCGTGCTGCACTTCGACTGCTTCTGGATGCGGCGCTACCGCTGGTGCGACTTCGAGTGGGATCCGGAGACGTTCCCCGACCCGGAGGGCATGCTGCGCCGGCTCAAGGAGCGGGGGCTGCGCGTGTGCGTCTGGATCAACCCGTACATCGGGCAGGCGTCGGCGCTGTTCGACGAGGGCCGGCGGCTCGGCCACCTGCTGCGCCGCCCGGACGGCACGGTGTGGCAGGACGACCACTGGCAGGCGGGGCGGGCGCTGGTCGACTTCACCTCGCCGGCCGCGCGGGAGTGGTACGCGGGCAAGCTGCGCGCGTTACGTGACATGGGCGTGGACGCGTTCAAGACCGACTTCGGCGAGCGCGTCCCGACGGACGTGGCCTACGCCGACGGGTCCGATCCCGAGCGGATGCACAACTACTACGCGCTGCTCTACAACCGGACCGTCCACGACGTGCTGGCCGAGCGCGGCCCCGCCGTGCTGTTCGCCCGGTCGGCGACCGTCGGCGGGCAGCGGCTGCCGGTGCACTGGGGCGGCGACTGCGAGTCCACGTTCGAGGCGATGGCCGAGTCGCTGCGCGGCGGGCTCTCCCTCGGCCTGGCCGGGTTCGGGTTCTGGAGCCACGACATCGGCGGGTTCGAGGGCCGGCCCGACCCGGCGGTGTTCAAGCGGTGGGTGGCCTTCGGGCTGCTGTCGTCGCACAGCCGGCTGCACGGCAGCTCGTCGTACCGGGTGCCGTGGCTGTTCGACGAGGAGTCGGTGACCGTGCTGCGCGCGTTCACCAGACTGAAGGCGCGGCTCATGCCCTACCTGTACGGGGCCGCGGTGCGCGCCACCACGGACGGGCTGCCGGTGATGCGGGCGATGCAGCTCGAGTTCCCCGGCGACCGGGCCTGCGACCACCTCGACGCCCAGTACATGCTGGGCCCTGACCTGCTGGTCGCGCCGGTGCTGTCGGCCGGGGGCGAGGTCTCCTACTACGTGCCCGCGGGCGAGTGGACCCGCCTGCTGGACGGCGGGACGGTGACGGGCCCAGGCTGGCACGCCGAGCGGCACGGCTTCGACAGCCTGCCGCTGCTGGTGCGGCCGGGCGCGGTGCTGCCGGTCGGGGCCCGCGAGGACCGGCCCGACTACGACTACGCCGACGGCGTGACCCTTCAGGCGTACCGGCTCGCGGACGGCGATCACCGCACTGTTACCGTTCCCACCGTGGACGGGGGCGCCGGGGCGGTCTTCGAGGTGTCGCGGGCCGGCGGGCGGGTGCGGGCCCGGCGCGTCGAGGGCGCGGCCGGCCCCTGGAACCTGCTGGCCGGCGGCGTACGGGCAGCCGCCGGGCCGGACACGGACGAGATCGAGATCATCCTTGAAGGAGCGACATGACGACCTTCCCCGAGAGCTTCCTGTGGGGCACCGCCACCGCCGCGTACCAGGTCGAGGGCGCCTGGAACAAGGACGGCCGCGGCCCGTCCATCTGGGACACCTTCTCGCACACCCCCGGGCTCGTCGCGAACGGCGACACCGGTGACCTCGCCTGCGACCACTACCACCGGCTGGACGGCGACCTCGACCTGCTGGCCGAGCTCGGCGTCGGCGCCTACCGCTTCTCGATCTCCTGGCCGCGCGTCCAGCCGGGCGGCTCCGGCGGCCTCAACGAGCCGGGCGCGGCCTTCTACGACCGGCTGATCGACGGCCTGCTGGCCCGCGGCATCGCCCCCGTCGCCACCCTCTACCACTGGGACCTGCCGCAGGAGCTGGAGGACGCGGGCGGCTGGCCGGCCCGCGACACCGCGCTGCGCTTCGCCGAGTACGCCCGCCTGATGGGCGAGCGGTACGGCGACCGCGTGCACACCTGGATCACGCTGAACGAGCCGTGGTGCTCGGCGTACCTGGGTTACGGCTCGGGCGTGCACGCGCCCGCCCGCACCGACCCGGCCGCGGCGCTGGCCGCCGTCCACCACCTCAACCTCGGGCACGGCCTGGCGGTGCAGGCGTTGCGCTCGACCGCGGCCGGGGACGCGAGGATGTCGGTCACGCTCAACCTGCACCACGTGCGCGGCGTGTCCGAGGCGGACGCGGCGGCGGTGCGCAAGGCGGACGCCCTGTCCAACCGGGCCTTCCTCGGGCCGATGCTGGAGGGCGCCTACCCGCGCGACCTCATCGAGGCCACCTCGTCGGTGACCGACTGGTCGTTCGTGCGCGACGGCGACGAGGCCACCGCCCGCCAGCCGCTGGACGTGCTCGGCGTCAACTACTACAACCCGACGCTGGTGCGGCACTGGGACGGCTCCGGCGCGAAGGAGACGGCCGACGGCCACCAGGACGGGGCCGCCTCCCCGTGGATCGCCTGCGAGGATGTCGAGTTCGTGCGCCAGCCCGGCCCGTACACCGAGATGGGCTGGAACATCGACGAGACCGGCCTGACCGAGCTGCTGCTGCGCCTGAGCCGCGACCACCCGTCGCTGCCCCTCATGATCACCGAGAACGGCGCCGCGTTCCCGGACCCGGTCGCGCCGGACGGGCTGGTCCACGACGCCGACCGGGTCGACTACCTGCGCCGGCACCTGACCGCCGTGGCGGAGGCGATCACGGCCGGCGCGGACGTGCGGGGATACTTCGTGTGGTCGCTGATGGACAATTTCGAGTGGGCGCACGGGTACGCCAAGCGGTTCGGCATCGTCCGGGTGGACCGGGAGACGATGGAGCGCACCTGGAAGGACAGCGCCCACTGGTACCGCGACGTGGTCGCCACCGGCAAGCTCCCCGAGTGAGGCCCTACGGCTTGCGCCCCACCCCGCCGACGAAGGTTTGGTACGTGATGCCGGGAGTGGCGCGGTCGCCCTCGCCCGGCCGCCACTCCGGCAGCGGCACGAGGCCGGGCTCCAGCAGCTCCAGGCCGTCGAAGTAGGCCAGCACCTCCTCGCGGGTGCGCCAGCGGCCGGTGCCGAGATGCTCGTTGAACAGCCTCTCGGCCTCGGCCGCCTGCGCGGCGACCTCGGGGTGGGCCGCGCCCGGGTTGTGGAAGTGCGAGATGACCACGTGGCTGCCGGAGGCGAGCGGGGCCACCAGGCGGGCCACGATTCCGGCCGGGTCGTCCTCGTCGGCCAGGTGGTGCAGCAGCCCGAACATCAGCAGCCCCACCGGCCGGTCGAGGTCGATGAGGGCGCGCGTGCGCGGGTCGGCGAGGATGCTCTCCGGCTCGCGGGCGTCGGCGTGCACCACGGCCGTCGTGTCGTCGCCGGCGAGCAGCGCCCCGCCGTGGAGCTGCACGATCGGGTCGTGGTCGACGTAGACGACGTGCGCGCCCGGCGCGACCGCCTGGGCGATCTCGTGCACGTTGCCCTGCGTGGGCAGGCCCGAGCCGACGTCGAGGAACTGCCGGATCCCGGCCTCGCCCGCGAGGTGGCGGACCGTGCGCCGCAGGAACTCGCGGTTGGCCCTGGCGGCCTCCGGCGCGTCCGGCGCGATCTTCAGCGCCATCTCGGCGACGTGCCGGTCGACGGCGTAGTTGTCCTTGCCGCCGAGCATGAAGTCGTAGACGCGCGACACGCTCGGCCTGCTGGTGTCGATCCCCTGTGGTGCGCTTTCCTGCTCGTGGTCGGGCATCGCCGGCTCCTTGGGGTACGGGGGGACTACGCCGGCGATCTTAACCGGTCACCAGCCGTCGAGGTGGAGAACGTCGTCAAGCGGCTGCCGGTGGGCCGGCTTGAACGTCTCCCCCGTGTAGTAGGCCGTGGGGATGAGCGCGCCCTGCCGCACGCCGGACGGGATGCCGAGCAGCTCGGCGATCTCGGTCTCGTACACCAGGTGCAGGCTCGTCCAGGCGGTGCCGAGGCCGCGGGCGCGGGCGGCCAGCATGTAGCTCCACGCGGCCGGCAGCAGCGACCCCCAGAGCCCGGCCTGGTTGCCCTCGGGCAGCCTGGCCGCCTCGATGCAGGGGATCACGAGGACCGGCGCCTCGCCCATGTGCTCGCCCAGGTAGGCGGCGCTGTCGGAGACCCGCCGCTGGACCGCGGCCCGGTCGGGGTCGTCCTGGAACAGGGCGCCCGCCGAGGAGCCCGACGCGAGGTAGGCGCGGGTGGCCCGGCCGTAGTAGTCGCCGATCGCCTTGCGCCGCTCGGGGTCGGTGACCACGACCCAGTGCCAGCCCTGGGCGTTGCCGCCGCTCGGGGCCTGCAACGCGATCTCCAGGCACTCGCGGACGAGTTCCATGGGCACGGGCCGGGTCAGGTCGAGGCGCTTGCGGACGCTGCGGGTGGTGGTGAGCAGCTCGTCGGGTGTCATGGGCCCATCATGCCAACCCGCCACCCCCGCGCCGGGGAGGCTCAGGCGGCGCCGAGCCAGAGGTCGGGGCCGAAGACCTCGTAGTGGATGTCCTTCGGGGCGACGCCCGCCCCGATGAGCCGGCCGCGGACCGCCCGCATGAACGGCACCGGCCCGCACATGTACACCTCCGCGCCCTCGGGGATCGCCACCCCGTCCAGGTCCATGAGGCCGGTGCGGGCGCCCTCGGGCGCGTCCCGCTCGTACCAGAGGATCTGCTCGGCGCCGGCCTCGGCGGCGAGGCGGGCCATGTCGGCGCGCAGCGCGTGGGCGGCCACGTCCCGGTCGGCGTGCAGGACCAGCACCTGGCGGGGGTCGCCGGCGCGGGCCAGGTGGCCGAGCATGGCGGTGATCGGGGTGCAGCCGATGCCGGCCGACACGAGCACGAGCGGGGCGTCGCCCGCACGCAGCGCGACGTCGCCGAACGGCGCGGACAGGGTCAGCTCGTCGCCCTCGGCGGCGGTGGCGTGCAGCAGGGCGGAGACCTCGCCGTCGTCCACGCGCTTGACCGTGATCCTGCGCAGGCCGCCGTCCCCCTCCCCGGAGAGGGTGTACTGGCGGAGCTGGTGGACGCCGTCGGGCATGCGGACGCGGACGCTCACGTACTGGCCGGGCAGGGCGGGCGGGACGGGCTCGTCGCCGAGCGGGCGCAGCAGCAGGGACATGGCGTCCGGCGTCTCCTCGCGCCGCTCCACGACCTGCCAGGTCCGCCAGGTGCGGCCGTTCTCGGCGCCGGCGGCGGCGTACACGCGGGCCTCGATCGCGATGAGCGCGCCGGCCATCAGCCAGTAGACCTCGTCCCAGGCGGCGGCCACGTCGGGGGTCACGGCGTCGCCGAGGACCTCCGCGATGGCGCCGAACAGGTACTTGTGGACGATGACGTACTGGTCCTCGGTGACGCCGACGGCGGCGTGCTTGTGGGCGATGCGCGACAGCATCACGTCGGGGCGCTCGTCCGGGTGGTCGAGCAGCATGGTCGCGAAGGCCGCGATGGAGCCGGCCAGGGCGCGCCGCTGCTCGCCGCTCCGCTGGTTGCCGCGGTTGAACAGGCCGTCGAGCAGCTCCGGGCGGTCGGCGAACATCGTGTCGTAGAACCGCGCGGTGATGGTGTCGAGCTGGGCCGCGACGACGGGCAGCGTCGCGCGGACGACGGCCGCGCTCTCCTCGGACAGCATGGAAGAAACCCCCAGATCCTTAAAATTGGTATCTGGGATTCATATTATTGGGCGAGCGGCGCGGCCCGTTCCCCGGGGGTCGTGAGGGACAGCAGCACCGGCCCGGTCGGCGCCTCGACCAGCGAGGCGACGGTGACGCCGTCGAGCGTGGCGTAGAACGCCTCCTGGGCCTGGCGCAGCGCGCCGCGCAGCCGGCAGGCGGCCCGCAGCGGGCAGGGCACCGCGTCCTCGCACCCCACCACGTCGTCGCCGCCCTCCAGCGCGCGGACGATGCCCCCGACCGTCGCGGCGCGCCCGCGCGCCGCGAGCTGCATCCCGCCGCCCCGCCCCCGCCTGGCCTCGACCAGCCCCAGCTCGCTGAGCCTGGCGACGGCCTTGGCCGCGTGGGTGTAAGGGACGGCGAGCGCGTCGGCCACGGCCCGCGTGGTCAGCAGCTCGTCAGCCCCGGCCACGGCCAGCCGCATCACGATGCGCAGGGAGATGTCGGTGAAGGCGGTCAGGCGCATGGTTCCACGGTATGCCGCCCGGCCGCCTTCCCTGGCCGCCTTCCCTGGCCGCCTTCCCTGGCCGCCGCGTCAGACCCGGCCGAGCACCGCCATGGCGGGCAGCGGGCGGTCGGCGAAGTCGAAGAGCGCCTGGTTCTCCCAGGCGTTGCCGGAGGACGGGTCGGCCGGGTCCCAGCCGTTGCCCGGCACCCCGGTCCAGGTCGCCTCCCACGTGAACAGGCCGAGGCCGAGACCGTTCGGGATCCGCCTGACGATGTCGGCGACCTTCGCCAGCATGGCCGCCTGGCCCTGCGGCGTCGCCCGGTAGCCGGGGTACGGCTCGGGCGAGAGGATGAGGTTCTCCCAGCCGTCGTCGTCGGCCGTGGTGAAGGGGTAGCCGGTCTCCACGACGACGATCGGCTTGCCGTAGCGGGTGGCGACGTCGTTCACGTTCGCCTGGAAGCTCTCCAGCGTCCCGTGCCAGTACGGGTAGTACGACACCCCGATGACGTCGTGCCGGATGCCGTGCGCGGCGGCGTTGTCGAACCACCACCGGTACAACCCGTTGTCGCCGCCGTTGGCCAGGTGCAGCACGACCTTGGTCGCGGGCGAGACCCGCTTGACGGCGTCGTAGCCGGCGTTCAGCAGCGCGGCGGTGTTCGCCCAGTTCGCGTTGGAGCCGTCGGGCCAGAGCAGGCCGCCGTTGATCTCGTTGCCGACCTGGACGAGGTCGGCGGGGGTGCCCTGGCGGCGCAGCGCGTCGAGCACGTCGTAGGTGTGGTCGTGGACGGCCTGCCGGAGCCCGTCGAGGCTCAGCCCCTCCCACGCCGCCGGCTTGTACTGCTTGCCCGGGTCGGCCCAGGTGTCGGAGTAGTGGAAGTCGATGAACAGCTTCAGCCCCTGGGCCTTGGCGCGCTTGGCCACGGCGAGCACCCTGGCCTTGGTGTTGTAGCCGTCGGCCGGGTTCACCCAGACCTTGAGCCGGATGAAGGTGAGCCCCGCCTGGGAGAGGACGCGCAGGGCGTCGGCGCGGCGGCCGAGGGCGTCGCGGTAGACGCCGCCGAGCGCCTCGGACTTGGCCAGGCTGGAGACGTCGGCGCCGCGGATCGCCAGGGGCGCCCCGGGGCCGTGGGCCTGGGCCGCCTGGGCGGGCTGGGCCGCCAGCGGGGCGGCGGTGAGTAACAGCAGGGACAGGACGGTCAGGATGCGCCTCATGCGCGTTCTCCTTCGGGTCGGGGGGTTTCCTCGACGACCGTGACGGCGCCGGCCGCGACGGTGACCCGGCCGTCGCAGCGCACGCCGTCGAACACGCTGACGCCGGTCACCCCCTCGACCGTCACCGGCTCGTCGCCGTGGTTGACGAGGAACAGGTGGCGGCCCCGGCGGACGAGCTCCAGCTCCTCGGGCAGGCCGCGCGGCCGCGACACGCCCGCGTGGTCGAGCACCTGCCCGAGCAGCTCCCGCAACGCCCGGCCACCGGCGGCCCCGGCGGCGGGCGCAGTGGCGGGCGCAGTGTCGGGCGCAGTGTCGGGGTCGCCGACGGGGGCGGTGGCGAGGTACCAGGCGGTGCCGGCACCGAGGTCGTGCCGGGTGAAGGCGGGGTGGCCGGCGTCGGGGCCGGCGGCGAAGGCGCGCACGGCGACGGCCCCCGCCGGCCGCACCCGCTCCGACCAGATCCGCCCCCGTACCGCCCCCGCGCCGGGTTCGGCGGTCAGGGGGACGCTCTCGCCCTGCCGCAGCGGGTGGAACTCCTCGACCGAGAGGCCGAGCAGCTCACGCAGCGCGCCCGGGTGGGGGCCGGGGTGGATGGTGTCGTACTCGTCCACGATGCCGGAGAAGTACGACACCAGCAGGTGCCCGCCCGCCTCGACGTACCGGTGGAGGTTCTTGGCGCCGCCCTCGGTCAGCAGGTAGGAGCTGGGCGCCACCACCACCCGATACCCCGAAATATCAGCAGAAGGATGGACGAAGTCCACGGTCACGTGCTCCCGCCACAACGCCTCGTAGAAGGCGTCCATCCGCTCGCGGAAGGACAGGTCCACCGACGGCCGCCAGTCCAGCTCCAGCGCCCAGTACGACTCCCAGTCCCAGACCAGCGCCACCTCGGCCCGCACCCTGCTCCCCCGCACCCCGGCCAGCCGCCGCAGGTCGGCCCCCAGGCGGACCACCTCGCGCCACTGCTCGGAGTCGGTCCCCGCGTGCGGCACCAGCCCCGAGTGGAACTTCTCGGCCCCGAACCTGGAGGCCCGCCACTGGAAGAACAGCACGCTGTCGGAGCCGCGCGCCACGTGGGCGAGGCTGTTGCGGCGCATCTCGCCGGGCCGCTTGGCGACGTTGCGCGGCTGCCAGTTGACCGCCCCCGCGGAGTGCTCCATGAGCATCCAGGGCGCGCCGCCCGCCACCGAGCGGGCGAGGTCGGCGGACATCGCCAGGTCGATGTGGTTGTCGGGCTGCTCGGCGCGCAGGTAGTGGTCGTTGGCGACGACGTCGAGCTCGCGGGCCCACTGCCAGAGGTCGGTGGACTTGCAGTTGACGGTGCCGGCGAAGTTCGTGGTGACGGGCAGGTGCGGGGTGAGCTCGCGCAGGATGTCGCGCTGGAGCGCGTAGTGCTCGCGGTGCTGGCCGTCGCTGAAGCGGGCGTAGTCCAGGCGCTGGGCGGGGTTGACGACCGTGTGGTTGTGGCGCGGGGCGTCGATCTGCGACCAGTCGGTGTAGGTCTGGCCCCAGAAGGTGGTCCCCCATGCCTCGTTCAGCGCGGAGATGTCCTGGTACGTGGCGCGCAGCCACCCCCGCCACGCGGTGACGCTGTGCTCGCAGTAGCACTCCCCGAGCGGCGCCCCGTACTCGTTGTGCACGTGCCACATGGCCACGGCGGGATGGTCGCGGTAGTGCTCGCCCAGCGCCCGCACCAGCCGGGCGGTCGCCTCGCGGAAGGCCGGCGCACTGGAGCAGGCGCTCTGCCGCCCGCCGAACCCGATCCGCACGCCCTCCCTGGTCACCGGCAGCACGTCGGGGTGCGCGGCGACGAACCAGGCGGGCGGCGCGGCCGTCGGGGTGGCGAGGTCCACGGCGACGCCGGCCGCGTGCAGCCGGTCGAGGATCTCGTCCAGCCAGCCGAACTCGTAGCGTCCCTCGGCCGGCTCCATCAGCGCCCACGAGAACATGCCCAGGCTGACCAGGTTGACCCCGGCCTCCCGCATGAGGGCCGCGTCCTCCTCCAGGATCTCGCGCGGCCACTGCTCTGGGTTGTAGTCCCCGCCGAAGGCGAGGCCGGCAGGACGCTCCGGATACATCCATCCCCCTTGGAAAGCTTCTGTGAACGTGCACAGTAATCCCATCCGTCCGCCGATGGGAACAGGTCGGGGCGGATCAGCGGGTTTTCCGCGGGTTAACGAGAACGTAACGCCTCTTGACGGGCATTTCAGCGCTGTTCCACTCTGTGCACGTTCACAGAACCTTACGGAGGTACGCATGCGCGCCAACCGTCTTGGAGCAGCACTGGCCGTCGCCCTCACGGCCACCCTCGCCGCCTGCGGGTCCGGCGAGCCCGCCCCCCAGAGCTCCGCGGCGCCGCAAAGCTCCGCCCCCGCGGCCCAGGGGCCGGTCAAGCTCACCTACTGGACCTGGGCCCCCAACATGGACAAGATCGTGGAGGTCTGGAACAAGGCGCACCCGGACATCCAGGTCACCGTCAGCAAGCAGGCCGGCGGCGACGACGCGGCGGCCAAGTACCTCACCGCCGCCAAGGCCGGCAACCCGCCCGACCTGGTGCAGGCCGAGTACCAGCACCTTCCGTCGTTCATCGCCGCCGACGCGGTGGCCGACCTCAAGGCCGAGACCGCCGCCGTCCAGGGCGAGTTCAGTGAGGGCCTGTGGCGCCTGGTCACGCTCGGCACCGAAGGCGTCTACGGCATCCCGCAGGACAGCGGCCCCATGATGCTCTTCTACCGCCAGGACCTGTTCGACAAGTACGGCATCGAGCTGCCGAAGACCTGGCAGGAGTACGCCGACGCGGCCCGCGCCCTCCGCAAGAAGGACCCCAAGGTCCACCTCGGCACGTTCTCCAGCAAGGACCCGGGAGCGTTCACAGGCTACGCCCAGCAGGCCGGCGCCCAATGGTGGTCGATCGAGGGCGAGTCCTGGAAGGTGAACATCTCCGACGAGGCCACCACCAAGGTCGCCGACTACTGGGGCGGTCTGGTGAAGGAGGGCGCCATCGACGACATGCCGTACTTCACCCCCGAGTGGAACAAGGCGCTCAACGACGGCAAGCTGCTCACCTGGCCGTCCGCGGTCTGGGCGCCCGGCGTGCTGTCCAGCAACGCGCCCAAGGCCAAGGGCAAGTGGGCCGTCGCCCCGCTCCCCCAGTGGAACGCCGGCGAGAACGTCAGCGGCTTCTGGGGCGGCTCCTCCACCGCCGTGTCGGCCAAGACGCCGAACAAGGCCGCCGCCGCGCAGTTCGCCACCTGGCTCAACACCGACCCCGCCGCGATCGAGCTGCTGGTCAAGGAGGCCGCGATCTACCCGGCGGCCACCAAGGCCCAGTCGGCGCTCGGCGAGGCCCCCGATTACTTCTCCAACCAGCCCGACTTCTGGCAGCAGGCCGCCGCCGTCTCCGCCGGCGCCCGCGGCTTCACCTTCGGCCCGAACGTCGGCGTGACGTACAACGCCTTCAAGGACTCCTTCGACAAGGCCGTCCAGAACAAGTCGTCCTTCGCCGAGGCCGTGCGGTCCATGCAGGACGCCACGGTCGCCGACATGCGCAAGGCCGGCTTCCAGATCGCGCATTGACATCCCCCCTCGTGAACGAGGGGATTCCGACCGTCGCCGGTCGGCCTTCCTGCTTCACCGCCGGCCGCCCGCCCGAGAGGAGGACTCCCGCTTGAGGTCCTACACCAGCTCCACAGGCGTTTCAGCTCTCCGCCAGCCCGGCGGCGAGCAACATGTTCCGGGCCGCGTTCACCTCCCGGTCATGCACCGCGCCACACGCACAAACCCACACCCGGACACTCAACGGCAACGTCTCCTGCAGCGTCCCGCAGACCGAGCACAACTTGGAGGAGGGAAAGAAGCGGTCTGCCACCGCCAGCGTGCGTCCGTACCAGTCCGTCTTGTACTCCAGCATGCGCCGCAGCTCCCGCCAGCCGGCGTCGGAGATGGCGCGGGCCAGGGCATGGTTCTTGAGCAGGTTGCGGACGGCCAGGTCCTCCACGGCGATCACTTGGGCGATCACTTGATTCTCGCGAACAAGCCGTGTGGTGACCTTGTGCAGGTAGTCCCGGCGCCGGTCGGCGATCCGGGCATGCACCCGTGCCACCTTCAGCCGGGCCTTGGCCCGGTTGTTAGACCCCTTCTGTTTGCGGGCCAGCGCCCGCTGCGCCTTGGCCAGCCTGCGTCGTTCGCGACGCTCGTGACGGGGGTTGGCGATCTGCTCGCCGCACGACAGCGTGAGCAGCGCGGTGAGGCCGGTGTCCACGCCCGTCGACCGCTCGACCGGCGGCAAAGGCGCGATCTTCTCCTCGACCAGAAGGGACACGAACCAGCGCCCGGCCGCGTCCCTGGACACGGTGACCGTGGACGGCTCTGCCCCCTCGGGGAGTGGACGCGACCACACGATGTCCAGCGGCGCGCCCATCTTCGCCAGGGTCAGCGCGGCCGACGACTCCGTATAGGAGACACCCCGCCCCTCCTCGGTGTAGGCACGGGTCCGCTCCTCCAGAGCCTTGTTGTAGACCAGGCGCACGCAGCCGAACGTCCGAACAAGCTCCTCGGCCTGCTCGGGGGTCGGATGGAAGCGGTACTTGTAAGCCCGCTTCACCAGCTGCGCCACCCCTCGATCATATGTACGAGATCACCCGCGCACCGGCCGATGCCGAAAGACGGCGGTCCACTTGCTCCTGCCCTGCTCCGCAGGAGTCCGATTCCTCCCCCGCCTGAGGGCGGGGATCTCCTCGGAGGTTCCCGATGAACCAGGGACGAAGGAGCGCCTGGCCGTACCTCTTCCTGACCCCGGCGGTCGTGCTGTTCACGCTCTTCCTCGCCGTGCCCATCGGCTACACGTTCCACCTGGCGATGCGCAGGACCAAGGTGTCGGGGCTCGGGCTCGGGAAGGGGGCACGGCGGGAGGTGTTCGTCGGCTTCGACAACTTCTCCGCCGCGCTCGCCGACGCCGAGCTGTGGCAGGGCTGGCTGCGGGTGCTCGGGTACGGGGCGCTGGTGCTGGTCGTCATGCTCGGCCTCGCGCTGCTGTTCGCGCTGCTGCTGGACTCGGCGCGGGTGCGGCTGGCGCGCTTCTCCCGGATCGCGATCTTCCTGCCGTACGCGGTGCCGGGGGTGGCCGCCACCCTGCTGTGGGGCTTCCTCTACCTGCCCTCGCTCAGCCCGATCCGCTCCGTGCTCGACGCCGACCTGCTCGGGGCCACCACCGTCACGTACTCCATGGCGAACGTGGCGGTGTGGGGCGGCACCGGCTTCAACATGCTCGTGCTCTACACCACGCTCCGGGCCATCCCGCGCGACCTGTACGAGGCCGCGCGGCTCGACGGCGCCTCGGAGCTCCAGATCGCCGTCCGGGTCAAGATCCCGATCCTGACCCCGGCGATCATCCTCACCACGGTGTTCTCGATCATCGCCACCGTCCAGGTGTTCACCGAGCCCACCACGCTGCGCCCGCTGACCAACACGATCAGCTCCACCTGGAGCCCGCTCATGAAGGTCTACCGGGACGCCTTCATCACCGGCGACCTGTACTCGGCCGCCGCCACCTCGATCGTCATCGCGGCGGTCTCGCTCGTCCTGTCGTTCGGGTTCCTGCGCGTGGTCCGCAACCACGCCTTCGGGGAGGGCTGATGGCCGGGGTCACCGCCGCCACCTCGCACCGCCGCCGCTCGCGTGGCGGGGCCGTCCACGGCTCGTGGGGCATCGCGCCGACCGCGCTGCTGCTCCTCGGGGCGATCTACTGCCTGTTCCCGGTGTTCTGGGTGTTCATCGCGGCCACCAAGTCGCCGGGCGAGCTGTTCAGCACCTCGACGCTGGCGTTCGGCACGGGCTTCCTCGACAACGTCGAGCAGCTCTTCGCCTACCGCGACGGCGTGTTCTGGCTGTGGGCGGGCAACACGCTGCTCTACGCGGGCGGCGGGGCGCTGCTGTCCACCGCGGTCTCGGCGATCTCCGGGTACGCGCTGGCGAAGTACCGCTTCCCCGGCCGGAACGTGATCTTCAACATCCTCATCGGCGGCATCCTGGTGCCCGCCGTGGTGCTGGCCATCCCGCAGTACCTGCTGTTCAGCAAGTTCGGACTGGCGGACACGTACTGGGCGGTGCTGCTGCCGCAGATCCTGCACCCGTACAGCATCTATCTGGCCCGCATCTACGCTTCGGCGGCCATCCCCGACTCGCTGCTGGAGGCGGGCAGGATCGACGGGGCGGGCGAGGGCCGGCTGATGGCGCGGGTGGCGATGCCGCTCATGGTGCCCGGCATGGTGACGATCTTCCTGTTCCAGTTCGTGGCGATCTGGAACAACTTCCTGCTGCCGTTCATCATGCTGGGCGACGACGGCAAGTTCCCGCTCACGGTCGGCCTCTACACGCTGCTCATGGCCGGGGCCAACCAGCCCGCGCTCTACAACCTGATCCTCACCGGGGCGTTCCTGTCGATCGTGCCGTTGATCGCGTTGTTCCTCACGATGCAGCGATACTGGAGGACCGATCTGTCCTCCGGAGCCGTGAAATGAAACGCCCTACGATCCACGATGTGGCCGCGGCCGCGGGCGTGTCCCGCGGCACGGTCTCCCGCCTGCTCAACGGGGACAAATATGTCAGCCCCGCGGCGCGCGTGGCCATCGAGCGGGCCATCTCGGAGACCGGCTACGTCGTCAACCGGGCCGCCAGGAGCCTGGTCACCCAGCGCACTGGCTCGGTGGTGATGGTGCTGTCCGAGCCGCACGAGAAACTGTTCGAGGACCCCAACTACAGCACGCTGATCAGGGTCGCGATCAGGATGCTGGCCGAGCGGGACCTGTCGCTGGTGATGATGATGGCCGGCGACGAGGGCGACCGCGAGCGGGTGGTCCGCTACGTGCGCGGCGGCCACGCCGACGGGGTGCTGCTGGTCTCCACGCACGCGGGCGACCCCCTGGTGGAGGCCCTGGGCTCCGGCGGGCCGCCCGCGGTGTCGGTCGGCGCGGTGATCGGGCACGAGAACGTCATCCCGTACGCGGCGGCCGACGAGCGCCTCGGCGCCCGCCAGATGACCGAGTACTTCGTCCGCCAGGGCCGCCGCAGGATCGCGATGATCACCGGACCGATGGACACGCCGGGCGGCATCCAGCGCCTGGAGGGCTTCGCCGAGGTGCTGGGACGCAAGGCGACCCAGCGGCTCATCGCGCACGGCGACTGGACGCAGGCGAGCGGCGAGCGGGCGATGCACGAGCTGCTGGAGCGCTCCCCCGACCTCGACGCCGTCTTCGTCGCTTCCGACCTGATGGCGGCGGGCGCCCTCGCGGCGCTGCGGGCGGCCGGCCGGCGGGTGCCGGACGACGTGGCGGTGGGCGGGTTCGACGACTCGGCGGTGGCGGTCTCGACCCATCCGCCGCTGACCACGATCCGCCAGCCGCTCGCCGAGATGGCGCAGGAGACGATGCGGCTGCTGTTCGCGCTGCTGGACGGGGCCGGTCCCGTCGAGCCCGTGGTGCTGCCGACCGAGCTGGTGGTACGGGAGTCCGCCTGATCGGGACAAATGACGAAAAGAGGAGATCTTTCGGGGCGCGGCATCGTACGATCATCGGCAACGTCCCCCCGGGACGGCGCAGTCAGGAGGAGCCGACGGTGGCCGACAGCGAGCAGGAGCGCGCACCGCGCGGGATCGACACGACGAGACCCAGCGTCTCGCGGGTCTACGACTTCATGCTCGGCGGCAAGGACAACTACGAGGCCGACCGGATGGCGGCGCGGCGGGCGCTGGAGGTCGCGCCGGACGCGCCCCAGGCCGCGCGGGCCAACCGCGAGTTCCTGGGCCGGGTGGTGCGCTTCCTCGCCGGCGAAGCCGGGATCCGGCAGTTCCTCGACATCGGCTCGGGCCTGCCCACTCAGGGCAACGTGCACGAGATCGCCCAGGCGGTCGCGCCCGGCTCGCACGTCGTCTACGTCGACCACGACCCGATCGTGCTCGTCCACGGCCGGGCCCTGCTCGCCGTGGACGACACCACCACCGTGGTCGAGGCCGACCTGCTCGACCCCGAGGCGATCCTGCACAACCCCGAGGTCAGGCGGCTGATCGACTTCGAGCGGCCGGTCGCGCTGCTGCTGCTGGGCATCCTGCACCACCTGGCCGACCACGAGAACCCCGGCGGCATCACCCGGCGGCTGATGGACCGCCTGGTGCCCGGTAGCTACCTCGCCGTCTCCCACTTCCACAACCCCGGGCCCGAGCTGCCCGAGGTGTCGCGGCAGGCGTACGCGGCGGAGAAGATCTTCAACGAGACGATGGGCACCGGGCGCTGGCGCACCCGCGAGGAGATCCTCGCCTACTTCGACGGGCTGGAGCTGCTGGAGCCCGGCCTGGTGCCGCTGCCCGAGTGGCGGCCGGACGAGGGCGACCACGCCATGCCCGGGATCACGTACCACACGTTCGTGGGCGGGGTGGCCCGCAAGCCCGAGCTCTGACGGCTCAGATCGCCCCGGCGTAGACCCATCTGCCGTCCAGCCGGACGAACCGGCTGTGCTCCTCCATCTCGCCCGGCCGTCCGCGCTCCACGTAGTGGGCGCGGAAGCGGACCGTGCCCTCGGTGTGCACGACGCTGCCGCCCGTGGCGCCCAGGACCTCCAGCCTGGTCCAGCGCAGCCGCCGGTCGAGGTCGAGCCGGGCGGGGCGGCCGGCCGGCTGCCAGGTGCGCAGCAGGTAGGCCGCGTCGCCCACGGCGAAGGCGCTGAAGCGCGAGCGCATGAGCTGCTCGGCGGTGGCCGCCGCCGCCTCGCCGCGGTGGAACCGGCCGCAGCAGTCGTCGTAGGGGGCGGGCAGGCCGCAGGGGCACGGTCGGGCGGGCATGCGCCCTATTGTGCACCCAGCCGGCGGGCCAGGGCGGTCAGGGTGGCGCCGAGCGGGGCGTCCACGAGCAGCGCGGCGTCGGCGTCGCCGCCGGTCGGGCCCTGGTTGACGATCGCGATCGGCACGCCGCGCGCCGCCGCCCGCTCCACGAACCGCAGCCCCGACCTGATCGCCAGCGAGGAGCCCAGCACGAGCAGCGCCCGCGCGCTCTCCACGACGGCGAAGCACTCCTCGACGCGCGGGCGGGGGACGTTCTCGCCGAAGAACACCACGTCCGGCTTGAGCAGGCCGCCGCAGGCCGTGCAGTCGACCACGCGGAACCCGGCGACCTGCTCGTCGGTGAGCACCGCGTCGCCGTCGGGGTTGATCATGTCGCTGGTGGCCTCCCAGCCGGGATTGGCCTCGCGCAGGCGGCGGTCCAGCTCGGCGCGCGAGGTGCGCGCGCGGCAGCTCAGGCACGCCACCCGGTCGAGGCCGCCGTGCAGCTCGATGACCCGGTCCGCGCCGGCCGCCTGGTGCAGGCCGTCGACGTTCTGGGTGACGATGCCGCTGACCAGGCCGTGCCGCTCCAGCGCCGCCACGGCGCGATGCCCGGCGTTGGGCCTGGCCAGGCCGATCTGCCGCCAGCCGACGTGGCTGCGCGCCCAGTAACGCCGCCGCGCCTCGTGGCTGGCGACGAACCGCTGGTAGGTCATCGGCTCGGCCCGCCGCGCCCGCCCGGTCGGCCCCCGGTAGTCGGGAATGCCCGACTCGGTGGACAACCCGGCCCCGCTCAACACCGCCACCCCACCCCGCCCGACCAGCGCGTCCAACGCGGCCGGCCCATCCAACGCGGCCGGCTCGTGCGGGCCGCCGGGGAGCGCCTCCCTGGTGCTGCCTCGTGTCACGTCTTCCATGGTGCCCGACGCGGCCCCGTGCCCGGGTCACCCCCTCCCCCCGCTAGCGCAGGACCCCGGCCGCGGCGAGCTCGGCGGTGAGGCGGCGGCGGGCGGGCTCGGCCAGGAGGTCGAGGGCGTGCGGGTCGGCGGCCAGCCGGATGACCGGCGCGACCAGGAGATGGTGCAGGCGGATCGAGCGGCCGGAACGCAGGTTGACGGCGAACGTCCCCGGCCCCCGCCCGTCGGGGCCGGCCCCCGCGACGACCTCCGCGCAGGGATCCCAGGCGCCGCCCGGCGGGCCGGGGGCGGCGGGCCCCGCGGGCCCGGCGACGGAGCAGGCCGCCAGCCGCCCCGCCGGCAGCCCCGGCAGCCGCTCCAGCCACCGCCGTACGAGGATCGCGACCTCCCCGGGCGACAGGCTCCCCGGCGCGTCGAACTCCGTCCAGCGGGCCAGGTCGTGACCGGCCGGTGGCGGGCGCCGTGCCGCGTCGCCCGCCGTCCAGAGCGCGCGCACCCCCATCCGGTACGGCCGCACCCCCGCCGGCCGCACCCCCGCGAGCCCGCCCGCCAGCAGTTCCGCCGACTCCTCCACCACCTCGGCGGTGATGCCGGGCGCGCCCACCGCCAGCTCGCCCGTCACCGGCACGCCCGGCGGGAGCGCGGCCCGCAGGCGGCGCAGGTCGGCGGTCACGCCGGTGAGGCCGGTGGCCACGCCCAGGAAGTCGACCCGGGTGAGCTTCAGGGTCAGCCCCCGGCACCGGGCCAGCGCCTCCCCCGGGAGCGCCGCGGCCCGCGCCACGTCGAGCCGCCCCGCCCACGGCGCGTCGCCTCCGGGCAGCGGCCGGGTCCCCGTGATCCACCGCACCGGCTCGACGCCCCCGCGTCCCGAGCCGGCGGCTCCGTCACGTCCGTGCCAGGGAGGTCTGATCACCTGCTCGGGTGACCAGCCGCCCCATCTCACCCCGGCCAGCTCCGGGACCCGCCGCAGCGCCCGCCGGTGCTCGGCGACGTGCCGCCCGCACAGAGTCACGCCCTCCCCCAGGGCCGCGACCAGCGCGAACGCGGCCGGGAGCTGACCGGCGCGGTCGATCACGATGTGGGCCCGCCGCCCGCGCGTCACCTCCCTGGCCAGCTCGACCTCGGGCGCGAACAGCTCGCACCTGCGGGCGGCCCCGAGCAGGTCGCGGCTGCTCTCCGGGCTGCCCTCGGTGAGCTCCAGCCCGTCCACGGCGAGCCGGACGGCGGGGTCGGCGGCCAGGCCCAGCGCGGTGCCGACGGCCCGTACGTGGGCGTCGTCGTACACCCCTCGCGCCAGGATGGCCGCCGCGGCCCGCCCGATCAGCGCGGTGAGCGGCCCGCCGGGACGCCGGTCGGCGGCGGCCCGCAGCCGGGCGGGGTCGGCGAGCCGCCGGACGAGGTGCTCGTTGAGGTCGAGGAGCGTCATCCCGGCGGGCGGCGCCACCTCGGTGGTGAAGTCCGCCAGCGGCGGCACCACGAGCACGTCGGGCGCGTCCATCACCCGCGTTCCTCCGTCCGCGGAGAGGGGCATGGGCCTGCGGCGGGCCGCAGGTAGACGCAGCGGAGCACGGCGGCGAAGCGCAGCCCGCCCTCGCGCAGCCAGCAGTCGTCGGGTCCAGGCAGGGCCTCGGTGAGCGTGAGCCCGTCGCCGACGGCCCCGGCCAGCGCGGCCAGCTCGGCGATGAGGGAGGGGGCGCGGGTGTCGACGTAGAGGGGGCGCCGTCCGGAGGGGCCGGCGGCGAAGAACGTGCGGGGCAGATCGTGTGCCTCGCGCAGCCGGGCCATGGCGAGCAGCAGGTCGCGCTCGCCCGATCCTGAGGCGTGCCGCAGCGGGTCGGACACGGCCCGCCCGGGCCGCCAGCACCGCCGCGCGAGCACGACGTTCCCCCAGGTGAGGCGGGGCAGGGAGGGCAGGAGGGGAAGGGCGGGCGGCCGGATCCCCGGCAGCGCGAGCGCGGTGCGCAGGGCGCTGCCCGGCCCGCCGTTGTGGAACATCAGCGGCTCGCCGGTGCCCTTGGCGCGCAGCACGGCTATGCGGCCGTCGCTGTGGACGTGGAGCCCGTCGAGGCCGAGGCGGCGCCGCCGGGGGCCGGCCGTCGCGCCGCCCCGCTCCAGGACGGGGCCGGGCAGCTCCAGCGGGGGCAGGCCGTCGGCGCGGGGCGCGACGACGTTGAGGGCGGTGAAGCCGTCGAGCACGCGGGCGGCGGCGGCGTCCCGCTCGGCGACGAGCAGGGCGCCGTCGCGGACGGGCGGCGGCTCCCAGGGGCCGAGCCGGGGCGCGTCGTGGAGCTTGTCGAGGACGAGCGGGGTGACGCCCCTCTCGTACGCCTCCAGCGACGCCGCCGCCACCATGACGTCGGCCGCGCAGAGCACGGGCGCGGCCGGCGGGACGGGCTCCCCCGCCACCGCGGCCAGGTCGAGGACGGCGGCGCCGGGTGGCGCGGCGCGGACGAGCCCGGCGATCCTGTCGCCGCGGCACACCTCGAGGTCGCGGGCCGCGCCCAGCGCCTCGGCCAGCGTGAAGGTGCCGGCGCCGAGCCGCGCGGCGAGCAGCCGGTTGGTGCGCAGCCGGGTCTGCTCGGCCTCCTCGGCGAGCAGGGCGAGCGCGGCGGGCACCTGGTCGCGCAGGTCGGCGGCGAGCGGTCCGCCGGCGGTGAGGCGGAGGGTGCCGGCGGCGGCCTCGTGCACGATGAGGCGTTCGTCGCGCCCGGCCCGCTGCCCGCCGCCGGCGAGGGCCTCGATGCGGCTCTGCACGGCCAGTTTCACCTCGGGCGCGGCGGCGGGGTAGCGCTCCAGCAGGCCGGCGAGTTCGCGGACGCGCCGCGCGACGGGCAGGTCCGCGCCCCCGGCGGCGCGGGGGCCGGCGACGGCGCGCCGGCGCTGGGCGGGCACGCCGCGCGCGGCCACGAGGCCGCGTTCGGGCACGGCGGGCCCGTCGTCGCCGGGCAGCCGGGCCAGCAGCCAGCCGACCGGGTCGGGGACGGTGGCGGGCGGGCACAGGTCGTGGGTGAGCAGTCCGCGGCGCACGGCGACGGCGAGCGCGGCCGAGGCGCGTTCCATGCTGATGCCGCAGCCGGCGGCGATCTCGGCGACGGTGCGGCGGCCGTCGCAGCGGGCGGCGAAGGCGGCGGCGTCGCGCGGGGGCGCCGCGCCGGCGCGCAGGCGGGGCACGAGCCCGGCGACGACGGCGGGGTCGGCGAGGAGGAGCTGCTGGAGCGCCTCGCCGACGCGGGCGGCGGGGTAGGCGACGCGGCGGTTGATCTCGCGGTACCCGGCCCAGGCGTAGCCGCTGGGGAGGGCGGGCTCGACGCGGGCGACGCCGGTGGGGGCGTGGAAGCCGGTCGGGGCGGCCCTGGTGGCGAGCCGCTGCACGTGGGTGGCGAGCCTCGCGGGGTCGGCGGGGGCGCGCCGCAGGTCGCGGTAGGCGGCGGGGGCGGAGCAGACGAGGGCGTCGAGGAAGCGCTCGTCGGAGGTGACGCCGGTGACGGCCGCCCTGGCCAGCGCGGCGTCGGCGGCGACGACCTCGGCGAGGGCGAGCCTGGCCTCCTCCAGCAGGCCGGTGACGTGGTTCCAGTCGGCGAGCCAGTCCTCGGGGCCTGGGGTGCCGGGCGGCAGGGGGCGCAGGCGGCGCAGGCGTCCGCGGAGCCCGCGCGGCAGCCGTGAGGCGCCCGTCCGGCCGGCGTGCGGGCCGGCCGGACGGGCCTCGCGGCGGGCCGGCGCGCCGGCGAGCAGGCCGAGGGCCCGCGTCTCCAGCAGCGCGACGGCGGCCGCGGTCTCCGCCGCCCTGGGGCAGGCCAGGGATTGGACGAGCTCCAAGGGGAACCCGGCGGTCCTGACGACCACGGACGGCAACAGGATCCACTCGCGGTCTGGCAACGTGCCGGGTTCGCCCATGTACACGTTCCCCTTTCTCGAGGCCATTTTTCGGAATGTGGTAACACAGATATTTACAAGATCATTTACTTCTGTCAATGCGTTCCCTGATGAGAAATCGTCACACTCGGCTAACCCTCTGCACCGGACATATCCCGACCAAGTCCGGAAAATCACCTCATGCGAGTCACGGGCGTTTACTTTCCGTAGTCGCGGGCATATCAGGGCTGCACAGACTGCCCTTCGGGGCGGAACGAACGGCGGGAATTTCTCCGGAGAATGGCGGTTAATTGTCCGGCGGTTGTTCGCGCGCGGCCCGGCCCGTTGTTTTCCGCGCCCGCCGCGCCGGGCACGACCATCGGGACGGGGGAACGACGGCACGGAATGAGGGACGCCCGTGGCGAATGGCGGTGAACGGCGGCGCGTGGGCCCCTCGCTCCCGACGCCGGTGTTCCTGGGGGCGCTCATCGCCGTCACCGTGGCGCTGATCGCCCTCGACTCCTTCACCAGCACGGCGGTGCGCCTGCTGCCGCTGCTGGTCTTCCTGCCCTCGATCGCGGCGGGGCTCGGCAACGTGCGGCAGACCGCGTTCGCGTCCGTGTGGGTGGTGCTGGTGATGGCCGGCACGCTCGGCTACCTGAGGGCCGACTTCGAGGACAGCCTGCTCGCCGCGGGCTTCACGGGGCTGTTCGGCGTGGCGGCCGTGATCAGCTGCCGCTACCGGGTGCACCGCGAGGAGGAGGTCTACCGGCTGCGCTCGGCGGCGGCGGCGCTCCAGCGGCAGATCGTCCGCCCGCTCCCCCTGCGCAGCGGCGACGTCGTGGTGGACGGCCTCTACCAGCCGGTCGAGGAGGACGCGATGGTGGGCGGCGACATGTACGAGGTGGCCGCCTCCCCTCATGGCACCCGCCTGCTCATCGCCGACGTCCAGGGCAAGGGCCTGCCCGCGATCGGCACCGCCCTCGCCGTGCTCGGGGCCTTCCGCGAGGCCGCGCACCGCGAGCCCACCCTGGTCGGGGTGGTGGAGGCGATGGAGTCGGCGGTGACCCGGCACAATCTCGGCGCGGGGCGCAGCGGCGAGCCCGAGCGCCTGGTGACCGCCCTGGTGCTCGACATCCGCCGGGGCCCGGTGGTGGAGGCGGTCAACTGCGGGCACATCCCCCCGTACATCATCCACAACGGGCGGGCCTACCAGTCCTCGCTCGGCGAGCCCGCGGTGCCGCTCGGCGTGGCCGCGCTGGCTCCGGGGCCGCGCGCCGTCGCCTGGTTCGCCTTCCCCGCCGGGGCGACCATGTTGCTGTGCACCGACGGCGTGACCGAGGCCCGCGACAGCGCGGGGACGTTCTACCCGCTGGCGGCGCGGCTGCGCGCCTGGGCCCGGCATCCGCCCCGCCGCCTGGCCGAGACGGTCGGCGCGGACGTGCGGAGCTTCACCGGCGCGCCCCTGCGTGACGACGTCGCGATCCTGACCGTGACGAGGACCCGCGGATCGTCGTGAACCACTGCGGCAAGCGGTGCGTATCTCCACACATCGGACACGTGGTGTTCCGTGGAGGTGTCGTGGAGCTCAGCCTGCTGCGTACACAGGCGCACAGCCCGTCGTACTTCTCACTGTTGCGCGGCTCGTCCGGCGAGCGCGCACCGGTGGACTTCTGCATACCGTGCAACCCGTACTTCCCGACGCCCGAGATCTTCGAGCACCTCGGGAGGAATCTGGAGACGATACTCAAGTTCTGCCCGAGCGACGCCGGCACGATCACCGCCGAGCTGTGCGCCACGCTGGGGCTGCACGCAGGGCAACTTCCTGCTGGTCAAGCTGCCGCCGGGGCACGACGGGGTACCGCCCGCCAACCCCCTGTCGGCCTGAGCACTGGGGCGTAAGGCGTACGGTACGCTGTACGCCTAACACGGAGCACCCGGGACGATGTACGCTGTCCCGGCTAACTCCTTACGCCCTAAGCAATCTCGCCGACAAAGGGGTCCCGTGGTTCCCACGCACCGCCACGACCACACCGCCGCCGACGGCCACGACCTGATCCAGGTCCGTGGCGCCCGGGAGAACAACCTCAAGGACGTCTCCCTCGACATCCCCAAGCGCCGCCTCACCGTCTTCACCGGAGTGTCCGGCTCCGGCAAGTCCTCGCTCGTCTTCGACACCATCGCCGCCGAGTCGCGGCGGCTCATCGACGAGACCTACAGCGCGTTCGTGCAGGGCTTCATGCCGAGCCAGGCCCGCCCCGACGTGGACGCCCTGCACAACCTGAGCGCCGCGATCATCGTCGACCAGGAGCGCATGGGCGCCAACGCCCGCTCCACCGTGGGCACCGCCACCGACGCGCACACCATGCTGCGCATCATCTTCAGCCGCATCGGCGTCCCCCACGTCGGCTCCGCCTCCGCCTTCAGCTTCAACCTCGCCGAGGGCATGTGCCCGGCCTGTGAGGGCCTCGGCAAGGCGTCGGAGATCGACGTGGACGCGCTGGTCGACAGGGAGCTGTCGCTGAACGAGGGCGCCGTCAAGGTCCCCGGCCACGCCGTGGACAGCTGGCTCTGGCAGGTCCTGGCCGCCTCCGGCCTCTACGACCCCGCCGTCAAGCTGAAGGACTTCACCCCGCAGCAGTGGGAGGACCTGCTCCACAAACCGCCCACCAAGATCAAGTACGGCTCCAACACCTTCACCTACGAAGGGCTCGCCGTCCGGGTCCGGCGCAGCTACCTGGGCAAGGACCGCGAGTCGATGCAGCCGGCCGCCCGCGCCTTCGCCGAGCGGGCGCTCAAGCTGACCACCTGCCCCGACTGCGGCGGCTCCCGGCTCAACGAGGCGGCCCGCTCGGCCAGGATCGCCGGGCGCAACATCGCCGAGTGCTCGGCCATGCAGGTCGACGACCTCGCCGAGTTCGTTCGCGGCCTCTCCGGCGAGGCCGTCGGCCCGGTGCTGGACGGCCTGCTCGCCACGCTCGACTCGCTGACCGGCATCGGCCTCGGCTACCTCAGCCTGGACCGCGAGTCGGCCACCCTGTCCGGCGGCGAGGCCCAGCGGGTCAAGATGGTGCGCCATCTCAACTCCAGCCTCACCGACGTCACCTACGTCTTCGACGAGCCGACCGCGGGGCTGCACCCGCACGACGTCCAGCGGATGAACGAGCTGCTGCTGCGGCTGCGCGACAAGGGCAACACGGTGCTGGTCGTCGAGCACAAGCCGGAGACGATCGCGATCGCCGACCACGTGGTGGACCTCGGACCGGCCGCGGGCTCCGGCGGCGGGCAGGTCTGCTACGCGGGCGACCTCGACGGGCTGCGCGCCTCCGGCACGCTCACCGGCCGCTACCTGGGCCACCGGGCACGGCTGCGCGAGCGGCCCCGCACGCCCTCCGGGCACCTGCGGATCGAGGGCGCGGACCGGCACAACCTGCGCGACGTCACGGTGGACGTGCCGCTCGGCGTGCTGACCGTGGTCACCGGCGTGGCGGGGTCGGGCAAGAGCTCGCTCATCCACGGCTACGTCGCCGGCCGCGAGGGCGTGGTCGTGGCCGACCAGTCGCCGATCCGCGGCTCGCGCCGCAGCAACCCGGCCACCTACACCGGCCTGCTCGACCCCATCAGGACCGCGTTCGCCAAGGCCAACGGGGTCAAGCCGGGCCTGTTCAGCGCCAACTCCGAGGGCGCCTGCCCGGCGTGCAAGGGCATCGGGCTCATCTACACCGACCTGCAGATGATGGCCGAGGTCGCGTCGGTGTGCGAGAAGTGCGAGGGGCGGCGCTTCACGCCGGAGGTGCTGACGTACACGCTGCGCGGCAAGAACATCAGCGACGTGCTCGGCATGTCCGTGGCCGAGGCCGCCGGGTTCTTCACCACCGGGCAGGCCAAGGGCGTCCTGGAGCGGATGGCCGCCGTCGGGCTCGGCTACCTCGGGCTGGGGCAGCCGCTGACCACGCTGTCCGGCGGCGAGCGGCAGCGGCTCAAGCTGGCCATCCACATGGCGCGGGGCGGGACGACGTACGTGCTGGACGAGCCGACGACCGGCCTGCACCTGGCCGACGTGGACCAGCTCCTCGCGCTGCTGGACCGGCTGGTCGAGGACGGCAACTCGGTCATCGTCATCGAGCACCACCAGGCCGTGATGGCGCACGCCGACTGGATCATCGACCTCGGTCCCGGCGCGGGTCACGACGGCGGCCAGGTGGTCTTCACGGGCACCCCGGCCGAGCTGGTCGCGAACGGCGACACGCGCACCGCCACCCACCTGCGGCGGTACGTGACCGGCTGAGCCTCAGACCGCCAGCCGGGCCAGGACCCGCGCGAACTCCGGCGGCGGCGCCACCACCAGGCGGGTCTGGCCGCCCTTCATGACGACGTCGGCCTTGATGAGGGTCAGCCGCCCGTCGTGCCACCAGTGCACCTGCGGGCTCAGCCCGCCGGTGCGGGCGGCGTGCACGCGCAGCCGCTCGATGGCGCGCACCACGCCGATCCCGTCCACCGGGTGCACGATCAGCGTGTACGGGTCAGGCAGCACCACCAGTACGCCGTCCGGCGGCACCGGCAGGTGGTCGGCCAGCCACCGCAGGTGGGTGGCGGCCGACGGCGCCGTCCCGGTGAGCCGGACCACCGGCGTGCCGGACAGCTCGACGGGCTCGGCGGTCAGCCGCTCCTCGCGGCGCACGTTCGCCACGGCCAGGTCGAGCGCCTGCGCCGTGGGCACGGGCCAGCACCCGGCCTCCTCGGGCCGCACGGGGCGGCCGCCGGCGGTCAGCAGCTCCACGAGGTCGGCGTTGAGGTGGCGGCCCACGATCCTCGTCGGGTCGGCCAGCTCGTCCACGGACTCCACGCGGGTGCGCAGCAGCGGGGCGGCCTGATCCAGGTCGCACAGGTCCGCCGGCTCTCCCGCGGTGGCCACGGCGTGCGCCAGGTGCTCGCTGACCAGCACCGGCCAGTCCTCCCTGGCCCGCCGTCCCGCCTCGCGGCGCAGCCCGGTGAGCCGGACGGTCAGCGTGGGCTCGCCCCGCAGCGTGAGCGAGCCGCCGTCGGCGGCGAACTCGCAGGCGAAGCCCCGGGACTCGGCGACCAGCGCGAGCAGCGAGTCGAGATCGGCGTCCGCGTCGGGCCGGCGCGCGGGCTCTCGCTCTCGCTTGAAGAAGCTCACGCGCGCTGTCCCTTTCTTCCGGATTCGTCCCTCCTAGGGTGCCCGCTCCCCATCGCGGTTCGGACCAGACAGCGAGCACGATTCGGTATCGATAACCCCAAGTCTTCCCAGCCAGAGGCTCATTTGCGGCGACCCGTGACCCGCCGGAAGCCCGGCCAGGACGGGCACGCCGAGCGGCGCCAGCCGGTCCCGCAGCACGGGGTAGGGGTCGCCGCACTCCACCCACGACCCGAGCGCGATCCCGCGCACCCCGTCGAACGCCCCGGCCTGCAGCAACTGGGTGAGCATCCGGTCGATCCGGTACGGCTCCTCCCCCACGTCCTCCAGGAAGGCGAGCCGCCCGTCGAAGGACGGCTGCCACCGGGTGCCGCACATGGACGCCAGCAGCGACAGGTTGCCCCCTGACAGCTCGCCCTCGGCCCGGCCGGGCACCAGCACCAGATCGCCGCGCACGCTCTCCTGGACGCCCGACAGGGCCGCCTGGAGGCTCGCCCAGGAGAGCGGCTCGGGGCCGCCCTCGCCGGCCAGCAGCTGGCAGGCCGGCATCGGGCCGTGCAGGGTGGACACGCCCAGCTCGATCGCGAAGGCGTTGTGCAGCGCCGTGATGTCGCTGGAGCCGAGCAGCACCTTGGGCCCCGCCGCCCGCATGGCGTCCCAGTCGAGCAGGCCGAGCAGCCGCCCCGCGCCGTAGCCGCCGCGGCAGCAGAACACCGCGCGCACCGCCGGGTCGCACCAGGCGGCCTGCAGGTCGGCGGCGCGGTCGGCGTCCGCGCCCGCGAGGTAGTCGAGCTCCTGCCGGTCGAGCACGTGCGCGCCCACGACGACCTTCAGCCCGAGCCCTTCCAGCCGCCGCACGCCCTCCCGGAGCAGGGTCGCGGGAGGCGGGCCGGAGGGCGCGACGATCGCGACCGTGTCACCGGGCCGCAGGTCAGCTTGCTGCATCGATCAACTCCTGGAGGTGGACCGGCGGCCGGACGTGGACCCGCGGCGCCGTTGGCTCGTTCACCCGCCAAACGGTGTCACACTTGGGTGGCGTATGCGACTTCCGCCCCACATCCTCGTCGTCAACGGCGTCAAGGTCCGCCGCCCGGTGTTCCTGCTGGGCGCTCCGCACTCCGGCGCCGCGCTGCTGGCCCGCGCCCTCAAGCGCTCCCCCGGCTTCCACGTGACGATGGGCCGCGCGAGCGTGGCGCACGTGCTCCACGCCTTCGCCCGCAAGCCGTCCATCGCCCGCACCTCCGGGGCCGTGCGCGTGCTGCGTGACGCGCTCGCCGAGTCGTGGCAGGTGCTGCCCGGCTCGTGCGGGGAGTGCGCGGCGCCGTGCCGGGAGGCGGGCGGCGTCACCGGCGCTGGCCCGTGCGTGGCCACCGGCGACATCGTGCGTTTCGGCGACGGCAGCCCCGACCTCATCTACAGCGCGCCGGTGCTGCTCCAGGCCTTTCCCGACGCCCGGTTCGTGCAGCTCGTCCGCGACGGCAGGGACGTCGCCGCCGACATGCTCGCCGATCCCGCCTGCCTGGCCTGGTTCCGCCCGGCGATGCTGGGCGGCGGGACCGAGTTCCCCAACGCCTTCCTCGGCGTCAGCAAGGACGAGCACCTCGAACACTGGAAGGGCATGCCCGCGGCGGGCAAGTGCGCGCTGCGCTGGCGCAGCGCCGTGCGGCTGAGCGCCGAGCTGCGCCGCTCCCTGCCCGCCGGCCGGCTCCTGACCCTGCGCTACGAGGACCTGGTGCGCGGCCCCGCGCAGGCCGCGGCCACGCTCGCCGAGCACCTGGAGACGCGGGTGCCGAAGGTCGCGCTGTACGGCCACGAGGCCGGGGCCGGCGCCTGGCGCTCCCGGCTCCGCCCGTCGGACGTCGAGCTGGTGGAGCGGGTGGCGCGCAAGGAGCTCACCCGGCTGGGCTACCTGACGAGCTGAACTGGGTGCGGTAGAGCTCGGCGTAGAGCCCGCCGCGCGCCAGCAGCTCCTCGTGCCGGCCGCGCTCGGCGATCCGGCCCTCGTGCACGACGAGGATCTCGTCGGCCTCCCTGATCGTGGAGAGCCGGTGCGCGATGACCAGCGAGGTGCGGCCCTCCAGCGCGGTCTTCAGCGCCACCTGCACGGCCGCCTCCGACTCGGAGTCGAGATGCGCGGTCGCCTCGTCCAGCACGACCACGCGGGGCGCCTTGAGCAGCAGCCGGGCCAGCGCGAGGCGCTGCTTCTCGCCGCCGGACAGCCGGTAGCCGCGGTCGCCGACCACGGTGTCGAGCCCCTCGGGCAGGGACTCGACGAGGTCGCCGATCTGCGCGGCCTTCAGCGCCGCCCAGATCTCCTCGTCGGTGGCCTCCGGCCTGGCGTAGCGGAGGTTGGCCCCGATCGTGTCGTGGTAGAGATGCGGGTCCTGCATGACCACGCCCACGGTGTCGCGGAGCGAGGCGAGGGTGGCCTCGCGCACGTCGAGTCCGTTGAGCCGGACGGCGCCCTCGTCGACGTCGTAGAGGCGCGAGACCAGCGAGGTGATCGTGGTCTTGCCCGCGCCCGAGTGGCCGACCAGGGCGACGAGCTGCCCGGGGCGGGCGGTGAACGACACGCCCTTGAGCACGGGGTGGGAGGGACCTGTGTCCTGCCGGGCCACCGACTCCAGGCTGGCGAGCGAGACCTCCTCGGCGGCCGGGTAGCGGAAGCGCACGTCGTCGAACTCGATCGTCACCGGCCCCTCCGGCACCGGCACGGCGTCGCGGCGCTCGGCCACCATGGGCTTGAGGTCGAGGATCTCGAAGACGCGGTCGAAGCTGACCAGCGCCGTCATGACGTCCACGTGCACGTTGGACAGCGAGGTGAGCGGGCCGTAGAGGCGCATCAGCAGCGCGGCCAGGGCCACGAGCGTGCCCAGCTCGAAGTAGCCGGTGACCGACAGGACGCCGCCGATGCCGTAGACCAGGGCCGTGGCGAGCGCCGCGACCAGGCCGAGGGCGACGCGGAAGACGGTGCCGTACATGCCGACGCGGACTCCGACGTCGCGCACCCTCGCGGCCCGCGCGCCGAACACCGCGGCGTCGTCCTCGGGGCGGCCGTACAGCTTGGCGACCATGGCGCCGGCGACGTTGAAGCGCTCGGTCGTGACCGAGCTCATCTCGGCGTCGAGCTGCATCTGCTCGCGGGTCAGGGCGGACATGCGGCGTCCGACGTATTTTGCGGGCACCACGAAGATCGGCAGCAGGACCAGCGCGACCAGCGTCACCTGCCACGACAGCGCCAGCATGGCGCCCAGCACCAGGACCAGGCTCACCACGTTGGACACGACCGACGACAGGGTGCTGGTGAGCGCGCGCTGCGCGCCGATCACGTCGGTGTTGAGCCTGCTGACCAGGGCGCCGGTCTGGGCGCGCATGAAGAACGCGACCGGCATGCGCTGCACGTGGTCGAACACCTCGGTGCGCAGGTCGTAGATCAGGCCCTCGCCGATGCGCGCGGAGAACCAGCGCTGCACGAGCGTCAGGGCGGCGTCCAGCAGCGCGAGCGCGCCGATGGCGACGGCCAGCCAGATCACCACGCCGGTGCGCTTCGGCAGGATGCCGTCGTCGATGATCGCCTTCATGAGCAGCGGGTTGGCGACCACGATGACCGCGCCCGCCACCACCAGCACCAGGAACGCGGCGATCTGCCGGGTGTAGGGGCGCGCGTAGCCGGCGATGCGCCGCGCGATCCCGGGGCGCAGGCGCTGCCTGACCACCGACTCGTCGCGGCGCAACGAGCTCATCACGTGAGGGCCGAAGCCCCCTCCCATCATCGCCATATCCGGGGGATCCCCTCTCCTCCGCCGGACACAGCGTCCGGGTGGCGTCGCCGATTCCCGGCTCAGCTCAGCGCGAAATTCTGCCACCGGGGGACGAAGGGGGGCTTCGCGGGGACGGTCAGCCCCCGAAGAGCGCCTTGATGCGCACGGCCTGCTCCAGCCCTTCCGCGACGCTCTGCTCCTCCAGGGTGCGGGCCCGCGCCCCCTGGAGGAGTCGCTTGGTCGCGGCGGCCGCGTCCCGGTTGGTGGACAGCAGCTCCGCCGCCTTGTCGCGCACGGCCCGGTCGAGGTCGTCCCGCGCGACCACCTGCTCGGCGAGGCCGATGCGCAGGGCCTCCTCCGCGTGCACCATCCTGGCGGTCAGGCAGATGTCGACCGCCTTCGCCAGGCCGACGAGCTCGACCAGGGGCTTGGTCCCCGTCAGGTCGGGCACCAGCCCGAGCGCCGGCTCCTTCATGCAGAACGTGACGTCGTCGGCGACGATCCGCAGGTCACAGGAGAGCGCGAGCTGGAACCCCGCGCCGATCGCGTGCCCGTGCACCGCGGCGATGGAAACGATCTCGGGCCTGCGCAGCCACAGGAACCCGGCTTGAGCCTTTCTGATGTTGTGCTCGAAATCGGTGTCACCGGACCTGGCCACCGAGCTGAACGAGCCTTGTCCCGGCACCCCCTCAGGGGTGAACATCCGCAGGTCGATGCCTGCCGAGAAGGACGGTCCCTCACCTTTCACGACGACGACGCGCACCTGCTCGGGCAGGCTGTCGCCGATGCCGGCCAGCGCCGACCAGGTCGCGAACGTCTGAGCGTTGCGCTTGTCCGGCCGGTCGAGCGTGATCGTCGCTATCTCACCGTCCACCTCGAAGCGGAGCCCGCTCTCCGCCAAACGCTCGGCAGAGACGTCCTCCGTGTGCCCTCCGCGTTGCCGCGCCTGAGCTTCCGCCATCGCCCGCTCCTCCGGTCCGAAGTGCTGTCCGTCGCGCCCGAGCCTACAGAATATGGTTCTGGCTCGGGCGCGACGGCTGGCTGACTAGGGACGGGCGGCTGCGGTCGCACGTTCCGAGGCGGCCGTCAGCGCTTGGACTTGCCTCGGGTCGCCCCGCCGCGCCCACGCAGAGTCACACCGGACTCGCTCAGGATGCGGTGGATGAACCCGTAGGACCGACCCGTCGAAGCGGCCAGGGCGCGGATGCTCTCACCCGCGGCGTAGCGCTTCTTGAGATCGCCGGCCAGTTTCTCCCGGTCGGCCCCGGTGACCCGGGTGCCCTTCTTCAGTGTCTCGGCCACGAGTACCTCCTGTAGTGCCGGACTTCCGCAGCGTTACTCCGCCATGATCAGTCATTTCAGCGGGATCGGCTACCTACTCCACGGGAAAAGATCCGTACCCACTCAAATTAAGATCAGGCGAGTGCCACAAGATCGGAAAATTCGTCGCTCCATGCGTCTTCAGTTCCGTCCGGTAGCAAGATCACCCTATCCGGTGACAGGGCGTCAACGGCACCCTCGTCATGGGTCACCAGGACGATCGCTCCTGAATACGACCTCAGAGCGTTGAGAACCTGCTCGCGGGAGACGGGATCGAGGTTGTTCGTGGGCTCGTCGAGAAGGAGGACATTGGCGCTGGAAAGCACCAGCATGGCCAGGGCCAGCCGGGTCTTCTCGCCTCCGGACAGGACGCCGGCCGGCTTGTCGACGTCGTCGCCGGTGAACAGGAACGAGCCGAGCACCTTGCGCAGCTCGGTGTCGGTGAACTCGCCGCCGGCCGAGCGCATGTTCTCCAGCAGCGTGCGGTCGGCGTCGAGGGTCTCGTGCTCCTGGGCGTAGTAGCCGACCTTGAGGCCGTGGCCGGGCCGCAGCTCGCCGGTGTCGGGCGTCTCCAGGCCGCCCAGCAGGCGCAGCAGGGTGGTCTTGCCGGCGCCGTTGAGACCGAGGATGACGACCCGGTGACCTCGGTCGATGGCCACGTCGACGTCGGTGAAGACCTCCAGCGAGCCGTAGGACTTCGACAGGCCCTGGGCCGTGAGCGGGGTGCGCCCGCACGGCTTGGGGTCGGGGAAGCGCAGGCGCGCCACCTTGTCGCTCTGGCGCTCCTCCTCGGTGCCGGCGAGCAGGCGGTGCGCGCGGCGCATCATGTCCTGGGCGGCCTTGGCCTTGGTGGCCTTGGCGCGCATCTTGTCGGCCTGCGCCAGCAGCGCGCCCGCCTGCTTCTCGGCGTTGGCGCGCTCGCGCTTCCTGCGCTTCTCGTCGGTCTCGCGCTGGGCGAGGTAGGCCGTCCAGCCGACGTTGTAGTGATCGATCACGGACCGGTTGGCGTCCAGGTGGAGGACCTTGTTGACCGTCGCTTCAAGAAGCCCGACGTCGTGGCTGATGATCACCAAGCCACCTTGATGGCTGCGCAAAAAATCGCGAAGCCAGCCGATTGAGTCCGCATCTAGGTGGTTTGTCGGCTCGTCCAGAAGGAGAGTTTCCGCTCCGCTGAAAAGAATTCGGGCCAATTCCACCCGCCTGCGCTGACCGCCAGAAAGCGTTTTCAGCGGCTGGGTGAGCACCCGGTCGGGCAGCCCGAGACTGGAGGCGATCGAGGCCGCCTCCGACTCGGCGGCGTAGCCGCCGAGCACGTGCATCTGGTCCTCCAGGCGGCCGTAGCGGCGCACCGCGCGCTCGCGGGTGCGCTCGTCGGCCGAGCTCATGCCGAGCTCGGCCTCGCGCAGCTCGCGCAGCACCGCGTCGAGGCCCCGGGCGGACAGGATGCGGTCGCGGGCGAGCACCTGGAGGTCGCCGGTGCGCGGGTCCTGCGGCAGGTAGCCGATCGCGCCGCTGGTGGTGACGGTGCCGGCGGCCGGCAGCGCCTCTCCGGCCAGCACCTTGGTCAGTGTGGTCTTGCCGGCGCCGTTGCGGCCGACCAGCCCGATCTTGTCGCCCGGGTTGACCCGGAAGGACGCTTTCTCGATGAGCAGGCGCGCGCCCGCGCGCAGCTCGATATCATTGGCGATGATCATGTTGGCGGAACACTCCCGTGCTAGGAAACGAGGGTTTGGGCGTGCTACGCCTGATCAATCGGGAGTGTGCATACGATCAGTGTAGGGCTCCCCGCTGGAGCCCCACCTCTGGTTTGACGCTCCGCCGTTCCCTAACGCCCGGCCGGGCCCGCCTCTTCCCTCCGCTCCTCTTCCCGCAGGTGCTCCCCGATGAGGGCGAGGTTGTGGATGGCCGCCAGCGCGTACTGCGCCGCGCTGTTGGTGCTGACGAACGGGGCCTCCCGCACGGGGGCGAGCACCTCCGGGCCGTCCACCGGCGTCAGCTCCCACCTCTCCTGCCGCTGCAACGGGTTGCTGTTGAGCTGGTCGCCCTCGTCGCGGCCGAACTTGCGCCACGCCCAGGCGGCCAGCTCCGCGTCGCCGGCGCGCGCCGCCGCGTACGCCGTCAGCCGGCTGTGCGCCTGGATCAGCGAGATCCCGCCGAGCCGCTGCCCCACCTCCGCCTCCTGCACCTCGGGCGGGGCGAGGTAGAGCCGGCAGTACTCCAGCCAGGCCGCCTCGAAGCCCGGCACGTCCACCAGGGCGATGAGCTCGGCGCAGATCTCCGGCAGCCCGAACAGCGACGACAGGTGCGAGATCGAGATCTTGTCCGCCGAGGTGTCGAAGCGGCCGGTCGCGAGGTCCATCCTGGCCTCGCCGGTCAGGAAGCGGCGCGGCATCGCCGCGATGTCGGCCATCGTGCCGAGCAGCCGGTCCCTGGCGCGCTCGTCGCCGTGCCGCTCCCAGCGGGTCAGCCAGGCGGCGGCGAGCGCGCCCCAGTCGGTGCCGAGCCCGACCGACAGCGCCGACGGGTCGGGCGTGTAGACGTCCTCGCGGACCTTGCGCTGCGGGTCGACGGCCGTGAACGTCTCCTCCGGCGCGCTCAGCTCGTCCATGAGGTCGCCGGAGCGCTCGTCGGCCGTCAGGTAGTGGTGGAAGCGGCGGTAGGTGGCGTTGGAGATGCGCACCTGCTTGCAGCTGCACCCCCAGTGCTGCACGTTGTGCCGGCTGCCGAGGCCCTTCCAGCGGCCGAGGTGGTAGACGTCGACCTCGCCGGTGTGGCGGGTCATGGCCTCGGCGAAGCGGAAGACGTCGGCGCGGCCGGTGCGCAGGTACTGCAACCACAGCCACAGGTCCGGCGACAGCTCGGAGTTGTCCCAGGCGTAGCCGCCCACGTCGTAGCGCCAGGTGTGGCGGTCGGGGTCGTAGGTGTGCATGACGTCGCCGTAGTCCCAGAAGCCGTACCAGCGGCGCTGCTCGCGTTCGCGGACGTACAGGTCGAAGAGGAAGTCGAGGCGGTCCTCGATCGCGGCGCGGGCCGGCGTGGAGCGGTCGGGCAGCTCCCAGACGCCGAAGACGCCCGCCTCGCGCAGCCGGGCGGGCGTGGCGGTCAGCAGGGCGGGCTCGTTCATGGCGGCGGCGAAGGCGGCCAGGTCGGCGGCGGGCGGCGTGGCGGCCAGGGCGCGCAGGGTCAGCTCGTGCGTACGGGCGATCCCGCGCGGGTCGCCGAAGCCGGGCTCGTAGTCCTCGTAGGTGATCTCCAGTCCTTCGAGCTGCTCCTCGAAGGTGTCCTGGCCCATGCCGTCGTGGTAGAAGCGCAGGTCCATGGCGGGGGCGGAGGGCGACCACAGCCAGACGGTCGCCGTGGCGAGCCCGGTGGCCGCGTTCCTGACGTCGAGCCGGGTGGGGTGCAGCCTCCAGAAGTCGCGCAGCCCGAAGCCGAGGCCGCCGCTCACGCCGCCGAGGTAGCCGTAGCCGGCCGAGCGGGTGCCCGCCGGGATCGTCACCCAGGCATGGCCCTCGGCGGTGCGCTTGCACAGCGTGAAGCCGTCGGCGGAGGACTGGTCGAGGGTGTAGTCGTTCCAGGCGGGGACCAGGTGCAGGCGGCTCGCGACCTCGGGGGCGATCTCGCCGCAGGGCAGCCCGGCGACCTGGGCGCGGCGCACCCGCTCGCCGGGGTCGAGACGCAGCCCGGTCAGGCCGCGCACGGCCTCGGTGAGGAAGCCCTCGGGGCCGGCCAGGCGTACGTGGCGGTCGTGCGGCTCGTCGCGCATGACCACGTCGGCGCGCAGGCCGAGCCCGGCCAGGAAGTCCCGCCCCGGGTCGCCGTCCCAGACGAACGTGTGCGTGATCCGCACGTCCTCGGCCCCGGCGTGGAAGTACAGCCGGACCGTGAACGGCAGCCAGTCCCCGTGCCGCCCGTCCAGGCGGAGCACCGCCCGCACCGGGCCGTCCTGCTCGACGGTCACCCGTTCGACCAGGCCGGCGCGCCGCTCGCGGGGCGGGGCGGCGCCCTCGTCGGGGGTGGGGCCGGCCTGGCGGAGGCTGACCAGGCGGACGTCACGCGCGATCTCGCGCCCGCCGCGGGCGATCGAGCGGGCGAGGGTGGCCCCGCCCTCCTCGACCGTCCAGGTGACGACACCGGTCGCGACGGTCAGGACGCCCGCCCCGCGGGTGACGGTGACGGGGGTGGGAGGCGCGGCGGGCTCGCGGCCGGGCTCCAGGCGGTACTCCCGGGCGGCGGGGCCGGCGGCGGCGGCGGCGTGCGCGGACCACTTGACCGAGCCGTCGGGCCAGGTGGCGCTCACCCAGCTCTGCACGGGCACCTCACGGCCGGCGTCGTCGCTCAGCGCGAACGGCGTCCCCGCCGCGACGGTTCCCCTCGGCCAGGGCACGCCCCAGGTCACCCCCTGGTCGCCCGGTCGGTCCAGCCAGCGCAGCGCGGTCATACGATCTCCTTCAGTCGCTCGGCGACGATCGCGGCCACCTCGTCGGCGCCGCGGAAGCAGAAGTGGGTGTCGTCGGCGACGCCGTCCGGGTAGAGCGGGTGGACGCCGGGCGGGAAGTGCGTGAACAGGGCCTTGGAGCCCTCGGGGCCGAGCCGCTCGTACAGGGCGGTGGTGGCCGCGGTCAGGTCGACCAGCGGCACGCCCTCGGCGGCGGCCAGCTCGCGGACCTGGCCGGGGTGGCCGCCGTGCGTGGGGACGAGCCGGCCGCCCGCCCAGCGGCGGCGCTGCACGGGCGTGCACAGGACGGGCCGCGCCCCGGCGGCGCGCGCCTCGGCGACGAAGGCGCGCAGGTTCTCCCGGTACGGCAGCTCAGGCTCCTTCTGGTCGTTGTGCCCGAACTGCAGGACGACCAGGTCACCGGGGACGGCTTCGCGCAGCAGCGCCGCCCACAGCCCCTCGGCCCGGTGGCTCGCCGTGGTGGCGCCGCCCTTGGCGAAGTTGCGCACCGGCAGGCCGAGACGGGCGCCGAGCTGGGCGCCCCAGCCCGACATGGGAGCCTCGGCGGCCGGGCAGGAGGCGACCGTCGAGTCCCCCGCCAGCAGCACGGTGACGGTCATTCCTTCACGCCTCCCAGCAGCACGCCCTTGGCGAAGTGCTTCTGCAGGAACGGGTAGAACAGCAGGATCGGCAGCGTCGCGATCACCACGACGGCGAACTTCAGCCCCTGCTCCGGCGGCACCCACGTGCGGTCCATCTGGGCGAGCGCGTTGGCGGCGTCGGTGCTGGTGAGCTGGCGCACCAGGATCTGCAGCGTCCACTTGCCCGGATCGTTGATGTAGAGCAGCGGCGACATGTAGTCGTTCCAGATCCCCACCGCGTAGAACAGCGAGAACGTGGCGATGATCGGCTTGGACAGCGGCAGGACGATCTTGAAGAAGACGCCCATCTCGTTGCAGCCGTCGATGCGCGCCGCCTCCTCCAGCGCCTGCGGCAGCTCCTGGAAGAAGCTCTTGACGATGATCAGGTAGAACGGGTTGATCGCCAGCGGCAGGATCAGCGCCCAGTAGCTGTCGAGCAGCCCGAGGTCGCGCACCACCAGGTAGGTGGGGATCATGCCGCCGGAGAAGACCATCGTGAAGATGACCAGGTTGAGCACCAGCGTCCGGCCCGGCAGATAACGCTTGGCCAGCGGGTAGGCCATGGTGAAGGTCAGCAGCACCTGCACCACCACGCCGACCGCCGTCACGACGACGGTGGTCAGCAGCGCGCGCAGGAAGGTGGGGGTGGCGAAGATGTACTCGTAGGACTCGGTGACGAACTTCTCCGGCCACAGGAAGAACGGCCGGGAGGAGATCTCCGCCTCGCCGGCGAACGAGCCGGCCAGCACGTACAGCAGCGGCAGCACCGTGATCGCCGCCAGGCCGACGAGCACGATCACGTTGAGCGTGTCGAACACCCGGCTGCCGAGCCCGGCCTCGTTCCCCACCGGGAGGCCGGCTTTCTTGGTCTTGGTGATGGTGGCCATGCCGGGCTCCTCAGAACAGTCCACGCTGGCCGAGGCGCTTGGCCAGCCAGTTCGAGCCGAAGATCAGGATGACGCCGGCCACGCCCTTGAACAGGCCGACGGCGGTGGAGTAGCTGATCGCGCCCTGGGTGATGCCGGCGTAGTAGACGTAGGTGTCGAACACGTCGGCCACCGAGCGGTTCAGCGAGGTGGTCATCAGCCAGATCTGCTCGAAGCCCGAGTCGAGCAGGTTGCCGGAGGCGAGGATCGCCATGACCACGACCGTGGGGCGGATGGCGGGCAGCGTGACGTGCCAGAGCTGGCGGAAACGGCCCGCGCCGTCCATGCGGGCGGCCTCGTACAGGTTGGGGTCCACACCGGCCAGCGCGGCCAGGTAGATGATCGTGCCCCAGCCGGTCTGCTTCCAGAGCTGCTGCAGGATGATCAGCGGCCGGAACCACTCCTCCTGCGCCATGTAGTCGATCTTGGAGGTGTCGCCCAGGAGGTCGCGCATCCAGCCGGCGAGCACGCCGAAGTCCGCCGCGAACAGCACGTACGTCAGCGACGCGACGATCGTCCAGGACAGGAAGTGCGGGATGTAGATGAGCGACTGCACCGAGCGCTTGAGGAAGCTGACCCGCACCTCGTTGAGCAGCAGGGCGACGACGATCGGCGCGGGGAAGACGAACACGATGTGCAGCAGCGCCAGCAGGAGCGTGTTGAACATCAGCCGGCCGAAGTCGGGTCCGGCGAACAGCTCCTCGAAGTGCTTGAGCCCGACCCACGGGCTGCCGGAGTAGCCGAGGAAGGGCAGGAAGTCCTGGAAGGCGATCGTCAGCCCGTACATCGGCAGGTACTTGAAGATCACGAAGTACGCGACGCCGGGGACGAGCATCAGGTAGAGCCAGCGGTAGCGGCCTACCGCCGTGCGGAGCGGCACCTTGGCGGCGCCTCTCCCGCTCTCCTCGGGCGCCGCCTTCCCGGGAGGCGCCGCCAGGTGGGTGGCCACGAGCGGCCTCCTTTCGTGGGAGAGCCCGGGGGAGGCAGGTCCCCCGGGCTCTCGGGCGGGGTCGGGCGGCCGCTACTGGCCGAGCTTCTTGACGAGGTCGTTGATCTCGGTCGTCACCTGGGTGCCGCCGCTGTCGTACCAGCGCTTGATCTCGCCCTTGAGCTGGTCCTCGGTGATCGCGCCCGACAGGAACTTGATCCGCGCGTCGGGGATGATCGTGTCGATCTGCGGGCCGCGCGCGACGGCGGTGTCGGAGACCACGGGCAGCGCCGCGTTGTGCACCGCCGTCTTGAGGTCCTCCTCCATGAGCCGCTTCTGCAGCGTGAGCATGTCCTGGTACGGCTTGCCCGACGGCACCCGCTGGTAGGCGATGCCGCCGATGTCGACCGTGCCCTTGGTGCTGAGCTGGATGAAGGCGTCGTCGGCGTTGTCCTGGATGACCTTGACGGCCGGGTCGTCCTCGTTGATCAGCGCGGCGGTGTCGCCGTTCTCGACCTTGTAGTTGCGGCCCTCGATGCCGTTGGTGACCAGGTTCTGGCCCTCCTTGGTGGCCAGCTTGTCCAGGGTCTTCAGCACGTTGTCGAGGTCCTGCTCGGTGCGCACGCTCTGCTTGGAGATCGCGAGCACGTCGGCGTAGCCGGTGAACGGGTAGGAGAACTTCTGGCCGTCGGAGCGCTTGAGGTTGCCGACCATGGCGACCTTGTCGCCGTAGTTCTCCTTGTCGTCCTCGTAGAACAGGTCGAGGACTTGGCGGGAGCGGATGTTGACGTCGATGATCATGCCGCCCTTGCCCTGGTGGAACGGCTCGTTCCACTTGGCCGTGTCGAGCGTGGCGAAGTCGGGGTTGATCATGCCCCCGTCCACCATCTTCTTCAGCCAGCGGTTGGCCTCGAGGAACTCGGGGGTGTCGAAGCCGGGCACGATCTTGCCGTCGCGCTCGCCCCAGCCGTTGGGGGCGCCGAACCAGGTCTCGATCACGTCGTACGGGCTGGCGCTGGCGTAGTTGCCCGGCCACTTCGGGATGATGAGACCGTAGGTGTCGTTCTTGCCGTTGCCGTCGGGGTCCTTCTCGGTGAACGCCTTGGCGACGTCGTAGAGGTCGTCGACCGACTCGGGCAGCTTCAGTCCCAGCTTGTCCAGCCAGTCCTTGCGGATGACGATGGCCGAGCGCAGCAGGGGCCGCATCCGGTAGAGGCCGAAGATCCGGCCGTTGATCGAGGAGTTGAGCGCGCTCCGCTCGTCGGAGGGCTTGAGGTTCGGATACTTGTCGAGCTTGTCGGTCAGGTCCCAGAACGCCCCGGCCTGGGCAGACTTGACGAACGCCGGCAGGTGCGGGTCGACCACCATGACCTGCGGCAGGTTGTCCGAGGCCAGGGTGACGTTGAGCTTGTCGGTGTACTCCGCGTTGGGCACCCAGGTGATCTGCAGCTTCTTGCCGAGGAACTTCTCCACGGCCTGCTGCAGCTCGCCCTTCGGGTCGGGCGCGGTGCCGAACAGCTTCGACATGAACGTGATCGTGTTCGGGTCGGACTGAGGCGCCTCCCCGCCGCCGGAGCAGGCCGAAGCGGTGAGAGCAGCCGTTAGTGTTAACACGCCGGCAAGGAGCCGCCGGCGACGGGATGCGCTCATGAGTTCCCTTTCGAATGCAGGCGCGCCTCGTTCTCCTCGAAGAAGCGCAGGCAGAGCCACGTGTTGAGATGAATCCACGCGCCGAAGCTGATCACCACGGCGAGGACGGGCAACGCCGAGGTCGCGAAGGCGATGGCGGAGAGCACGAGCAGCAGCAGCACGGACGAGGCCGGGCGCGCGAGCGCCAGGTGGACCGCCTTGGGCACGTACGCCCACAGCGGCAGGTCGTGATGCGCGTAGAGCGGGCCCACGTAGGCTCCCGCACCGGCGAGTGCGACGAGCGCCACGAGGGTCGCGATCCGCATCGCCCCCATGCCGGGGCCGAGCGCGGACAGGTACAGGTAGTTTCCGACGAGCAGGACGCCGGCCAGTGCCAGGGGCAGGACCAGCAGCGAGGCCCGGACGAACTCCCGTCGGTAGACGGCCCAGAATTCGCGCCAAGCCTGAAACGTTTCATAACGAGCGTGCCTCCGGGCCAGGGTGTAGGCGGCCACGGTGGCGGGACCGAGCCCGAGCACCACTCCTCCCGCGAGGGTGAACACGAGCCACATCAGGTTGAGCCGGACCGCCCAGATGGCCTCTGAGCAGGCAGCTTGAATCCTGATCGACAGGGCGGGACGAGTCACCCGGCACCACCTTCTCGTGGCATGCGCCCGGACACGGGGGTGGGCTGTTGCGCCGCCGTTCCTGCCCGGTTACACGGGAGTGAACGGCGGTTGGTGCGAAATTAGTGTTGAATCGACTCAAAGTCAATGACGAGATTCCCGGAGATTTCCGTACGCGCCGGGCGGCGGGCGGCAATCCGGGCATGGCGGATCACGGCCCGCCGCCCGCGCGGGAGGCCGTGACCGGGAGCGGGCGTCAGGGGGCGCGGCGCAGGGCGCTCGACTCCCTGACCACCAGGTCGGGCTGGAAGATGACCTGCCTGTGCCGGTGCTGCTCGGGCTCGGAGACCTCTTCGAGCAGCAGGTCGATGGCGGTGCGGCCGAGCAGTTCGCGCGGCTGCCTGACGGACGACAGCGGGACGGCCGCCGCCGCGGCGAAGTCGATGTCGTCGTAGCCGATGATGGCGAGGTCCTCGGGCACGCGCAGCCCGTGCGCGGCCATCGCCTGGAGGAAGCCGAGCGCCATCATGTCGTTGGCGCAGAAGACGGCGGTGGGCCGCTCACCGGGCGGCAGCCCCGCGACCTGCTCGCCGATGGCCCGCCCGCCGGCGACGGTCAGCGCGGGCGCGGTACGGGTCAGCAGCTCGACGGCGCCGTCCGTCGCGGCGACCGCCGCCTCGACGCCGGCGTGCCGGTCGGCCACCTGTTTGACCGACATCGGCCCGCCCGCGAACATGACCCGCCGGTGCCCGCGCTCGACGAGGTGGGCGCCGGCGAGCTGCCCGCCGAGCCGGTCGTCGACCGCCACCGAGCACTGCAGCCCGGTGGCCGGGCTGTCGACCAGCACCACGGGCGTGCCACGCGCGGCCAGCTCCTCCAGCCAGGGGTTCTCCGCCTCGACCGGGGTGATGAGGATGCCCATCACCCGCTGCTGTTCGAGCTGGTCGAGGTGGCGGCGCTCGCGGCCGGGGTCGCCGGCGCTGTTGCACAGCACCACCATGGTGTCGTGGTCGTCGGCGACCGACTCGGCGCCCTGGGCCACGTCCACGAAGAAGGGGTTGGCCACGTCGAGCACGACGAGGCCGACCGTCCTGCTGCGGCCCACCCGCAGGTGGCGGGCCACCTCGTTGCGGACGAAGCCGAGCTTCTTGATCGCGTCGAAGACGCGTTCGCGGGTGGCCGGTGACACAATCTCCGGGCGGTTGAGCACGTTGCTCACCGTCCCCACGGAGACGCGCGCGAGCTGCGCGACCTCCTTGATGTTCCTGGTCGCCATCGATCCTCACGATACGGAGCCCCACGATGAAGTCGGCTCATCATAGCCGGGGACAAGATTCTTTTGAATCGTATCAATAGCTCGAAACGGTCACAGGGGCACGGTCGCCCCGTCCGTCCTCATGCCGTCGAGCATGAGCCGCAGGTAACGGCCGGTGTCGGCGGCGACGGGAGCGGGGAGCCGGTCGGGGTGACAGGTGAAGACGTTCAGCAGGTGGACGAGGTCCTCGACGCCGACGTCCCCGCGCATCGCGCCGTCCTCCTGCGCGCGGGCGACGAGCCCGCCCAGCCGCTCCAGCCAGCCGTCCCGCGCCCGCGCGAATCCGGCCCGGCCGGTGTACGCCTCGTCGGGCAGCGCGGCGAGCGCGGTCGCCAGCGCGGCCCTGCCGGGCTCGGCCGCCCAGGAGACGAAGGCGCGGATCGCGCCGAAGGCGTCGGCCTCCTCCCCGGCGGCCCGGTCGAGGGCCTCCGCCATGGAGTGCACGTAGTGGTCGCCGACGGCGGCGAGCAGCGCCTGGCGGTCGGGGAAGCGGCGGTAGAGGGTGCCGACGCCGACCCCCGCGCGCCGGGCGATGACCTCCATGGGCGCGTTGACGCCGCGCTCGGCCATCACCGCGGCCGCCGCCTCGACGATCCTGCGCAGGTTCCGCCTCGCGTCCGCGCGCACCGGCGCCTCCCTTCGTCAGTCAAGTGGACGATCGGATTCCGCTTAGTGTACCGTGCCGCCAAACGGAATCCGATCGTCCGGTCAGGAGCGTGCATGATCGTCGTCACCGGGGCCACGGGCACCATCGGGCGGGCGCTGGCGGGGCGGCTGAGCGGGCACGACGTGCTCGCCGCCGTCCGCCGGCCCGCCGACCTGCCGTGCGCGTACGCGCTCGCCGACCTCGAACGGCCCGAGACGATCGGCGCGCTGCTGTCGCCCGGCGACCGGCTGTTCCTCAACAGCTCGCTCTTCCCCGGCTTCACCGCGGCGCACCGGGCCGTCATCGACCTCGCGGCGCGGGCGGGCGTCGCCCAGATCGTCACCGTGTCGGTCCGGGGCGCCCGTCCCGGGCAGCGGCTCGGCGGCGGCCTGCACGGAGAGGTGGACGCGCACCTCAGGGCGTCCGGGGTGCCGTACGCGATCCTGCAGCCGACCGGGTTCATGCAGAACCTGCCGGGCGAGATCCGCGGCGGGCTCATGCACGGCTCGTACGGGCCTGGGCCGGTCAACTACATCGACGCCAGGGACATCGCCGACGTCGCCGCCGCGTTGCTCACCCGCCCGGCGGGGCCCGGGAGCGACCACGTGCTCACCGGGCCCGAGTCGCTGCCGCACGAGCGGATCGCCGAGCGCGTCGGCGCCGCCCTCGGCCGTCCCGTCCGGTACGTGGACCTCCCGGTGCCCGAGATGGCCGCCCACCTGGAGCGGCAGGGCATGCCGGCGCCGTTCGCCGCCGACCTGGCCGCGCTGATGGCCGAGACGGGCGACGGCCGCTGGGCGTCGGCCACGACCGAGGTCGAGGACATCACCGGCCGGCCCCCGCGCACCCTGGAGGACTTCCTCACCGACCACCGGACGACCTTCGCCACCCCCTGACCCCCCAGACGGCCTGCCGCACACGGGTGGACGAGCCCAGGCGGGCAACCGGCTCAGAGGAGCATGGTCAGGACGAGCCAGGCGGGCTCAGGCGGCGGGCTCGGGCCGGCGGGTCAGGGGGCGGGCTCGGGCGGGGGGTCGAAGGGCGGGGGGTCGAGGACGCGGACGCGGACCGCGCGGAAGGTGGACGGGGTGTCGCGGAGCACGGCCAGGCGCGGGTCGGGCACCACGAGGAACGGCTCGGCCTCCAGCGCCAGCAGGGGCGCCAGCCGCCGGTCCCGGCGCAGCGCGTCCACCGCCCGCCGGTCGCCGCCGAGCACGACGGCCTCCAGCTCCCCCAGGTGCGGCGACAGCACCCGCACCGCCGTCTCCACGGCGTCGTCGTACGCCTGGCTCGCCTGGTTGCGCCGCCGCCGGGCGAAGCGCTGCTGCGACCAGCCGCCCGCCGCCGTACGCCCCTGCACCAGCCGCGAGCCGACCTTCGAGGCCAGCAGCACGTCGCCGTGGAAGACGCCGGCCGCGTACCCGCCGAGCCGGACGAGGAACACCCCCACCCGGCGCTCGGCCCGTACGTGCGCGACCAGCCTGCCGACGTGCGGCGGCCCGGCGGGCATCGGCGGGAACGGCACGTGCAGCTCGGCCTGGGCGCCGTCACCGGCCCGCAGCCGCACCACGCGCCCGTCGCCGCTCGCGGTGAAGGGCCCGTGCCGCTCGGCGAACCCGTCGATCCACGGATGCACCCGCCCCGGCGGCACCACCACCCACCGGCCCCCACCTTTGGCCGGACGCCCGCTCATGCCACGAAGGCTAGCCGACCGCTCCCCCTGGGCGGCTCCGGGGAAGCGGCCCCGGACAACTCAAGGGGAAATGCCGGTTAAATCTGTTTCGCGGGTCTTATGCGCCGTACGGGTTCCGCCGGATCCTTTCCTCGTGGCGACCTCCCTGCTCACCCGCCCCCTCGTGGACCTCGACACCGGGGCGGTCATCGCCCACGGCGCGAGCGTGGGCCCCTCGGGCGAGCTCAGGGCGACCCCGCTGCCGATGATGCTGGACCTGCCCGTCCACGTCGTGCTGTCGGGCGCGGGCGCGCTCACCCCGCTGCACGAGGCCCTGCGCAGGGCGGGACGGCATCCGCGCGAGGCGATCCTGCTGGTCACCGGGACCTGCCACGAGCAGGACCGGCCGCTGCTCAAGGTCGCGCTCAACGGGCTGCGCACGATCGGCTACCTGCTCGGCCTCGCCGGCGTGGGCTCCGGCGGGCCCTCGCCGGAGCTGGCCGCGGAGGTCTCGCCGTACCTGGTGGCCCTGGACCCGGAGCTGGTCGCGCGCCTGCCCGGCGACCACCGCGCGGCCGCCGTCGCCCGGTCGGTGGTGACGCTCGCCCGCGGGATCGGCGCGCACGTGATGGCGCCGGGCGTGGAACGCGAGAGCCAGGCGGCGACGGTCCGCGGCCTCGGCGTACGCCTCGCGCACGGCCCCCTGCTGGCCCCCGGCCCCGACGGCAAGGTGCGCGTCCCGCTCCCGGTCGCCGGCCTCGACCCCGACGCCGCCCTGCTCGGCCCCCGCGTGCAGGAGCTGCTGATCCCCGCGGTGACGCTGCCCGCCGGAGCCAGGGCCGAGGAGGCCGTCGAGGCCTTCGGCCACGAGCCGACGATCACCAGCGTGATCCTGGTGGACGAGTACCAGCGGCCCAAGGGCAGCCTGGACCGCGGCCGCTTCCTGCTGTCGTTCGCCGCCCGCTTCGGCCACGCCCTGCACAGCCAGAAACCCGCGCTGCGCCTCGCCGACCCGCCACGCACGGTGCCGCGCACCACGCCGGCGGTCGCCGCGGTGCAGGCGGCGAGCAGGGACGCCGGCCGCGTCTACGACGACCTGGTGGTGACCGACGAGATGAACCGCTGCCTCGGCATCGTCCGCGTCTCGGACCTCATCAGGGAGGTCACCGCGCAGGCCCGCTGAAGCCTGGCCCACTGAGGCCGGGGCCGCTAGAGCCAGCCCTGGGTGCGGGCGCGCCGTACGGCCTCGATGCGGTTGCGGGCGTGGGTCTTCTGGATGGCCGAGGACAGGTAGTTGCGCACGGTGCCCTCCGACAGGTGCAGCCGCCCGGCGATGTCGCCGATGGTGGAGCCGTCCGCCGCGGCGGACAGCACGTCGCGCTCGCGCGCCGACAGCGGGTTGGGCCCCGCGCTGAGCGCCGCCGCGGCCAGGGCGGGATCGATGACCCGCTCCCCCGCGTGCACCCGCCTGATGGCCGCCGCCAGCTCCCTGGCCGGGCTGTCCTTGACGAGGAAGGCGACCGCGCCCGCCTCCATGGCGGTACGCAGGTAGCCGGGACGCCCGAACGTGGTCAGGATCATCACCCGGCAGCCGGGCGTGCGCCGCGTGATCGCCGCGGCGGCGGCCAGGCCGCCGGCGCCGGGCATCTCGATGTCGAGCAGCACGATGTCGGGCCGGGCGCGGGCGACGACCTCGGCCGCCTCCTCGCCGTCGGCGGCCTCGCCGACCACCTCGATGTCGGGCTCCAGGTTGAGCAGGGACGCCAGCGCGCCGCGTACCATGCCCTGGTCCTCGGCCAGGACCACGCGGATCACGCCGGCACCTCCACCCGCAGCAGGAACCCGCGCGGGCCCGGCCCCGCCTCCATCACGCCGCCCGCGGCGGCGACCCGTTCGCTCAGCCCCGGCAGCCCGCTGCCCATCAGGGCGGGCTCACCGCCGCGCCCGTCGTCGGCGACCTCCAGCACGGCCCGCCCGTCCTCGCAGGCCACCCTGATCTCGCAGCGGCCGGCCCGCGCGTGGCGCACGACGTTCGTGGTGCCCTCGCGCACCGCCCAGGCCAGCAGGCCCTCCACCGGCTCCGGCAAGGGCGTGCCCGACACCTGCACGCGGCTCCGCACGCCGGCCGCCGCCAGCACGGACCTGGCGTTGTCGAGCTCCTCTGCCAGGCCGCGCCGCCGGTAGCCGGTGACGGCCTCGCGCACCTCCGACAGCGCCTTCCTGGCCACGGACTCGATGTCCCTGATCTCCCGCCGCACCTCGGGCGCGTCCTCGGCCAGCCGCCCGGCCAGCTCGCTCTTGAGCGCGATCAGCGACAGGCTGTGGCCGAGCAGGTCGTGCAGGTCGCGGGCGATGCGCAGGCGTTCCTCGGTGGCGGCCAGCCGGGCCACCTCGCCCTGCGCCCGGTGCAGCTTGACGGTCAGCGCCCGGGTGTTGCGCACGCTGATGAACAGCACGCCGAGCGTCACCACCTGCAGCCCCAGGATGATGATGGTCTCGGGCGAGTCGTGGTGGAGCAGGCCACCGCCGACCAGCAGGCCCAGGTTGGCGAGCATGGCGAGCAGCGCCGCCGCGGCCGGCAGCGTGAACCCGCACAGCACCACGCTGTAGACCGGCATGCTGAGGAAGGAGCCGCCGAAGACCAGCGCGCCCGCCACCCCCACCGTCGTCGTGAGCGCGAGCAGCGGGTACGTCCACCGCCCCCGTTCCAGGAAGCTCCGCGCGCTCACGACCGTCGCCAGGAACAGCCCGACGAACGCCGCCAGCACCGCCCCCGCCCAGACCGCCAGGACGCCGGTGATCGCGCCGGTCACGATCTCCCCCACGGGGAAGACCAGGTAGACCAGCCCGACGGACAGGCCGAGCAGCCGCCGCCGGAGCGAGGGCCGGTCGTCCTCCCCGCCGAAGCTGATCCGCTCGGCGAACCTCATGCCCGCACTGTAGCCCGGCGGTAGAGGAAGGCGGCGGCGAGGCCGAGCACCACTCCCCAGCCGGCGACGGCCAGCACGTCGGCGAGCCCGAGCCCGTCGCCGCCGGCCACGCTCCAGCCGAGGGCCGCGTAGTGGTAGGACGGCGTGATCTCGGCGACGGCCCTCATCGTGGTCCCGAAGATCTCCGGCGGGAACCACAGGCCGCCCGCGATGGCCAGGGTGAACATGCAGATCATGGAGGCCGGCTGGGCGGCGTCGGGCGACAGGGCCGAGCCTATGGCCAGCCCGAGCGCGATGAACGGGATCGTGCCCAGCCACAGCGCCAGCAGCAGCCCCGCCCACCGCGCGGGCGGCATCGACACGTCCTGCTGCACGACGGCGACGACGCTGACCAGCAGCAGCGACGGCAGCACGAGCAGCAGCGCGGTCACCAGCTTGGTGACGATGATCGCCCAGCCGGGCAGCGGGGTGATCTGGAGCTGGCGCAGCCAGCCCGACTGCCGCTCGGTGGCCCAGGGCACGGCCGAGCTCATCATGGCCGATGCCAGGCCCCCGTAGGCCGCCATCGACACCATGAGGACCACCGCGTAGCTGACGCCGCCCGGGCCGGTCTGCTCGCCGTAGATGTTGGCGTTGATCAGGTAGAGGACGACAGGGAAGATCACCACGAAGATGAGGTAGCGCCGGTTGCGCAGCATGCGCAGGGTCTCTGTCCTGGCGTAGTAGAGCATCAGGAGGGCTCCCGGGTGAGGGCGAGGAAGGCGGCTTCGAGGTCGGCGCCGGACAGCCGTACGTGCCGCACGTCGAGCGTGGTGCCGCGGTACAGCCCGTCCAGGGTGGCGTCGGGGTCGCCGGTGTGCAGGGTGACCTCGCCGTCGGCGACCTCGACGGCGGTGACGCCGGGCAGCCGGTCGAGCCCGGCGGCGGGCTGCGTGCCGAGGGCGAAGCGGACGACCTGGCCGCCCGCCCCGGCCTTGATCTCGGCGGCGGTGCCGTCGGCGGCCAGCCGGCCGCGGGCGATGACGACCACCCGGTCGGCGTGGGCGTCGGCCTCCTCCAGGTAGTGGGTGGCGAACAGCACCGTGCGCCCGCCTGCGGCGTAGTCGTGCATGGCGGCCCAGAAGCGCAGCCGGGACTCCACGTCCATCGCCGCGGTCGGCTCGTCCAGCAGCAGGATCCTGGGGGCGCCGGCGACGGCCAGGGCGAAGCGCACGCGCTGGGACTGGCCGCCGGACAGCTTGTTCGCCCGGCGGCCGGCCAGCTCGGTCAGGTCGGCCAGGCGCAGGATGTCGTCGAGGGGCAGCGGGCGCGGGTAGAGCCTGCGGACGAGGTCCACGAGCTCCTTCACGGTCAGCTCGGGGATGAGCGTGCCGTGCTGGAGCATGGCGCCCATCTCGCCGTCGCGTACGGCCGCGTCCGGCGGGCGGCCGTGCACGGCGACCTGGCCGGAGCTCGGGCGCAGCAACCCGAGCAGCAGGTTGATGGAGGTGGACTTGCCGGCGCCGTTGGGGCCGAGGAGGGCGACGGTCGAGCCCGGCTCGACGGCGAGGGACAGGTCGTCGACGGCGAGCACGTCACCGTAGCGCTTGGTGACGTGGTCGAACGTGATGGCGCTCATGCGCCGAACGTTAGGGTCACGGCCGGGGCCCCGGGCAGTGTGATCCTTCCGGGTTCGGCCGTGACATTTGTCAGACGCGGCCCCCGCCCCCGGGCGTCAGGGGCGGTCCCCGGGCGTCAGAGGCGGCAGGCGTAGATGTCGGTGACCAGGATCGCCCGCGCGCCGATGTCCCAGAGCTGGTCCATCACCTGCTGGTGGCCCTTGCGGCGGACCATCGCGCGCACCGCCACCCAGCCCTCGCGGTGCAGCGGCGAGACGGTGGGGCCCTCCATGCCGGGCGTGAGGGCGATGGCCTCCTCGATGCGCTCGGCGCGGATGTCGTAGTCCATCATCACGAAGTCGCGAGCGTGCACGACGCCCTGGAAGCGGCGGACGAACTGGCCCGTGCCGGCCGTCTCCGGCGCGCCCTGCCGCTTGATCAGCACCGCCTCGGAGCGCATGATCGGCTCGCCGAAGACGTCCAGGCCGACGTTGCGCAGCGTGGTGCCGGTCTCGACGACGTCGGCGATGGCGTCGGCGACGCCGAGCCTGATCGCGGTCTCGACGGCGCCGTCCAGCTTGATCACCCGGGCGTCGACGCCCTGGTCTGAGAGGTATTTCTCGAGCAGCCCCGCGTAGGAGGTGGCGATGCGCCGGCCCTCCAGGTCCTGCACGGAGGTCATCGCGCCGGCCACGCCCGCCAGGCGGAAGGTGGAGCCGCCGAAGCCGAGCGGCATGATCTCCTCGACGGGCGCGCCGGAGTCGACGAGCATGTCGCGGCCGGTGATGCCGACGTCTAGGGTGCCCTCCCCGACGTAGACGGCGATGTCGCGGGGACGCAGGAAGAACAGCTCGCAGCCGTTGTCCTCGTCGACCACGACCAGTTCCTTGCTGTCCCTGCGGGAGCGGTAGCCGGCTTCCTTGAGCATGGCCTGGGCGGCCTCGCTGAGCACGCCCTTGTTGGGTACTGCCAGACGCAGCATGTCAGGTCCTCGTTCGGTGTCTCGGGTTCTCCAGGTCGGGTGCGGAGGCGGGCGCGGGCGCGCCCTAGAGATGCTTGTAGACCTGGTCGAGCCCGATGCCCTTGGCGATCATGAGCACCTGCACGTGGTAGAGGAGCTGGGAGATCTCCTCGGCCGCCCTGTCGTCCGACTCGTGCTCGGCCGCCATCCAGCTCTCGGCGGCCTCCTCGACGACCTTCTTGCCGATGGCATGGACGCCGGCGTCGAGCGCGGCCACGGTGCCCGACCCCGCGGGCCGGGTGCGGGCCTTCTCGGACAGCTCGGCGAACAGCTCTTCGAAGGTCTTCATGGTCTCTCTCGTCGTTCGATGGCGTGCCTGACAAGCCTAGTCTGCGGGACGAGGTGACGCCGCCCGCCGTCCGCCACGCGAGACGCCCCGGATCAGCCGAACGCCTTCCTGGCCCGCGCGATCCGCGCCATGGCCTGCGCCGACTCGCCGCCCTCGTGCCCGCTGTACGGATAGACCTTGATGTCCTTCTCCCCCGCGTAGTGGTTGTAGGCGGCGAACACCGTGGACGGCGGGGTGACGCCGTCCCGCAGCCCGACCGAGAACAGCGCGGGCGTGGCGGCGCGGGCGGCGAAGTTGACCCCGTCGAAGTAGGCGAGGGTGGCGAAGACGTCCTCCACCCGTTCGTGGAAGGCCCGGCAGTACGCGGCGAGCTCGGCGTACGGGTGCTCGCCGGTGATCTCGGTGGCGTGCCTGACGTGGCACAGGAACGGCACGTCGACGAACGCGCACGCCAGGTCGCGGGCGAGCGCGGCGACGGCGAGCGCGATGGCCCCGCCCTGGCTGGCGCCGCCGACCGCGACGGCGCTCACTCCGGGATGGGCCCGCGCGGCCTCCACGGCGCGCACCGCGTCGGTGTAGAGCCGCCGGTAGTAGTAGGCGGCGGGGTCGTGGACGCCGCTGGTCATCACGCCCGGCGTCTGCGGCCCGGTGCCGGGGTACGGGTCGGGCGTGTCGCCGCGCCGCCAGCCGCCCGCGCCCTGGCCGCGGCTGTCCATGGCGAGGACCGCGTAGCCGACGCCCGGCCACAGCAGCCAGTCGATCGGCAGCCCGCGCCCGCCCCCGTAGCCCTGGTACTCCACGACGCACGGCACCGGCCCGGCGGCGTGCCTGGGCAGCAGCAGCCAGCCCTTGATCGGGTCGCCGCCGAAGCCGGCGAAGGTCACGTCGTGGACGTCGGCGACGGTCAGCTCCGACGCGACGGGCGTGAACACGGGCGCGAGGTCGTGGGCGCGGGCCTCGGCGAGCGTGCGCTCCCAGAAGGCGTCGAAGTCGGCCGGCTCGGCACGCTCGGGGAGGTACGCGCGGAGCTGGGAGAGAGGCATGTCGACGAACATCGGCGCTCCTGAGCGGGCACGCGGCGGACGGGCGGGGGGACGGCAGGTCCGTTCGACTGCGCCCGGACGTCAAAGACTCCCGGGGCCGCACATGGACCCGTTTCCGGTTTATGAACCGGAAAAGCATTGTGCCCGTACGGGACCGGAGATTGTCAATGTCGCTGATACGGTTCAGCGGTTTGTCCGGGCGCTCCGGGGCGCGGGAGGGAGCAGGCGGTGAAGAGGCCGACGATCGCCGACATCGCGCGGCGGGCCGGCGTGTCCAAGGGGCGGTGTCGTACGCGCTGAACGGCCGCCCCGGCGTCTCGGCGGGGACGCGGGCGCGCATCCTGGCCATCGCCCAGGAGGTCGGCTGGCGCCCCAGCCTGGCGGCGCGCTCGCTGAGCGGCGCCCGCGCCGGCGCGATCGGCCTGGTGCTGTGCCGGCCGGCTCGTGCGCGCTGATGCTGCAGGTGGCGCCGGACCATCAGGCGGAGATCGCGGTGTACCGGCGCTGGTGGGGCGAGGGCCGGGTGGACGGCGCGATCCTGGTGGACCTGCGCGCCGCCGACCCCCGGGTGGCGGAGGTGGAGCGGCTGGGCATGCCCGCGGTGGTGGCCGGGCATCCGCCGGGCGCGGGCCCGCTGCCCGCCGTGTGGTCGGACGATGCCACGGTGATGGGCGAGGTGATCGGCTACCTGGCGGCGCTCGCCTATTGTGGCTTACCCGCTTAAGTGGTGAAATCCGCTCCGCACACGTAAGTGGGCGCCGGCCAAGGGACCCGCAGGCACATCCGCACGTCCGCCGGCGCAAGTCCGGCGCCCATCCGACGGAGAGATCGGATGGCCCCATGCGACGAACCCTGGCAGCGTGCAGCACGATCCTCGTGGCCGCCCTGAGCACGGCCTGCGCCACGAGCGGCCAGACCCGGACCGAGCAGGCCGACCAGAACGCCCCCATGGCCCTGTCCTTCTGGTCTACCGGCGGCGACGACGAGACGGCGACCTTCCAGAAGGCCGCCGACCTCTACCACCAGAAGCACCCCAACGTGACGATCAAGGTGCAGACCCTGTCCTGGGACGACGCCTACGCCAAGCTCCTCGCCGCCGCGACCAGCCGCACCGGCCCCGGCATCCTCTCCGGAGGCATGACCTGGACCATCCAGTTCGGCGCCCGCGGCGCCATGGTGGACCTGCGGGGGTACGGCATCGACGCGCTCAAGGGGCAGGCCCAGCCCGCCCAGTGGGAGTCGGCCGTCTCCCCCGACGGCTCGGTGTACGGGGTGCCGCTCGACATGTCCACCCTGGCCCTCTACTACCGCACCGACCTGCTGAAGCAGGCCGGCATCGACGCCCCGCCCAAGACGTGGGAGGAGCTGGTCGAGGACATCGGCACGCTCAGGGCGGCCGGGATGAAGAAGCCCTACAGCCAGGACTGGGGCAACCTCGACTGGATCGGCTACCAGAATGCGGGCCAGTGCTCCGGCCTTCAGGACCCCGTTGGGGATCTCTCATTACGCGCATTTGCCGAGCAATCGGGATAAATGGGTTCTTCGTGTTGGATCAGGTGGAATGCCGTGTTCCCAGGCGTGGATGCGGATCAGGTTGACGGCTGCTGCGGCCAGGCAGTGGCCCAGGTGGGTGCGTTGCAGGCCGTGGTAGCGGCTGCGGCGCAGGCCGGTGCGGGAGGTCAGCTGGTGGATCGTGGCCTCGATGCCGGCGCGCGGCCGATAGCGGTGCCGCCAGGCGGGGGTGTCCTGCTCGTGGCGGCGTTGCTGGAGGGCGGCCCGCTGGCGGGGGTGGCGCAGGGTCAGCGTCCGTCCCCACTGCGGGTTGTCGGCCGTGGTGCAACGCTGCCGCAGCGGGCAGGCGCGGCAGCCGGCGGCGGCGAAACGTACCTGGATAACGGGGACGCCCCTGGCCGAGTGGGCCGGGACCCAGGAGATGCTGGTTTGCCCGCCGGGGCAGACGGCGGTGCGCGCCTGGTCGTCGATGCGGAAGTCCTCGTGGGTGAAGCGGCCGTCAGCCGCGGCCGCGGTGATGGGGCGGGCCGGGCCGATGAGGACGACGCCGCGGGTGCCGGCGGCCTCGACCAGGTTCGCCGCGGTGACGTAGCCGCTGTCGAGCAGGTGCTCGGCGGGCAGCAGACCGCGTCGCTCAAGACGCTGGTGGATGCCCGGCAGCGCGGCGCTGTCATCACCGTCGGCGGCGGTGCCGGTGGCCACGTCCGTGATCAGGCGGGGCGCGTCCGCCTCGCAGGTCTCGGTCACGTGCAGGGTGTAGCCGACCCAGCCCTGCCCGCGCTTGACCCCGTAGCGGGCCTGCGGGTCGTGCGGGCTGGCCATGCGCTGGGCCCCGGGCGGCAACTGTGCGCCTTCGCGGGCCTGCACGCCGTGCTCGTCGCGCAGGTACTGCTCATCCCAGCAGCGGCGCAGCGCCGCCAGGGCGGGGATCAGAGGCAGCCATGCCGGCGCCTTCGCATCCTCGATCTTCTCCAGCAGGAAGAAGCCGTCTTCGCCCACCTGCCGCAGCCATTGCTCGCGATCGGCACCAGGCAGGTCCCCGTGCCAGGAGTCGATCCGCTCCCCATAGCGGCGCAGCCACCGCTCCTCCTGCCCTGCCAGCACCTCCTCAAGCCAGGACGGGTGCGCAGCGGCCAGGGCCTCCAGCGCCGTGCGCAGCACCTCGCCGACGAACTCCATCCGGTTGAGCAGCCGCACATCGGCCAAGACCTTGGTGGAATCCGTCCGCTGCCGCCCGCGCGGGCGCAGCAGCCCGCGAGCGGCGGCTGCCTCCAGCACCGCCTCGAAGATCTTCTCCTCCAGGCCGTGCTCGGCCAGCCGTGCGCGGAAGTCGCTGAGCACGCTGTGGTCGAACCCCGGGTCTGTCAGCTCCAGCCCCAAAAGGTATTTCCAGTCCATCCGGGCTCGCACCGCCTCGGCCGCCTGCCTGTCGGAGAGGTTGTCGGCGTACTGCAACACCGACACCGCCGCCAGCGCGCCCGGCGAGATGGCCGGGCGCCCATCGGCTGGAAACGCCTCGGCGAACAACTCGTCGGAGAACACCTCGCCCAGCGCATCACGCAGCCACACCGCCAGGGTGCCCTTGGGGAAGGCCGCCGCGACCACCCGGGCCGTCAGCTCGGGCACCTGTCGCCCACGTCGCTTCTCCAGCATCGATCTCATCTCCCTCGCCCACGCGCCGCCTTTCACCATCAGTGTCGATTTGATAGCTCAATGAACACAATGGTCGTAATGAGAGATCCCCAACGGGGTCCTTCAGGCTGGGGAGCGCGTCAATTCAACTACCTCTACCAGGCCGGCGGCACGTTCTACACCCCCGACTGCAAGCCCTCGCTCGACACCCCGCAGGCCGAGCGGGCGCTGACGTACTGGGTGGAGCTCTACCGCGAGCACGGCGCGCCCACCTCCACGGTCGAGGGCTCCGACGCCCTCGCCGCCGGCACCGCGATGGTGGTGGCCGGCAACTGGATCGCCAAGGGGCTCGACGCCAACAAGCCCAAGCTGAAGGGCAAGTGGGCGATGGCGCCGCTGCCCGCAGGGCCGGCCGGGCCGACCACGTTCATCGGCGGCCGGGCGATCGGCGTCACCTCCTCCAGCAAGTACGCCGAGACCGGCGCGGACTTCGTGACGTTCATGTACACCGACGAGGCCATCGCCGCCGTCGCCGACGAGGCCAGGAAACGCAACCTCTCCTACATCCCGCCGCGCCCCGACAAGATCGTCGGCGGCTCGACGTTCACGCCCGAGCAGGCGCAGGTCTTCGCGCAGGCGATCGGCACGGGCAAGGCCGCCCCCGGCTGCCCCGGCTGGGACGAGAGCGCCTCCGACGTCGCCAAGCAGCTCCAGTCGGCGATCCTCGGCAAGACGGACGCGCGGACCGCGCTCGCGGAGGCGGCCAAGGTCATGGCGCGCACGCCGGTTAGGAGGCCGACACATGGCGGGTCCCGTCCCCATCGGCGGCCGGCTGCGCCGCTACGGCACCTCGTACGCGATGCTGCTGCCGTTCCTCGCGCTGTTCGCGGCGTTCCTGCTCTGGCCGCTGGCCAACTCGCTCTACCTCAGCTTCACCTCGTTCGACGGGGTCAACCCGGCCGTCTTCACCATCGCCAAGCACCGGATCAGGGGCCGCCGGGTCATCTTCCTGATGATCATCGCCTCGATGATGGTGTCCTGGCAGACGACGCTCATCCCGAACTACGTCATCATGCGCAACCTGGGCTGGCTGGACACCTACACGGCGTACATCGTGCCGGGGCTGGCCAAGGCGTTCGTGCTGTTCTTCCTCGTACAGTTCCTGCAGTCGGTGCCGAACGAGCTCATCCAGGCGGCCCGCGTGGACGGCGCCGGGGAGTGGCGGATCTGGTGGCAGATCGTGCTGCCGCTGCTGCGGCCGGCGCTCGCCGCGGGCTCATCGCGTCGGTCCCGACCATCGTGTTCTTCCTCGTCTTCCAGAAGTACTTCACCCGCGGCATCGCGCTGAGCGGGCTGAAGGGCTGACCCGCCCCCGGAGACGCCGCCGCCCGCCACACCTCGGGGGTGTGGCGGGCGGTGGAACGTTCAGCGGGGCCGGTCAGCGCGCGTGGCGGCGGTCCGCGGAGAACGGGCGGGGGCGCTTGCCGCGGTCGTCGGAGCCGCGCCAGTCGCCGCGCCCCCCACGGTCGTCGCCGCGCCCGCCACGGTCGTCGCCGCGGTAGCCGCGCTCGGCGCGGAAGCCACCACGCCGGTTGTCACCGGAGAAGCCACGCTCGCCCGAGAACCCGCGGTCGCCGGACGAACCACGGTCCCCGGAGGGAGCGCGGTCACCGGAGGGAGCGCGGTCACCCGAGAAGCCGCGGTCGTCGCGGGAGCCACCGCGGTCGTTCGAGTAGCCACGGTCACCGGAGAAACCGCGCTCGCCCGAGGGGCCGCGGTCGCCGTTGTAGCCGCGGTCGCCCGAGAAGCCACGGTCGTCGCGGGCGCCGCCGCGGTAACCGTCACGGCCGCCCTCACGCACGGGACGCTCGCCCTCACGGAAGGGACGCCTCGGCCGGTAGCCGCGGTCGCGGCTCTCGCCGACGGTGCGCGCCTCGTCGCCGTGCCGGCGCGGACGCCGGTCCTCGCCGCCGCCGAACGAACGCTCGCCGCCCCCGTAGGAGGGACGCTCGCCGCCGCCGAAGGGACGCTCGCCGTCCTCGTGGCGGCGCGGGCGGCGCTCGCCGTCGAAGTCGCGGCGCGGGCGGCGGTTGCGGCGCTCGGAGCCGCCGTGCCCGCCGCCGTCGCGGCGGGGCCGCAGCGGCTTGCGGACGTCGGGCTCCCACACGGGGATGGCCTCGCCGCTCGGGACGCGGGCGCCGGTCACCTCGGCGAGCCGCGGGTGCCCCGGGGTGGCCTTGAGGCGGAACGGGTGGATGCCGGCCCGGCGGGTCAGCGCGTCGGTGGAGCGCCGCTCGTTCGGCAGCACCAGCGTGACGACGGTGCCCTTCTCGCCGGCCCGCGCGGTGCGCCCGCCGCGGTGCAGGTAGCTCTTGTGGTCCTGGGGCGGGTCGAGGTGCAGCACCAGCGAGATGTTGTCCACGTGGATGCCGCGCGCCGCGACGTCGGTGCAGACCAGCACGTTGACCGAGCCCTCGCGGAACTCGGCGAGGATGCGGGTGCGCTGGTTCTGGCGCTTGCCGCCGTGCAGGCCGCCGGCCTTGACGCCGACGCGGGCGAGCTGCTTGCACAGCCGGTCCACGCCGTGCTGGGTGCGCACGAAGATGATGGTGCGGCCCTCGCGGTTGGCGATCTCGGCCGCCACGTCGAACTTCTCGTCGCGGGTGACCTGCATCACGTGGTGCTCCATCGTGTCGACCGGCGAGGTCGCGGGAGCCACGGAGTGCGTGATCGGGTTCTTGAGGAAGCGCTGCACCAGCTTGTCGACGTCGCCGTCGAGAGTGGCGGAGAACAGCAGCCGCTGCCCGTCGGCCGGGGTCTGCGCGAGCAGCTCGGTGACGACCGGGAAGAAGCCGAGGTCGCACATGTGGTCGGCCTCGTCCAGGACGCTGACCTCGACCTCGGCGAGCGAGCACTCGCCTTGACGGATCAGGTCGCCGAGCCGCCCGGGGGTGGCGATGACGAGGTCGACGCCGCGCCGCAGCGCCTCGATCTGCTTGCCCATGGACATGCCGCCGACGACAACCTTCATGCGCAGCCCGAGGCCGCGGCCGAGAGGTTCGAGGGCGTCGTGGACCTGGAGCGCGAGCTCACGGGTCGGTACGAGGATCATCGCGCGGGGCCGCCCGGGAGCGGGCCGGACGCCGGCGAGGCGCGCCATGGTGGGCAGGCCGAAGGCGAGGGTCTTGCCGGAGCCGGTCTGGCCACGGCCGAGTACGTCGTTGCCGGCCAGCACGTCGGGGATGGTGGCGCTCTGGATCGGGAAGGGGCTGTCGATGCCCTGGCGGGCCAGCCCGGAGACGAGCGGCCTGGGCAGGCCCAGGAGCTCGAACTCGGACGGGCCCGTCTCCGTGGCGGCCGCGGAGGGCGCGCTGGAGACGCTCTGCTCGTCGAGCGCGGGCATGACAGCGTCAAGCATGGTCACGAAAGTCGTGCCTTTCCGTCGAAGTGGCACGTCACTTCTGCGAAAGGACGAGCCAAGATGTACAGCATCGTGCCGTACCAGATCAGAAAAAGAGGGGGAGGATGCACCGGCGCACCGGCCGCAGGCGATGCTGAAACGCGCGATGAGGCGTCAGGTGCATCTGTTTTTCCAACGCCGGGATGTTATCGGATATTTCCCGGCCAGGTTCGGACCTTCCGAAAACCCTGATGGACACGCTGAAACGGCTGACGTCGGACGCCAGCCGCGCAGCGAAAGAGATCAGACGTTGAAGCCTAGCATACGGAGCTGCTCACGCCCCTCGTCGGTAATCTTGTCCGGGCCCCACGGCGGCAGCCAGACCCAGTTGATCTTGACGTCGGAGACCATGCCGTCGAGCGCCGAGTGCGCCTGGTCCTCGATGACGTCGGTCAGCGGGCAGGCCGCGCTGGTCAGCGTCATGTCGATGGTGGCCACGGGCTTGCCGCCGCCGGCCGGGTCGAGGTTGAGGCCGTAGACCAGGCCCAGGTCGACGACGTTGATGCCCAGCTCGGGGTCGACGACGTCCTTGAGCGCCTCCATGACCTCCTCGACGGTGATGTCACCGTCGAAGTCGGTGGTCGGCGTCTCCGTTGGCTTGCTCATTGAGCGGCACTCCTCACCACTGCGTCCTTGTAGGCCATCCAGGACAGCAACGCGCACTTCACGCGGGCCGGGAACTTGGCCACGCCCGCGAAGGCGACCGCGTCGCCGAGCACGTCCTCGTCGGCCTCCACCTGACCCCTGCCCTGCATGAGCCGGGTGAACTCGTCGACGACCGACAGCGACTCCTCGACCGACAAGCCGGTCGTCAGCTCGTGCAGCACCGAGGCGGCGGCCTGGCTGATCGAGCAGCCCTGCCCGTCGTAGGAGACGTCGAGCACCTTGCCGCCGTCCAGCTTGACCCTGAGCGTGATCTCGTCGCCGCAGGTCGGGTTGACGTGGTGGACCTCGGCGTCGTACGGCTCGCGCAGCCCGCGCCCCTGCGGGTGCTTGTAGTGCTCCAGGATCAGCTCCTGGTACATCGACTCGCCGATCATGGCTATGCGAACACCTTCTGGACGTGATGCAGGCCGCGCACCAGGGCGTCGATCTCGCCCGTGGTGTTGTACAGGTAGAACGACGCCCGCGTGGTCGCGGGTATTCCGAACCGCAGGTGCAGCGGGCGGGCACAGTGGTGCCCGACGCGCACCGCGACGCCGAACCGGTCGTCGAGGATCTGCCCGACGTCGTGCGGGTGGATGCCCTCCAGCGTGAACGACACCGTGCCGCCCCGCGCCTCCAGCGTGGCGGGCCCGATGACGCGCAGCCGCGGCACCTCGCCCAGCGCCTCCAGCGCGTAGCGGGTCAGCTCGCGCTCGTGCGCCTCGATCGCCTCCAGGCCGACCCCGGTGAGGTAGTCGACGGCGGCGCCGAGGCCGATGGCCTCGACGATCGGCGGCGTGCCGGCCTCGAACTTGTGCGGAGCCGGCGCGTAGGTCGAGTGGTCCATCCAGACCGCCTCGATCATCTCACCGCCGCCGAGGAACGGGGGCATGGCGTCGAGCAGCTCGGCCCGCGCCCACAGCACGCCGATGCCGGAGGGGCCCACCATCTTGTGGCCGGTGAAGGCCACGAAGTCGGCGTCCAGCGCGGCCACGTCCACCGGGTGGTGCGGCACGGACTGGGAGGCGTCCAGCAGGATGAGCGCGCCGGCCTCGTGGGCCCGCCTGGCCAGCTCGACCACCGGGTTGACGGTGCCGAGCACGTTGGACTGGTGGGCCACCGAGACGATCTTCGTCCGCTCGGTGATGACGCCGTCGGCCAGGTCGAGCCGGCCCTCGTCGGTGACGCCGAACCACTTCAGCGTGGCGCCGGTGCGCTGCGCGAGCAGCTGCCACGGCACGATGTTGGAGTGGTGCTCCATCTCGGTGATGACGATCTCGTCGCCGGGCCCGAGGGTGAAGCGGGGGTCGGTGTTGGCGGGGTTGCCGAAGGAGTAGGCGACGAGGTTGAGCGCCTCGGAGGCGTTCTTGGTGAAGACCACCTCGTCGCGTGACGCGCCGACGAACGCCGCGACCTTGTCGCGGGCGCCCTCGTACGCCTCCGTGGACTCCGCGCCGAGCACGTGCATGGCCCGCCCCACGTTGCTGTAGTGCAGGGCCAGATGCTCGCGCATGGTCTCGATGACCAGGTTGGGCTTCTGCGAGGAGTTGCCCGAGTCGAGGTAGACGAGCGGTCGCCCGTCGGGCAGCTCGCGGGAGAAGACCGGGAAGTCCTTCCTGATCCTCTCCACGTCCAAGCTGGTGGAAGTCATGCAGACGCCTTCGTGTACTGCTCGTAGCCCTCGGCCTCGAGCTTGTCGGCCAGCTCCGGCCCGCCCGCCTCGACGATGCGCCCGCCGGCGAAGACGTGCACGAAGTCGGGCTTCACGTAGCGCAGGATGCGGGTGTAGTGCGTGATCAGCAGCACACCGGTCTCGCCGCTCGCGCGGAAGCGGTTGATGCCCTCGGACACCACGCGCAGCGCGTCGACGTCGAGGCCGGAGTCGGTCTCGTCGAGGACGGCGATCTTCGGCTTGAGCAGCTCCATCTGGAGGATCTCGTGCCGCTTCTTCTCGCCGCCGGAGAAGCCCTCGTTGAGGTTGCGCTGGGCGAAGGCGGGGTCGATGGACAGCGCGTCCATGCCGTTCTTGAGGTCCTTGGCGAACTCGCGCAGCTTGGGCGCCTCGCCGCGGACGGAGGTGACGGCCGAGCGCAGGAAGTTCGAGACCGACACGCCGGGGACCTCGACCGGGTACTGCATGGCGAGGAACAGGCCCGCGCGGGCGCGTTCGTCGACCGACAGCTCCAGCAGGTCGACGCCGTCGAGCAGGACCTGCCCGCCGGTGACGGTGTACTTGGGATGGCCGGCGATCGCGTAGGCCAGCGTCGACTTGCCCGAGCCGTTGGGGCCCATGATGGCGTGCGTCTGGCCGGCGCTCACCGTGAGGTTGACGCCGCGCAGGATTTCCTTGTCCTCGACGGCGACGTGCAGGTCGCGAATCTCAAGGGTGGACATGATTGCTTATGACTCCTTCGAGAGCGAGACGAGGACGTCATCGCCGTCGATCTTGACTGTGTAGACGTTCACGGGCTTGATGGCGGGCGGGCCGGTCGGCTTGCCGGTGTGCACGTCGAAGCACGAGCCGTGCAGCCAGCACTCCAGCGTGTCGTCGTAGACCTCGCCCTCGCTGAGCTTGACCTCGGCGTGGGAGCAGACGTCGTGCAGGGCGAACACGCGCTCGCCCTTGCGCACCAGCGCCACTGGGGTCTCCCCCACCTCGACGCCGATCACTCCCCCGTCGGGGATGTCGGCGAGCGAGCACACCTTCTCGAAGCTCCCGGCGTCGCTCATCGCGCGAGCTCCGCCTCGACGGCGCTCATGACGCGCTCGCGCAGCTCCTCGATCTGGATCTTCTCGATGAGCTGGCCGAGGAAGCCCCGCACGACCAGGCGGCGCGCCTCGTCGTGGGGGATGCCGCGGGCCTGGAGGTAGAAGATGTGCTCGTCGTCGAGGCGGCCGGAGGCGGAGGCGTGCCCCGCTCCCGCGACCTCGCCGGTGAGGATCTCCAGGTTGGGCACCGAGTCGGCGCGGGCGCCGTCGGTGAGGATGAGGTTGCGGTTGAGCTCGTAGGTGTCGGTGCCCTCGGCCTCGACCCTGATGATCACGTCGCCGATCCAGACGGCGTGCGCCCGGTCGCCCTGCAGCGCGCCGCGGTAGTCGACGTTGCTCTTGCAGTGGGGCTGGGAGTGGTCGACCAGCAGGCGGTGCTCCAGGTGCTGCCCGGCGTCCACGAAGTAGACGCCCGACAGGTCGGCGTCGCCGCCCGGCGCGGTGTAGGCGACGCTGGGCGACAGGCGCACGAGGTCGCCGCCGAGCGTCACCACGAAGCTGCGGAAGGTCGCGTCCTTGGCGAGCTGGGCGTGGTGGTGCGAGACGTGCACGGCGTCGTCGTCCCAGTCCTGGAGGCTGACGACCTTGAGGCTGGCGCCCTCGCCGACGACGAACTCGATGTTGTCGGCGTAGACGGCGCTGCCCTTGTGGTCGAGCACGATCACGGCCTCGGCCAGCGGCTCCACCTTGACCACGAGGTGGCCGTAGGCGGCGCCGTCGCCCTCGCCGGTGAGGGTGAGCACGGTCGGCCTGGAGGCGACGGCCTCGCGCGGCACCGTGATGACGGTGGCCTTCTCGAAGCTGTTCCACGCCTGGGCGCTGACCCGGTCGGTGGGCGTGAACGCCTTGCCGACGCGGGCGTCGTCGCGGCCGACCGTCTCGACGGTGACCTCGGGGGCGGCGTCGACGTCGAGGCGGACGTGACCCGCCGCCTCGGCCTTGCCGTTGTGCAGGCCCTTCAGCCGCGTGAGCGGCGTGAACCGCCAGGCCTCCTCGCGGCCGGTCGGGACCTCGAAGTCGCCCAGGTCGTAGGACGCCTTCTCGTGCAGGGTCGACAGGGGCTTCTCGTTCAGGCCCATCAGCCGACGGCTCCTTCCATCTGCAGCTCGATCAGCCGGTTGAGCTCGAGCGCGTATTCCATGGGCAGCTCACGCGCGATCGGCTCCACGAAGCCGCGCACGATCATCGCCATCGCCTCGTCCTCGTCGAGCCCGCGGCTCATGAGGTAGAACAGCTGGTCCTCGCTGACCTTGGAGACCGTGGCCTCGTGGCCCATCGAGACGTCGTCCTCGCGGACGTCGACGTAGGGGTAGGTGTCGGAGCGGCTGATCTGGTCGACCAGCAGCGCGTCGCACTTGACGGTGCTGGCGCTGCCGTGGGCGCCCTCCTCGATCTGCACCAGACCGCGGTAGGAGGTGCGGCCGCCGCCGCGCGCCACCGACTTGGAGATGACGCTGGAGCTGGTGTTGGGCGCCAGGTGCACCATCTTGGAGCCGGCGTCCTGGTGCTGGCCCTCGCCGGCGAAGGCGACGCTCAGGGTCTCGCCCTTGGCGTGCTCGCCCATGAGGTAGACGGCCGGGTACTTCATCGTGACCTTGGAGCCGATGTTGCCGTCGATCCACTCCATGGTCGCGCCCTCGTAGGCGACGGCGCGCTTGGTGACCAGGTTGTAGACGTTGTTGGACCAGTTCTGGATGGTCGTGTAACGGCAGCGGGCGTTCTTCTTCACGATGATCTCGACGACCGCGCTGTGCAGCGAGTCGCTGGAGTAGATCGGCGCGGTGCAGCCCTCGACGTAGTGCACGTAGCTGTTCTCGTCGACGATGATGAGGGTCCGCTCGAACTGGCCCATGTTCTCGGTGTTGATCCGGAAGTAGGCCTGCAGCGGGATCTCGACCTCGACGTTCGGCGGCACGTAGATGAACGAGCCACCGGACCACACGGAGGTGTTGAGCGCCGCGAACTTGTTGTCGCCGACCGGGATCACCGAGCCGAAGTACTCCTTGAAGAGCTCCTCGTGCTCCTTCAGGCCCGTGTCGGTGTCGACGAAGATGACGCCCTTCTCCTCGAGGTCCTCACGGATCTTGTGATAGACGACCTCGGACTCGTACTGGGCGGCGACGCCGGCGATGAGGCGCTGCTTCTCGGCCTCGGGGATGCCGAGCTTGTCGTAGGTGTTCTTGATGTCGGCGGGCAGCTCGTCCCAGGAGGCGGCCTGCTTCTCCGTCGAGCGGACGAAGTACTTGATGTTGTCGAAGTCGATGTCCGTGAGGTCGGCGCCCCAGGTGGGCAGAGGCTTCTTGCCGAACAGCCGGAGACCCTTGAGGCGCAGGTCGAGCATCCACTCCGGCTCGCTCTTCAGCGCGGAGATCTCGCGGACGACCTCTTCGGACAGGCCTCGCCTGGCCGTCGCACCCGCGATGTCCGGGTCGGCCCAGCCGAACTTGTAATTCCCGAGGCCTTCCAGCTCCGGGCGGTCGGTGACAGTCACCTTCCGGTCTCCTTGCTCGTATCGTGAGGACTTTTGTCCTTGTGTGCGGATTCGCCCAGCGTCTGCGGGCTCACGTGTGTCGTGCAGACCCCGTCGCCGTGCGCGATCGTGGCCAGGCGCTGCACCGGTGTGCCGAGGAGCTGCGCGAACGCCTCTGTCTCCGCCTCGCAGAGCTGAGGGAACTCCGCAGCGGCGTGGGCCACCGGGCAGTGATGCTGGCAGAGCTGGTCTCCGCCGGACTTGGCCTTGCTGGCCGAGGCGGCGTAGCCGTCCGCCGACAGCGCCTGCGCCAGCACTTGTACGCGCTGCTCGGCCGGCACCGCCCGCATGACCGGCTCCAGCCGCTTGAGCAGGCCCGAGACCTGCGAGCGGGCGAAGTCGGTCACCGCGTCCTGCCCCATGCGATCAGCCAGGTAGCGCAGCGCGCTGCCCGCCAGGTCGTCATAGGCGTGCTCGAAGGCACTGCGCCCCGCGTCGGTGATGGCGAACAGCTTGGCCGGCCGCCCCCGCCCGCGCTGTCCGCGCGGGCGCACCGTGCGGGGCTCGATCATCCCGTCGGCCAGCAGGGCGTCGAGGTGACGCCGGACCGCGGCGGGCGTGAGCCCGAGCCGCTCGCCGAGGGCGGCGGCCGCGACGGGACCATGCTCAAGGATCAGCCGGGCGACGCGGGCACGGGTGCCGCGCTCGCTTCCGGGCTCGATCGTGGGCATGTTTTTCACAACATCAGTGTGCCGTAAATCCTTCCCGCCTCACAAACGGATCGGAGCAGCCCGGCAATGGAATTTGTCACGCAGGGTAGCCTTACCTAACTCCTGCTCGCCGCCCAGGGCCGCCCCAGGACGGCGAAGGCCACGACGGCGCAGACGATGGGACCGAGTATCACGGAGGCCATCGGCACGGCGCTGCCCTCGCCGAGGACGCCGACCAGCGGCGCCGCCGCCGCGCCCAGCGCGAACTGCAGCACGCCCATCAGCGCCGCGGCGCTGCCGGCCACCTGGGCGGGCTGCGAGCCCAGCGCCAGCGCGCCGGTGCCCGGCAGCGTCAGGCCCTGGCCCAGCATGACGACGACCAGGCCCGCCACGAGGCCCCACAGGCCGAGCCCGGTGAGCGCGGCCACCATGAGCAGGACCCCGCCCGCCAGGCTGACGGCCAGGCCCGTCACCACGAGGGCCACCGGGGGCACCCGCCCCGCCAGCCGGCCGCCGACCTGGGCCATGCCGGTGAGGGCGAGGGCGTTGAGCCCGAAGACGAGGGAGTACTGCGTCGGGGTGGCGCCGTAGATCTCCTGCAGCACGAACGGCGAGCCCGCGATGTAGCCGAACATCGAGGCGAAGGCCAGGCCGCCGGTGAGCGCGTACCCCATGAACGAGCGGTCGCGCAGCAGCTGCCAGAAGGTCCTGACGGTGTGCCCGAGCCCGCCGCTCTCGCGGCTGCCGGCCGGCAGCGTCTCGCGCACCCCCGCGAGCACCGCGACCAGCAGCACGAGGCCGGCCAGGCTGAGCGCCACGAAGACGCCCCGCCACGAGGTGAACGCCAGCAGCTGCGCCCCCGCGATCGGGGCGAGGATCGGCGCCAGGCCGCTGACCAGCATGAGCGTGGCGAAGATGCGGGCGATGGCGGCGCCGTCGTACAGGTCGCGCACCACGGCGCGCACGATGACCAGGGCCGCCCCGCCGAGCATGCCCTGCAGCAGGCGGAAGGCGATGAGCATCGGCACCGACGGCGCGAACGCGCACAGCAGCGAGGCGGCCATGAACCCGGCCACGCCCACCAGCAGCGGCACCCGCCGCCCGCGCACGTCGCTGACCGGGCCGGCGATGACCTGCCCGACCGACACGCCGATGAGGCAGGAGGTGAGGGTGAGCTGGACCTGGGCGGGGCCGCTCAGCATCTCGGAGGTGATGGCGGGCAGCGCGGGGAGGTACATGTCGATGGAGAGCGGCCCGATGGCCGAGAGCGCGCCGAGGATCACCAGGAGCAGCGCCCTGCGGCTCTTCTTCTCGGCTCCGACGGCGGTGGATGTGGCGGTGGCCACGGACATGCGTGAACCCTCTCTCCTCGCGAACCAGGTGGCCCACGAGGGCCGAGGCACGGCAACCGCTGTCCGATCCTCCTAATTCCCAATTATCAGATATTTCGTCAATTTTCCATGAACAGCCCTCGCCGCACCGGCTCACCTGCGGCCCGGACCGCCCCGCGCAGTCCTTACACTCGTCGTCATGGAATCCCCAGCCGTCGAGATCCTCGACCTGGTCAAACGTTACGGCGCCGCCACCGCGCTCGACGGCCTCGCCCTGCGCGCCGAGCGCGGCGCGGTCACGGCCGTCCTCGGCCCCAACGGCGCGGGCAAGACGACCACGGTCGAGATCTGCGAGGGGTTCCGCACCGCCGACGCGGGCACCGTACGGGTGCTGGGGCTGGCCCCCGAGCATCCCGAGCTGCGCGCCAGGGTCGGCGTCATGCTCCAGTCCGGCGGGGTGCCGCCGGCGGTGCGCTGCGGCGAGTGGCTGCGCCTGGTCGCGCGCTTCCACGCCCGGCCGCTCGACCCCGGCGCGCTGCTGACCCGGCTCGGGCTCGCCGGCCACGCCCGCACCCCCTTCCGCCGCATGTCGGGCGGGCAGCAGCAGCGGCTGTCGCTGGCCGCCGCCGTCATCGGCCGCCCCGAGCTGGTCTTCCTCGACGAGCCCACCGCCGGCCTCGACCCGCAGGCGAGACACGCCTGCTGGGAGCTGGTGGGCGAGCTGCGCTCCGCCGGGGTGTCGGTGGTGCTCACCACCCACCACATGGACGAGGCCGAACGCCTTGCCGACCACGTGGTCATCATCGACCAGGGCCGGGTGGTCGCCGAGGGCACGCCCGCCTCGCTGACCGGCGCCGAGCGGCAGCTCAGGTTCCGCGCCCGGCCGGGGCTGACGCTGGAGGAGCTGCTCAACGCGCTCCCCGCGGGCAGCGCGGCCAAGGAGTCGCCGGCCGGCCACTACATCATCGAGGGCCAGGTCGGCCCCGAGCTGCTGGCCACCGTCACCGCCTGGTGCGCCGCCGAGGGCGTCACGGCCGACGACCTGCGCATCGAGCGGCGCACCCTTGAGGACGTCTTCCTGGAGCTGACCGGCAGGGAGCTGCGATGAGCGCGTACGAGCGGGCCACGGGCGCGCTGGACCTCACCCCCGCGCCGGGAGCGGCGCCGTTCCCGCGCATGGTGCTGGCGCAGGCCGGCGCCGAGCTGCGGGCCACCCTGCGCAACGGCGAGCAGCTCCTGCTCACCCTGATCATCCCGGTGCTGCTGCTGGTGGGCTTCTCGCTGGCCCCGCTGATCGACCTGGGCGGCGGGCGGCGCGTCGACTTCCTCGTGCCCGGCGTGCTGGCCCTCGCGGTGATGTCCACGGCCTTCACCGGGCAGGCCATCGCGACCGGCTTCGAACGCCGCTACGGCGTGCTCAAGCGGCTCGGCGCGACCCCGCTGACGCGGTCCGGGCTCATGCTGGCCAAGACCCTGGCGGTGCTGGCCGTGGAGGCCATCCAGGCGGTGGTGATCGTGGCCGTCGGGCTGGCGCTGGGCTGGCGGCCGCAAGGGTCGTTCCTGGCCGTGGCGCTGCTGATCGTGGCAGGCACGGCGGCCTTCAGCGGCCTCGGCCTGCTCATGGCGGGCACCCTGCGCGCGGAGGCCACGCTGGCCGCCGCCAACCTCGTCTACCTGGTGCTGCTCGGGGCCGGCGGGGTGGTCTTCCCGCTGACGAAGTTCCCCGAGAGCGTACGGCCGGCGCTGGAGGTGCTGCCGATCTCGGCGCTGACCGACGGGCTGCGCGCGGTGCTCGCCGAGGGGGCGGCGCTGCCGCTCGTCCCTCTGGGCGTGCTGACGGCCTGGGCGGTGCTGTCGCTGGGGCTGGTGTCGCGGACGTTCCGCTGGGAGTGACCCTGGCGGCCGTCAGCCCGCGCGTACGCCGCCGTAGCGGCGGCGGGTGAGCGCGGCCACGGCGGTCAGCGGCGCCGCCGCGGCGGCGGCCAGCCCGAACAGCAGCGGGTAGCGGCCCGCCTCGGCCAGCGGCCCGGCCGCCCACGAGGAGACGGCGCTGCCGACGAAGAGCGCGGCGGCGAAGAACGCGATCGTGGTGCCCCTGGCCCGCGGCACCACCGACGTGGCCCAGGTCTGCAGCGAGGAGTGCAGGAACGACCAGCCGCCGCCGAGCAGCAGCGCGGTGACGGCCACGGTGACCAGGTTCACCCGCGCCGCGGCCAGCGCGAAGCCGGCGACGAGCTGCGCCCCGCCCACGGTCATCAGCAGCGGCGCGGGCCAGCGTCCCGACAGCCGCTTGACCAGCCTCGCCTGCGCCCAGAGCCCGATACCGTACGCGGTGATGCCGAGCCCGGCGAGGGCGGCGGCGACGCCGGAGTGCTCCAGCGCGGGGGCGAGGAACGGCATCACGCCGAGTATGATCGCGCCCTCGGCGAAGGCGAGCGCGAAGACCAGCAGCGCCCAGCGGTGCCCGAGCACCAGGCCGAGGAAGCGCCGCACGCCCGCCGGCGCGCCGTCGCGGGGCGGCTCGGGCAGCGAGCGCAGGGCCAGCGCGCAGGCCAGGGCGCAGACGGCGGGCACGGTGAAGGCGGCCCGCCAGCTCACCAGCCCGGCGAGCGCGCCGCCGAGCCCGGTGGCGAGGGCGGTGCCGAGCGCGGTCGCGCTCATGAGGTCGGTGAGCGCGCGCTGCCGGAGCGCGGGCCGTACGGTGTCGCCCACGTACGTGAGCCCGGTCGGGATCACCGCGCCGAAGCAGGCGCCGGTCACGACCCGGGCGGCCACCAGCGCCCAGAGCGCGGGCATGAGCGCCGAGACCAGCCCCGCCACGGCCGCGCCCGCCAGCGCGCCGCGCATGACCCGCACCCGCCCGAACCGGTCCGACAGCACGCCCCACAGCGGCTGGGTGAGCCCGTAGGCCAGGTAGTAGCCGCTGGCCGCGGTGACCGACGCCGACAGCGGCACGCCGAGGTCGGTGGCGATCACGACGAGCATGGGGCTGACGGCGAAGCGGTCGAAGCTGCTGACGAACGAGGCGGCGGACACGCCCAGCGGAGGAGCGGCGAGGCTGACGGTGGGGGCGGGGGCGGCGTCCATGACGTACCACTCTAAACGTGCCCCTAAGTGCGGAAATGTCGTCCATCCCGAGTAGGCTCTACCGGTCCGCTGTTCATCCCACCTTTCCGCGAGGAGCCTCGTGACCGCCTTCGCCCTGGACGACTCGTTCGAGCGCGGCCCCGGCCTGCCGCGGCCGGGCAGCGTGCTGCGCGCGGCGGCCGACTCGATCCCGCCGTCCTCGCTGGTGGTGCTGGCGATCTTCTCGGTGCAGCTCGGCGCGGGCCTGGCCAAGGAGCTGTTCGCGGTGCTGCCGCCGAGCGCGGTGGTGTTCGTGCGCATCGCGGCCGGCGCGCTCATCATGGGGGCCTTCGTCCGGCCGCGGCTGAAGGGGCTGTCCTGGCGTGACTGGGCGGTCGGCGTCGGGTTCGGCCTGACGCTGGCGCTGATGAACCTGTCGTTCTACGAGGCGCTGGCGCGGCTGCCGATGGGCATCGCCGTGGCGATCGAGTTCCTGGGGCCGCTGGGGGTGGCCGTCGCGGCCTCGCGGCGGCGGATCGACCTGCTGTGGGTGGCCCTGGCGGGCACCGGCGTGGCGCTGCTCGCGCCCTGGGGCGATCCGGCCGCGGCGAGCTGGCTCGGCATCGGCTTCGCGCTGGTGGCCGGGGCCTGCTGGGCGGGCTACATCCTGCTGTCGGCGGCGGCCGGGCGGCGCTTCCCGGGGACGAGCGGTCTGGCGTTCGCCATGATGGTGTCGGCCGTGGTGATCGCCCCGGTCGGGGTCACGACCGGCGGGGCCGACCTGCTGCGGCCGGAGTTGCTGCTCATCGGGGTGGGCGTGGGGCTGCTGTCGTCGGTGATCCCGTACTCGCTGGAGCTGCAGGCGCTGCGGCGCATGCCGCCGCGGGTGTTCGGCATCCTGATGAGCCTGGAGCCGGCCGTGGCGGCGCTGATCGGCGTGCTGCTGCTGAGCGAGATCCTGCACGCGCAGCACTGGGTGGCGATCGTCTGCGTGGTCGCCGCCAGCCTGGGCTCGACCAGGCGCGGAAAGGCGTAGCGGCAGGCCCGGAGGAAGGCGCAGGAGGAGGGGTCCGCCGCGCGCCCCGGGACGGGAACTCGCGGGCGCGCGGCGGAGGGCTCGGCGTCGATGGGCGGGGTGGTGCCGAGCCCGAGGAAGGCCAGCGGAGGGCGGGATTCCGCGTGACCGAGCGTGTGGGGTGCCGCCCCGTCTTCCCACGCGGTCTCCTCGCGCGGGGAGCGCGGCCGGCCGGCCGCGGGGGCGGTGGTTGCGGGCCCTGCGGTGTCTTCCGGCGGGCCCGCAATGAGATTACCTCGCGGGGGAATCGCTCGATCCCCGAATGTCCAAACTCGTGCGCCGGATCCTCGGGGTCAGGATTCGGCGTGCGCGGCCCAGATGCCGCGGACGTGGCCGATGTGCTCGTCCATGAGCCGGGCCACGGCCTCGCCGTCGCCGCCGGCGAGCGCGTCGAGGAGCGCGAGGTGCTCGCGGGCGGAGTCGCCGAGCGCGTCGCGTTCGGAGAGCTGGGACAGGCCGTAGAGCCGGGCCCGGTTGCGCAGGTCGCGCACGACGGACACCAGGCGCGCGTTGCCGGACAGCGCCAGCAGCTCGACGTGGAAGCGCAGGTCGGCGTCGACGTAGGCGAGCAGGTCGCCGGCCTCGCCGGCGACGACGATCTCCTCGGCGATCGGCCGCAGCCGCTCGAACGCGGCGGCCTCCAGCGTGCCGGCGAGCCTCGCCACCGTCGGCACCTCGATGAGGCGGCGCAGCTCGGTCAGCTCGTCGAGGTCGCGGTCGGACAGCTCGGTCACCCGGAAGCCCTTGTTGCGGACCGCCTCGACCAGGCCCTCCTTGGCCAGGTCGAGCATGGCCTCCCGGACGGGGGTGGCCGAGACGCCGAACTGGGCGGCCAGCACCGGGGCGGAGTAGACCACGCCAGGCCGCATCTCGCCGGCGATCAGCGCGGCGCGCAGCGCCTGCGCCACCTGCTCGCGCAGGCTCTGGCGCTCTCCCACCGCCGGCAGGTCGAGCCGGTCTGCGGCAGCCATCCGCCCTCCCTGTCTACGCTCCCTCGCCGGGTTCGCCGCCCGCCCATGCCTCGTAGGCCGCGGCGGCCACCACGAGGTCCTCCCACGCCATGCCGGTGCTCTTGAACACCCGCGGCCCGGAGCCCACCGGCACCGCGCCCGCGACCAGCTCGGCGAGGTTGCCCGCGAGATGACCAGAGGTGATCGTACCGTGGCGGATCGGAACGATCACATCGCCGGCCTCCTCCAGCGCCGCCGAGCGCGCCTCGACGACCACGGTGGCGCGGGCGACGAGGTCGCCGTCCAGCTCGCGGGCGTCGGGCTCGTGGGAGCCGACGGCGACGACGGTGACGCCGTCGCGGGCGAGCTTACCGGGGAACAGCGGTTCCCTGGCGGTCGTGCAGCAGGCGATCAGGTCGGCCTCCGCCACGGCCGCCGCGACGGCGCGGGCCTCCTCGTGGCCGTGGGCGCGGGCGGGCAGTCCCGCGGCCCGGCAGCGCCCGGCCAGGGCGGCGGCGCGGCCGGGGTCGCGGCCGACGACCGTGACGCCGGTGACCGGGCGGACCTCGCGCAGGGCGAGGACGTGCCCCCACGCCTGCGGCCCGCTGCCGAAGACGACGAGCCGGCCGCCCTCCGGCCTCGCCAGGTGGCGGACGGCCAGCGCGGAGACCGCCGGGGTGCGCAGCGAGGTGAGCGCGAGGCCGTCCAGCGCGGCCAGCGGGGCCAGTGTGGCGCCGTCGAGCAGCAGGTACGTCCCCTGGATGCGGGGCAGCCCGCGCTCCGGGTTGGCGGGCGCGATGGAGACGGCCTTGACGCCGGCGTAGCGGCCGGTGGCCGCGGGCATGAGCAGGAGCTGCCCGGCGGGCACGGCCACGGCGGACCGCTGCGGGGTGGCCTCCGGGTCGAGCCCGGCGCGCAGGGCGTCCTCCAGGACCTGTACGGCCCGGCCCATCGGCACCAGCCGCTCGACCGTGGCGGCGTCGAGGTACGGCAGATCACTCATCGCAGCACGAACCCCCTTCCTATCGGGTCCTCGGGATCCAGCTCGAACACGTGCCGCCCGGTCCGGTACGCCATGCCCTCGATCTCGGGCACGACCCCCTCCGCGACGACCCCGGCCACCCGGGCGACGAAGGAGCTGCCGACGACGCTGTGGTGCACCAGCGTGCCGCGCAGCCCGGCGTCGTGCAGCAGCGCGAGCCGGGCGGCGGTGCCCGAGCCGCAGGGCGAGCGGTCCACCTCGCCGTCGGCGAAGACGGTGACGTTGCGCTGGTGCGCGGCGCCGTCCGCGTCCGGCAGCTCGTCGTGGAAGATCACGCCGTAGACGCCGGACAGCCGGTCGTCGTCCGGGTGCCGGGTGGCCGGATGCCCGGCCAGCGCGGCCTTGATCCGCCGGGCGTGCCCGACGAGCGCGGTCAGGTGCCGGGGCTCCACGGACAGGCCCACGGCGGCGGCCGGCAGCGAGGCGTAGATCGCGCCGCCGTAGGCCAGGTCCACCCGGACGCCGGCCGCCGGCACGTCCCGCGCGAGCACGTACGACGGCACGTTCACGAACGTGACCCCCCGCACCCGGCCGCCGTAGGTGCGCACCCGGGCGGTGACCCGCCCGGACGGCACGTCGACCACCACGTCGGTCACGCCGTCCGCCGGGGCCGCCACCAGGCCCTCGTGCACGGCGTACGCGCCGAGCGCGATGGTGCCGTGGCCGCAGGCGGTGGAGAAGCCGTCCTTGTGCCAGAAGAGCGCCCCGAGGTGCGCTCCGGGGTCGTCGGGCGGGACCAGGAAGCAGCCGTACATGTCGGCGTGGCCGCGCGGCTCGTGGCAGAGCAGCCGGCGCAGGTCGTCGGCCTTCTCCATGGCGGCGATCCGGCGGGCGGGCACGTCCTCGCCGGGCAGGTCGGGCCCGCCGCCGGTGACGATGCGGAACGGCTCGCCGCCGGTGTGGTAGTCGACGGTGGTGATCACAGTTCGAAGCCCTCCGGGAAGGGGTCGCGCGGGTCGAGGAAGTACTGGGCGGTGCCGGTGACCCAGGCCCGGCCGGTGATCGACGGCAGGACGGCGGGCGCGCCGCCCACCTCGCTCTCCCCCAGCAGCCGCCCGACGAAGCGGGTGCCGATGAAGGACTCGTTGACGAAGTCCCGCTCCAGGGGCAGCTCGCCGCGGGCGTGGAGCTGGGCCATGCGGGCGCTGGTGCCGGTGCCGCACGGGGAGCGGTCGAACCAGCCGGGGTGGATGGCCATGGCGTGCCGCGAGTGGCGGGCGTCGGAGCCGGGGGCGGCGAAGTAGACGTGGTGGCAGCCCTGGATGCGCGGGTCCTCGCGGTGCACGGGCCGGTCGGCGGCGTTGATCGCCTCCATGGTCGCCAGGCCGGCGGCGATGATCTCGTTCTTGGCCTTGCGGTCGAAGGGCAGGCCGTAGGCGTCGAGGTCGACGATGGCGTAGAAGTTGCCGCCGTAGGCGAGGTCGTACGGGATCTCGCCGAAGCCCGGCACGGTGACGGCGGCGCCGAGCCGGTCGCAGTAGGAGGGCACGTTGCGCAGGGTCACCGACATGGCCATGCCGTCCTCGACGGCGACGTCCGCCTCGACCAGCCCGGCGGGGACCTCCAGGCGGACGGTGGTGACCGGCTCGGTCACCTCGACCATGCCGGTCTCGACCAGCACGGTGGCCACGCCGATGGTGCCGTGGCCGCACATCGGCAGCAGCCCCGACACCTCGATGAACAGCACGCCGAAGTCGGCGTCCGGCCGGGTGGGCGGCTGGAGGATCGCGCCGCTCATCGCGGCGTGGCCGCGGGGCTCGTTCATGAGCAGCTTGCGGATGTGGTCGAGGTGGTCGCGGAAGTGGACCCGCCGCTCGGCCATGGTGGCGCCGGGGATCACGCCGACGCCGCCGGTGATGACGCGGGTGGGCATGCCCTCGGTGTGCGAGTCGACGGCGTGGAAGACGCGCGTGGTTCTCATGCCGGAGTCCTCACCTCAGCCCTTCCGCGAGCACCTTCTCCGTGGCGGCCCTGACCGCCGCGGCCTGCTCGCCGGTGAGCGGCTGCCGCGGCTGGCGGCAGGGGCCGCCGCGCCGGCCGGCCAGGTCCATGGACAGCTTGATCGCCTGGACGAACTCCGTCTTGGAGTCCCAGCGCAGCAACGGGTGCAGCGTACGGTACAGCGGCAGCGCGGTGGCGAGGTCCCCCGCGACGGCGGCCCGGTAGAGGGCGGAGGTGGAGGCGGGCAGGGCGTTGGGGTAGCCGGCCACCCAGCCGGTCGCGCCGGCCACGGCCAGCTCCAGCAGCACGTCGTCGGCGCCGATGAGCAGGTCCAGCCCGGGGGCCAGCTCGGCCAGCTCGTACGCCCGCCGCACGTCCCCGCTGAACTCCTTGACCGCCACGATCAGGCCCTCCTCGTGCAGCCGGGCCAGCAGCGCGGGGGTGAGGTCGACCTTGGTGTCGTAGGGGTTGTTGTAGGCCACGACCGGCAGCCCGGCCCCGGCCACCTCGCGGTAGTGGGCGAGGACGGCCCGCTCGTCGGCGCGGTAGGCGTTGGGGGGCAGCAGGAGCACCGAGCCGCAGCCGGCCTCGCGGGCCTGCTCGGCCCAGCGGCGGGACTCGGCGGCGCCGTACGCGCCGGCTCCGGCCATGACGTTGGCGCCGCCGACGGCGGCGACCGCGGTCTCGACGACCGCGGCGCGCTCCTCGGCGGTGAGCGTCTGGTACTCGCCGAGCGAGCCGTTGACCACGACGCCGTCACAGCCGTTGTCGACGAGCCAGCGGCAGTGGCCGGCGTAGCCGTCGAGGTCGACGGACAGGTCGTCGCGCAGGGGAAGCGCGGTGGCGACCATGACGCCGCGCCAGGGCTTGCGTTCCACCAGGGCCATCAGGGGTTCCTCCAGGGACGGGTCCACCGCTTACGCCAGTAATATGTCACATACCTCATGGCGTGAGAAGCCCCCTTGCCGGTTCCGGGACCGGCCCGTACGGCCCGTACCATCGATGACGTGAAGCTCTCCACTGACCACCGCAACCCCTTCGTGCGCGGACTCGCCTCGTTCTGGGCCCCGACCCCGCGGTCGATGCGCGGCTGGGCGCTGGCCTCGGTGGTCGCCAACGCGGGCATCACGGTGACCGGCGCCGGCGTGCGCGTCACCGCCTCAGGGCTCGGCTGCCCCACCTGGCCCCGGTGCACACCCGACAGCTTCGTCCCGGTGGCGCACCCCGAGGTGTCGATGCTCAACATGTTCGTCGAGTTCGGCAACCGGCTGCTGACCTTCCTGGTGCTGGCCGTGGGCGCGGTCTGCGTGGTCGCGGTCTGGCGGCTCGTGCCGCGCCGCAGGTCGCTGATGCGGCTGGCCCTGCTGCAGCCGGCCGGCGTGCTGGCCCAGGCGCTCTGGGGCGGCCTGGTGGTGCGCACCGCGCTCAACCCGTTCACCGTGGGCATGCACTACCTGCTGTCCACCGGCCTCATCGCGGCCTGCTGGCTGCTCTACGCCCGCGCCGGCGAGGGCGACGGCCCGGTGAGGACGGTGGTCCACCGGGACCTGCGCGTCCTCGGATACGTGCTGCTGGCCGCGACGTTCACGCTGCTGGTGGTCGGCGTGGTGGTGAGCGGCACAGGCCCGCACTCGGGCGACGAGATCGCCTCCCGCTTCGACCTCGACATCGAGGCCGTGGCCAGGTTCCACGCCGACGTGGTCTACGTGGTGGTGGGGCTGACGTTCGCGCTGCTGTTCGGGCTGCGCGTGTCGGGGGCGCCCCTGGCGGCCCGGCGGGCGGCGCTCGCGCTGCTCGTGGTGGAGCTGGCGCAGGGCGTGATCGGCTACACCCAGTACTTCCTGGCCGTGCCCGCCGCGCTGGTGCTGCTGCACGTGCTCGGCTCCACCGTGGTCTGGATCGCCGCGCTGCGGGTGGTCACCTCGCTGCGTTCCCGCGAGCCGCTGCCCGCCACTCCGGCCGGCCCCTCCCCCGCCGAAGTGGCCGCCACTGTGTGATCGGTTGTGCCAGGGTGTGTGGTGAGATGTCCGCCACTCCCCCGGCCCGGAAGAGGTGCGATGTGCGGGGAAAGGTGCGCCCCTCGCGGAAGGCGCTGCGGCGCGCGTACCAGGGGCTGGTGCTGCTGAGCGTCCTCGCGCTGGCGCCCATGACCTGGGCGTGGCTGAGCAGCTCGGGGCACCGCGTGACGGCCGAGGGAGCCGGCTGGACCGCCCGGGTGCCCCCGGCGCAGGCGGCGCTGGTGCTCGGCGCCGGCCTGTACGCAGGACGGCCCTCGCCGATGCTGGCCCGCCGGCTCGACGTCGCCGCCGAGCTCTACCACGCCGGCAAGGTGCGCGCGCTGCTGCTGAGCGGCGACAACAGCCGCAAGGAGTACGACGAGCCGACCGCGATGCGCGACTACCTGCGCGACCGGGGCGTGCCGGAGGCGGCGATGGTGCTCGACTACGCCGGCTTCGACACCTGGGACTCGTGCGTACGGGCCCGGCAGGTCTTCGGGGCGCGCAGCGTCACCGTCGTCACGCAGGAGTTCCACGTGCCGCGCGCGGTGACGCTGTGCCGCACGGCCGGGCTGGAGACGTTCGGGGCGGGCGACGACTCCTCCAGGCGCTGGGCCGGCGTCACCTACGTCTACGCCGCCCGCGAGCTGTTCGCCACGGCCAAGGCGTTCGCCGACGCGAAGGTCCTGGATGCCGATCCGGTGTTCCCCGGTCCGCGGGAGACCTCGCTCGCCCGCGCCCTCACCGAGCCGCGCCCCTGACGCTCGCCGGCCCCGCGCCGGCCGGCCGGGCGTGCCAGCGGACCGGGCGCGCCGGTCAGCCGGGCGCGCCTGGCGCGTAGCCGGGCGGGGGCATGCCGCCCGCGACCGACCGGGCGTGCGCCGGCGGCACGGGGAACTGCCCGCGCGCGGTGCTCATGCACTCCAGCAGCGCCCGCTGCTCCTCGTGGAAGGTCTGCTCGTCCACCATGTGGCGGGCCGCCCGCTCGTGCAGCAGCCCCAGCTCGGTGGCGGCGAGCTGGTAGTCGGCCATGGCGCGCAGCCCTCGTTTGCCGCCGTGGGCCTTGGCCCACTGCCTGGCCTGGCGGCGGCGGGAGAAGGCCGACAGCATGAAGATGTCGGCCTCGTTGACGAGCTTGGTCGGCTCGTACGCCGGCAGGTAGCGCTGGATCAGCGCCACGATGCGCCGCCGGTCGCGGAACACCACGCCGATGAGCACGACCAGCACCACCAGCAGCGTCAGGTAGGCCACCACGAGACCGGGGAAGCCGCCGTAGGAGGCCAGGCCGTTCCACAGGCCGTGCAGGATCATCGCCCCCGACCAGCCGGCCAGGATGAGGAACACCCGCTCGGAGCCGCGCTGGGCGGCGTACGCCACGGCCACGCCGATCATCGAGCTGAACAGCGGATGGGCCAGCGGCGACAGGATGCCGCGCAGCACCACGGTGACCGCGAGGCCCTTGACGCCGGAGGTGGACAGGGCCGCCAGGTAGTAGCTGACGTTCTCGCTCATGGCGAAGCCGAGACCGACCATGCTGGCGTAGATGACGCCGTCGGTCGGCCCGTCGAGCTCGGCCCTGCGGAACCTGAGCAGGCCCAGCAGCACCAGGCCCTTCATCGTCTCCTCGACCACGGGGGCGCCGAAGGTGGCCGCGACGTTGCGGGCGCTGTCCTGCGACAGCTTGACGGTGTCCATGAAGTAGTGGAGGTTGAGCGAGTTGATCACGCCGGCGACCAGCACGGCGACGCCCGCCCCCCAGGCGAAGGCGAAGATGAGGTTGCTGCGCGGCTCCGGCTCCATGCGGTCAAGCGCGAGCACGGCGGCCAGCAGCAGCGGCACCGGGGCGAGGGCGAGCGCGAGGGCGATGAAGAACTGCACCGGCTCGCCGTTGAAGACGTCGAAGGAGAACGAGATCAGCGCGCAGATGCCGGTGAGGACCAGCCCGACGATCAGCGTCGTCGAAGGGCGGTCCTTCAACACCCAGCGTGGATCGCGGCTCGCCATAGGGTGACTTTAACGGATCAGTGTGTCGGGGCCCGTGCCGGTCGGGCGCCCAGGACACCCACTCATCACCGTACGGACACGCGGGTCCCCGCTCCCGCTCAGGCCAGCAGCGGGTCGATGGCGACCGTGAGGAACAGCAGCGCCAGATAGGCGTTGGACCAGTGGAAGAAGCGCATGGGCCGCAGGTCGACGCCCGTCTTGCCGGCGTTGAGCCGGCCCAGCAGGCGGTGCACCTCCCACAGGCACATGACGCCCAGCACGGCGGCCACGACCGGGTAGAACAGCGTGGTGCCGGCCACCGGCCACAGCGCCAGCGAGCACAGCACGGTCGCCCACGTGTAGGCGATGGACTCCATGATGACCCGCCGCTCGGTGGCCACCACCGGCAGCATCGGCACCTTGGCCGCCGCGTAGTCCTCCTTGTAGCGCATGGCGAGGGTCCAGGTGTGCGGCGGCGTCCAGAAGAACACGACGCCGAAGAGCACCAGCGGGGCCCAGTCGAGCCGCTCGGTGATGCCCGCCCAGCCGATCATGACCGGCATGCAGCCCGCGATGCCGCCCCAGACGATGTTCTGGGCCGTGCGCCGCTTGAGGATCATCGAGTAGACCAGGACGTAGAACAGGATCGCGCCGAGGGAGAGCAGCGCCGCCAGCCCGTTGGTGGTGACCCACAGGCCGGCGGTGGACAGGATGCCGAGCACGATGCCGAAGATCAGCGCGCCGCGCGGCGACACCTGGTGCCTGGCCAGCGGGCGGCGGCGGGTGCGGCGCATCTTCTGGTCGATGTCGCGGTCGACGTAGCAGTTGAGCGCGTTGGCGCTGCCCGCCGACAGGGTGCCGAACACCATGACGGCGACGGAGGTCCACAGAGGCGGCAGGCCGCCGGCCGCGAGGAACATCACCGGCAGCGTCGTGATCAGCAGCAGCTCGATGATCCGCGGTTTGGTGAGCGCGATGTAGGCCTTGACGATCATGCCGATCGAGCGCGGCGCCTCCACCTGCGGAGATCGGGCCGCCGCCTGCCTGTTGGTGAGCACCGTCAAGGCGCTTCCAGCCTGTGCGGGGTCAACGCGTAACCTCTGATTAGAGCGGATCCATGGTGGGCGCCGGTGACGCCTCTGCGAACAAACAAACTGTAGTCGCAGGGACGGCCGGTCCGGCCAATGGGGGGCTTTGCGCCGTGCATGGACACGCTCGCGCCGATTGGAATTGATCGCCTGCTCCACTCGGTTAGGGTCCCTGTGGGCGGGATAGCCAACCGGCACAGCCAAAGACATCCACAGCCGAAGACATCGAGAATCCGGAGATCGAGCACTTGAGCAGCGAACTCGTGCCAGCCCTTGAATGGACCGACCTGGACGGCCAGGCGGTCGACGTCGTTCGAGCCCTGGCGATGGACGCAGTGGAGAAGGCGGGCTCGGGTCACCCCGGCACCGCCATGAGCCTGGCCCCCGCCGCATACCTGTTGTTCCAGCGTGTGATGCGCCACGACCCGACCGACCCCAACTGGCTGGGTCGCGACCGTTTCGTCCTGTCGTGCGGCCACAGCAGCCTGACGCTCTACATCCAGCTCTACCTTTCCGGCTACGGCCTCACCCTGGACGACCTGCGCCGGCTGCGCCAGTGGGACAGCCTCACGCCCGGCCACCCCGAGCACGGCCACACGGCCGGCGTCGAGACCACGACCGGCCCGCTGGGCCAGGGCCTCGGCAACGCGGTCGGCATGGCGATGGCGGCCCGCCGCGAGCGCGGCCTGTTCGACCCCGACGCCGAGGCCGGCTCCTCGCCGTTCGACCACCACATCTGGTGCTTCGTCAGCGACGGCGACATCGAGGAGGGCATCAGCCACGAGGCCAGCGCCATCGCCGGCCACCAGAAGCTGGGCAACCTCATCGTGGTGTGGGACGACAACCACATCTCGATCGAGGACGACACGCTGATCGCCAAGTCCGAGGACGTCGTCAAGCGCTACGAGGCCTACGGCTGGCACACCGAGAGCGTCGACTGGACCTCGGGCGAGGACTACCACGAGGACGTCCAGGCGCTCTACGACGCGCTGGAGGCGGCCAGGGCGGAGACCGGCCGGCCGTCGTTCATCCGGCTGCGCACGATCATCGGCTGGCCCGCGCCCAACAAGCGCAACACCGGCAAGATCCACGGCTCGGCGCTGGGCGAGGCCGAGGTGGCCGCCACCAAGCAGGTGCTGGGCATGGACCCCGCCAAGACCTTCGACGTGCCCGGCGCGGTGCTCGCGCACGCCCGCGAGGTGGTGCAGCGCGGCCGCGCCACCCGCGCCGAGTGGGACAAGCGCTACGCCGAATGGCGGCTGGCCAACGCCGAGCGCGCGGCCGAGTACGACCGGATCTCGCACCGCGAGCTGCCGGCCGGGTGGGCGACGGCGCTGCCGGCGTTCGAGCAGGGCTCCTCCATGGCCACCCGCAAGGCCAGCGGCGAGGTGCTCAACGCGCTCGCGCGGGTGCTGCCCGAGCTGTGGGGCGGCTCCGCCGACCTCGCCGAGTCCAACAACACCACGATGAAGGGCGAGCCGTCCTTCATCCCGGAGGAATACCAGACCAAGGAGTTCCCCGGTCACCGCTACGGCCGCACGCTGCACTTCGGCATCCGCGAGCACGCGATGGGCGCCATTCTCAACGGCATCGCGCTGCACGGCGGCACCCGCCCGTACGGCGGCACGTTCCTGGTCTTCTCCGACTACATGCGCCCGTCGGTGCGCCTGGCCGCGCTGATGAAGCTGCCGGTGATCTACGTGTGGACGCACGACTCCATCGGCCTCGGCGAGGACGGCCCGACCCACCAGCCGATCGAGCACCTGTGGGCGCTGCGCGCGATCCCCGGCCTCGACGTGGTGCGCCCGGCCGACGCCAACGAGACGGCCTACGCCTGGAAGGCCGTGCTGGAGCACAAGGACCGGCCCGCCGCGCTGGCGCTGACCCGCCAGAACCTGCCGGTCTACGAGGGCACGAGCGCCGACGGCGTGGCCCGCGGCGGCTACGTCCTGCGCGACGCCTCGGATGGCCAGCCGAGGGTGATCGTCATCGCCACCGGCAGCGAGGTCGAGGTGGCCCTGCACGGCCGCGAACTGCTGGAGGCGCAGGGGATTCCCACGCGAGTGGTCTCCATGCCGTGTGTCGAGTGGTTCAACGGGCAGGATTCCGCGTACAGGCAGACCGTCCTGCCGTCGTCGATCAGGGCTCGGGTCGCGGTCGAGGCGGGCATCGCCCTCGGCTGGCACGAGTACGTCGGCGAGTGCGGCGAGGTGGTCAGCCTCGAACACTTCGGTGCGTCGGCCCCGTACAAGACCTTGTACGAGCAGTTCGGGATGACGGCCGAGCGCGTGGCTGCGGCGGCCAAGGCGAGCCTGGCCAAGCTGGGTCAGGACAAGGGCGAGACGACGGGAAACTGAGACAAGACGATGAGCGAGATCCTCAACAAGCTGTCCGGCCAGGGCGTTGCCATCTGGCTCGACGACATCAGCCGTGAGCGCCTGCGCAGCGGCAATCTGGAGCAGCTGATCCGCGAGAAGAACGTCGTCGGGGTCACGTCCAACCCGACGATCTTCGCGGGCGCGCTCAGCAAGGGCGACGCCTACGACGTGCAGCTGCACGACCTGGCCGTGCGCGGCGTCACCGTCGAGGAGGCGGTGCGCGCGATCACGACGTACGACATCCGCTGGGCGGCCGACGTCCTGCGCCCGGTCTACGACGCCACCGGCGGCGTCGACGGCCGGGTGTCGCTGGAGGTCGACCCGCGCCTGGCGCACGACAGCGACAAGACCGTGGCCGAGGCCCGCGCCCTGTGGTGGATGGTCGACCGGCCCAACCTCATGATCAAGATCCCGGCGACCATGGCGGGCCTGCCGGCGATCACCCAGGCGATCTCCGAGGGCATCAGCGTCAACGTCACGCTGATCTTCTCGCTGGAGCGCTACCGCAAGGTCATGGACGCCTGGCTGGCCGGCCTGGAGGCCGCGCAGGCCAAGGGGCTCAACCTGGCCTCCATCGAGTCGGTGGCCTCGTTCTTCGTCAGCCGCGTCGACACCGAGATCGACAAGCGCCTCGACCAGCTCGGCAAGCCGGAGCTGAAGGGCAAGGCGGGCGTGGCCAACGCGCGGCTGGCGTACGCCGCGTACGAGGAGGTCATGAACTCCGAGCGCTGGCAGCGCCTGCGCTCGGCCGGCGCCCGCCCGCAGCGCCCGCTGTGGGCCTCGACCGGCGTCAAGAACCCCGACTACAGCGACACGCTCTACGTCGACCAGCTCGTCGCCCCCGGCACCGTCAACACGATGCCGGAGAAGACGCTCGACGCGAGCGCCGACCACGCCGACGTCACCGGCGACACCGTCCGCCCCTTCTACGAGCAGGCTTGGAACACCATGGCCGCGCTCAAGGACGCCGGCGTCGACTACGACGACGTGGTGCGCGTGCTGGAGGAGGAGGGCGTGCAGAAGTTCGAGGCGTCCTGGAACGAGCTGCTGGAGAGCGTCAGCAAGAACCTGGTTCCGTGATGGAGGTGCACTACCGCGAGGAGGGGGTGGCCGCCGCCGCCTCCTCCGTCGCGGGGCGCCTCGTCGCCGACGGCGTGCCGGCCAGGCTCGCCGCCGGCGACCCCACGCTGTGGGACGAGGACGCCGAGGGGGAGACGGAGGGCGGGCGGCCCTTCCGCGTCCCCCGCGACCTGCTCGCCGAGCTGGACGCGGTGGCGGCGCGGCTGCGCGCCGCCGTCGAGCCCGGCGAGGAGGGGCCGCACGTGGTGCTGCTCGCCACGGGCGGCGCCGCGGCGGCCGCCGAGGCGATCTGCGACACCGCCGACGTGCCGCTCACCGTGCTCGACACCGCCGACCCCGGCCAGGTGCGCCGGGCGCTGGCCGACCGCCCGGAGTCCACGGTGGTGGTCGCCGCCTCCGGCACCGCCGAGGGCGACGCCTGCCTGCGCCTGTACGAGGAGCTGTTCGAGCGGGCGGGCCTCGCGCCCGCCGGGCGCGTGGTGGTCGTCGCCGGCCCGGGCACGCCGCCGGCGGAGCACGCCCGCGAGCGCGGCTACGCCGTCGTGCCGGCCGGGGACGGCGGCGCGCTGTCGGCCGCCACGCTGCTGCCCGCCGCGCTGGCGGGAGCCGACGTGGCCCGGCTGCTCGACGACGCCGAGGACGTGCTCCCCCTGCTGTCGCGCGACGACGGCAACCCGGGCCTCGCCCTCGGCGCGGCCCTCGGCGGCGCGGCGCTCGCCGGGCGCGGCAAGCTGCTGCTGGAGGACCGGCTCTCGCCCATCGCCGGGCTCCCCGACTGGGTGGAGGCGCTCGTCACGGCGTCCACCGGCAAGCAGGGCCGCGGCATCCTGCCGGTCGTCGGCGCCGACCCGCTGCCCGCCGCGGACGAGCTGGTCGTCGGTCTCGACACCGACCTCGGCGACGTCCGCGTGGACGGGCGGCTCGGCGCGCAGTTCCTGGTCTGGGAGTACGCCACCGCCCTGGCCGCGCTGCTGCTGGGCGTGGACCCCGACGACCGTCCCGACGCCGCGGAGCCCGAACGCGCCGCCGCCGCCCTGCTGAGCCTGCCCGACCTGCCCACCGGCGCGCCCGCGCTGATCGACGGCCCGGTCGAGGTGTACGGCGCGGTCGGCGCCAAGGACCTTCCCGGCGTGTTCATCGAGCTGCTGCGCGCCGTCCCCGCCGACGGCTACCTGGCGGTGACGGCCTACCTCGACCGGCTGGCGGCCTTCGACGCGCCGGTGCCCGAGGGCGCCGACTTCGAGCAGATGACCGACGCCTGGATGATGGCCGACCCGGCCACGCTGCGGGCGCTGCTGGCGCTGCGGACCAGCCGCCCGGTGACCTTCGGGTGGGGGCCGCGCTACCTGCGCGGGCCGGGGCAGTACCACAAGGGCGGCCCCCAGAACGGGGTGTTCCTGCAGATCACGGGGGCGGTGGCCGAGGACGTCGCGGTTCCCGGCCGGTCGTTCACCCTGGGCCGCCTCCAGCTCGCCCAGGCCCTCGCCGACCTGGAGGCGCTGGAGACGCGGGGTCGGCCCGCCGTACGCCTGCATTTGACCGACCGCGCGGCGGGAGTCGCGCACCTGCTCGCAGCCGCACAGGAGGTTTGAGATGACAGACCCGGCAGCACCCATGGAGGAGTCCATGACCGTGGCGGCGGCCGTCGCGGGCACCGCCACCACGATCGAGGCCGCCGCCGCCAACCCGTTGCGCGACCCCCGTGACAAGCGGCTGCCGCGGGTGGCGGGGCCCTGTGTGATGGTGTTGTTCGGCGTGACCGGTGACCTGGCCAAGCGCAAGCTGCTGCCGGCGATCTACGACCTGGGCAACCGGGGGCTGCTGCCGCCCGGCTTCTCGCTGGTCGGCTTCGCCCGGCGCGATTGGAAGGACCAGGACTTCGCCCAGCTGACGCACGACGCCGTCAAGGCGCACGCCCGGACGCCGTTCCGGGAGGAGGTCTGGAAGCAGCTCCTGGAGGGCATCCACTTCGTCCCCGGCGAGTTCTCCGACGACGGCGCCTTCGACGCCCTCGCGATGGCGCTGAACGAGATCGACCAGACGCGCGGCACGGGCGGCAACTACGCCTTCTACCTGTCGGTGCCGCCCAAGTTCTTCCCCGTCGTGGTCGAGCAGCTCAAGCGGACCGGTCTCGCCGACGCGCCGGAGGGGTCGTGGCGGCGGGTGGTGATCGAGAAGCCGTTCGGGCACGACCTGCAGTCGGCGCACGAGCTGAACGAGATCACGACCTCGGCCTTCCCGGAGAGCTCGATCTTCCGCATCGATCACTACCTGGGCAAGGAGACGGTCCAGAACATCATGGCGCTGAGGTTCGCCAACAACCTCTACGAGCCGATCTGGAACCGCGGCTTCGTCGACCACGTGCAGATCACGATGGCCGAGGACATCGGCATCGGCGGGCGCGCGGGCTACTACGACGGCATCGGCGCGGCCCGCGACGTGATCCAGAACCACCTGCTCCAGCTCCTCGCGCTGGTGGCGATGGAGGACCCCACCTCGTTCGACGCCTCCGCGCTGCGCAGGGAGAAGGAGAAGGTGCTGCGGGCGGTGCGGCTGCCGGCCGACCTCAAGTCCTACACCGCGCGCGGCCAGTACTCCGCGGGCTGGCAGGGCGGCCAGAAGGTGGTCGGCTACCTCCAGGAGGAGGGCATCTCCCCCGAGTCGACCACCGAGACCTACGCCGCGATCAAGCTGGAGATCGCCAACAGGCGCTGGGCCGGGGTGCCGTTCTACCTGCGCACCGGCAAGCGGCTGGGCCGCCGGGTGACCGAGGTCGCCGTGGTGTTCCAGCGCGCGCCGCACCTGCCGTTCAGCAAGACCGACACCGAGATCCTCGGCCAGAACGCCCTCGTCGTACGGGTCCAGCCGGACGAGGGCATCACGGTGCGCTTCGGCTCGAAGGTGCCGGGGACGGCCATGGAGGTGCGCGACGTGTCCATGGACTTCGCCTACGGCGAGTCGTTCCTGGAGTCGTCGCCCGAGGCGTACGAGCGGCTGCTGCTCGACGTGATGATCGGCGACCCGCCGCTGTTCCCGCACCAGCGGGAGGTGGAGCTGTCGTGGACGATCCTCGACCCGATCGAGGAGTTCTGGGCCACGCAGGGCCAGCCCGAGCCCTACGAGTCGGGTTCGTGGGGGCCGCATTCGGCCGACGCGATGATGGCCCGCGACGGCCGGGTGTGGAGGAGACTCTAGATGACGACGTTCATGCTGTCGGACACGACGGCGGGCAAGATCTCCGCGCAGTTCACACATCTGCGCCACCAGATGGGCGCACCGGCCATCGGCATGGTGCTCACGCTGGTGGTGGTCTGCGAGGAGCGGCACCAGTACGACGCGCTGCGCGCCGCCACCGAGGCGGCCCGCGAGCACCCCTCGCGCATCATCGTGCTCATCACCCGCGAGCCCGACGAGGCCATCAGGCTCGACGCCGAGCTGCGCATCGGCGAGAACACCCCGGGCGAGGTCGTCGTGCTGCGCCTGTACGGCGAGCTGACCCGGCACGCCGACTCGGTGGTCAGCCCGCTGCTGCTGCCGGACACGCCGGTGGTGGTGTGGTGGCCGGGCGTGGCGCCCGAGGTCCCCTCCAAGGACCCGATCGGCGCGCTGGCGCAGCGCCGCATCACCGACGCCAAAGGCTTCGACGGCGGCGGCGTGCAGTCGCTGGTGACCCGGGCCAAGGGCTACGCCCCCGGTGACACCGACCTGTCGTGGGCGCGGCTGACGCCGTGGCGGAGCCTGCTCGCGGCCGCGTTCGACCAGCCGGTGGGACGGGTGCGCAAGGGCGTCGTGGAGGGCGCGGCCGGGCATCCGAGCGCGCCGCTGCTGGCCGCGTGGCTGTCGGAGCGGCTGGGCGCGACGATGAAGGTGGCCGAGTCCGACGGGCCGGGGCTGACCGCGGTGCGGCTGCAGACCGGCGACGGCGAGCTGGCCGTGGTGCGCAACGACGCCCGGCTGGCCACGCTCTCGCGTCCCGGCCAGCCCGACAGGAACGTGGCCCTCGCCAGGCGCACCACCTCGGAGCTGATGTCCGAGGAGCTGCGCAGGCTGGACAGCGACGAGATCTACGAGGCCGCGGTCAAGCGGTTCGCACGGACGTACAAGGGATGACACGAGAAACCGTGACTGCGAAACAGGCGTCCGTGGGCGCCCCCGGCATCGTCGTCCACCGCAACGCCGACGTCCTGGCGAAGGCGGTGGCGGCCCGGATCATCACCCGCCTGGTCGACGCGCAGTCGGCCAAGGGCTCGGCCTCGCTGGTGCTCACCGGCGGCACGGTCGGCATCGCCACGCTGGCCGCGATCGCCGCCACCCCGGCCCGTGACGCGGTCGACTGGCGGCGGCTGGACATCTGGTGGGGCGACGAGCGCTTCCTGCCGGCGGGCGACAAGGAGCGCAACGAGACCGGCGCCCGCGACGCCCTGCTCGACCACGTGGACGTGGACCCCGGGCGGGTGCACGTGATGCGCGGCCCCGACTCCGGCATGACGGCCGAGGAGTCGGCCGAGTCCTACGCCGCCGAGCTGCGTGCCGCCGCCCGGCCCGAGGACCACGGGCCGGTGCCCGGGTTCGACGTGATGCTGCTCGGCATGGGCCCCGACGCGCACGTGGCGTCGCTGTTCCCCGGCATGCCCGCCCTGTACGACACCCGCCCCGTGGTGGCGGTGCACGGCTCGCCCAAGCCGCCGCCCACCCGGATCTCGCTGACGCTGCCGGCCATCCGGGCGGCCCGCGAGGTGTGGGTGGTCGCGGCCGGCGCGGAGAAGGCCGGGGCGGTCCACCTGGCCCTGTCGGCGTCCGGGCCCGTCCAGGTGCCCGCGGCCGGGGCGCGCGGGCGGCAGCGGACGTTGTTCCTGCTCGACCGGGCGGCGGCCGGGAAGATCCCGCCGGAGCTGGGCCGCCTGGCCTCTCCCTGACGGACGCTCAGCCGGCCCCGCCCTCCGCGGCGCCGGTCAGCTCGTCGATCTCGGCGAGAAGGGCCCGCTTGCGCTCCTCCTTCAGGTACGACGCCCGCACCCCGTTCGCGGCCAGCTCCGCCAGCCCGGCCCGGCCGAGGCCGAACACCCGGGCGGCGACCCGGTACTCCTCGGCCAGGGTGGTCGCGAACATCGGCGGGTCGTCGCTGTTCAGCGTGACGTACAGGCCCTCCTCCAGCATCCGGGGCAGCGGGTGGTCCTCGATGCGGGCGATCTGCCCGGTGCGGAGGTTGGAGGTGGGGCAGACGTCCAGCGGGAGCCGGGTCTCGCGCAGGTGCGCGACCAGGCGGGGGTCGGCGAGGCAGGTGATGCCGTGGCCGATCCGCTCGGCGCCGTAGCCCTCGATGACCTCCCAGATCGTCTCAGGACCGGTCATCTCGCCGCCGTGCGGGACGCTGTGCAGCCCGGCGGCGCGGGCGGCGGCGAACGCGGCGCGGTAGGCGTCGCGGTGTTTCGCGCGTTCCTGCTCGATGCCGGCGATGCCGAAACCTACCAAGGCGGCGGGAGGTTCCGTGAGGGCGTGGTCGAGGGTGACCCTCGCGGCTTCCTCGCCGTACTCGCCGGGGATGTCGAAGATGTAGGCGATCTCCACGCCGTGCTCGGCGGCGGCGCGGCGGGCGGCGAGGTCCAGGGCCTCGGTGACTGCGCGCTTCGGGAGGCCGACGACGTGGTGGGCGTACGGGGTGACCTGCAGCTCCGCGTACCGGGCGCCTTGGGGGGCGAGGTCGCGGGCCAGCCCGACGACGAGCGTGGCGACGTCCTCGGGCTCGCTGACGAGCCGGTTGACCGCCGCGTAGACGCGGGCGAAGTGCGGGAAGTCGCGGAACGTGTAGAAGCGGCGCAGCTCCTCCTCGTCGCGCGGGACCTCGGTGGCGCCAGGATGGCGGCGGGCCAGCTCCAGGACGGTGGGGACCGAGGCGGAGCCGACCAGGTGGACGTGCAGCTCGACCTTGGGGAGCGCGGCGATGAAGGCGTCGAGCGCCGGGTCGGGGGCGGTGGCGGTCGTGGAGGTCATGGCGACGACATTAAGGGCCGCGATCCCCGTTCCGGTAGCGAACCCGGCCCAAACTGACACAGATGTGTGAGGTTCCGTGCGGGGAGTATGGTGAGGGCGTGGTGAACGCCGAGATGTACGATCGCGGGTTCGCCCGGCTGACCCGGCACACCGTCGCGCCCCTGCTGGCCCGCTCCCATGGCGCGCGGCGGCTGCTCGACGTCGGCTGCGGCAGCGGGGTGGTCACGGAGGCGGCGCTCGCCCTGGGGGCCGAGGTGACCGCCGTCGACGCCGACCCGGCCATGGCCGAGCTGACCGCGCGGCGCTTCCCCGGGGCGGCGGTCCTGCGGGCCGCGCTGCCCGGCCTGCCGTTCGGCGACGGGGCGTTCGACGCCGTCGCGGGGAACTTCCTCATCAACCACGTGCCCGACACCGCCGCGTCGCTGCGCGAGCTGCGCCGCGTGCTGCGGCCCGGCGGGACTCTCGCCCTGAGCTGGTGGAAGGCCGGGGAGATGACCGCCACCGCCGTCCTCTCCGACGCCATGGACGCGGCGGGCCTGGCCCCCGCGGCGCCGCCCCGGCCCTTCGCCGCCGACGCCGACCCCGAGCGGTTCGCGGCGCTGCTGGCCGCCGCCGGGTTCGCGGGCGCGGAGGTGGAGAGCGTGCGATGGCGGCACCGCGTGGACCTCGACACCTGGTGGACGGACGTCGTGGGCGCCGGCGGGGTCAGGTTCGGCACCATCGCACGGCAGCCGCCGGCGGTGACCGGCCGGGTCCGGGCCCACTACGAGCGGCTGGCGGCGCCGTACGCCCGCGACGGCTTCCCCGTCTGCGCCCACATAGCCCACGCCCACCACCCCTGACCCGCCGACGCCTCACCCCTTCACCGCGACTCGCACCCCGGCCGGGGCGGCCTACACCTCCCCCGGCGTGGCTCACTGGTCCAGCCGCCGGCGGGCGTGGCGCTCCTCCCGCCGCGCGACCTCCAGCCGGTTCCCGCTGTCGTCCAGTCTGCGGCGCGCCTTGGCGAGTTTGCGCTCCAGCCGTTCGACCTTGGCCGCGCGGTCGTCGAAGTCCCGCTGGGCGGCTTCCAGGGCCTCCTGCCATTCCCGGTGCGCGGCCTCCGCCTCGGCCCGCTCCCTGGCCTTCCTGTCCTGCTCGGCCTGCCTGGCTTGCTGGGCCTGCCTAGCCTGCTCGGCCTGCTCGGGCGGCGCCTCCTCGCGGGGGCGGGGCGCGGCGGTCTTGGCCTCGCGGGCGGGCTTCTTCTTCCTGGCCGGCCGTCCGCGCGGCGCGGGCGCGGGCGCGAAGCCGCTGTAGGCGAGCGGCTGGGCGAGCCGGCCACGGCGCACCTGGTCGGCCGCGCCGGCGTCCACGACGGCGGCGTCCAGGGTCTGGTCCACCTCGGCGGCAGCAGCGGACGACAGCCCGCCCTCCTGCCTGACGAGCCGCCCGAGCCGGCCGGTGACCTCACCCCGTCGCCGGGTCAGCTCGGCGAGCGCGTCGGGGTCCTGCTCCTCCCAGGCGGCGCGCAGCCGCTCCCCCACCTCCAGAAGCTCGGCCACCTCGCCGGGATGCGCGCGGGCCGCCCGGTTGACCGCCGCCGCCGACACCGTGGGCTTGCGCAGCTTCGCTATCGCGCGGGCGAGCCCGGCGTCGCCCGCCTCCCTGGCCGCGCGGGCCTCGGCCGTACGCGCGGCGGTGAACTCCGGCGGCGGGAGGGCGTACAGGCGGTCCGCCACCTCGTCAAGATCCACACAGGACAAATACCCCACATGGCGGGTTTTCTAGCGCATAGTGGAGGCAGCCCCCCAGCCGAACGGAGGCCCCCGGTGTTCGAACGCTTCACCGACCGAGCGCGCAGGGTCGTCGTCCTCGCTCAGGAGGAGGCGCGGATGATGAACCACGGCTACATCGGTACGGAACACATCCTGCTGGGTCTCATCGCCGAGGGCGAGGGGCTGGCCGCGCTGGTCCTGGAGGACAGCGGGGTGGAGCAGGGCCGCGTACGCGCGTTCGTCGAGCGCGAGACGGGACACGACGGCAAGCCGCCGAGCGGGCACATCCCGTTCACCCAGCGCGCCAAGAAGGTCCTGGAGCTGTCGCTGCGCGAGGCGCTGCAACTGCGCCACAACTACATCGGCACCGAGCACATCCTGCTCGGGCTGATCAGGGAGGGCGAGGGGCTGGCCGCCGAGGCGCTCGTGGACGCCGGCGCGGACCTGGCCGGGCTGCGCCAGCGCCTGCTCGACCGGGTCGGGCGGGGCTCCAGGGAGCGTCCGCCCGAGGTGCTCTTCGCGGGCGCCGGCTCCGTGAACGAGCGGCTCGCCCAGATCCAGGAGAGTCTGGAGCGCATCGAACGCCACCTCGGCATCCGCCCGCAGGCCGGCGCCGAGCGTGACGGGAGGATCGAGGGCGAGGAGGGCGAGGGCGTCGGCTGACACCGGCCCATCGGCCCATCGGCCCCCGCCGTCGGGCTTCCTCCGCCGGCCCCGCCCTTACCAGCCGCCCTCGGACAGCCGCCCTCAGACAGCCGCCAGCGCGCCGACCGGCAGCCGTGCCTCCACCACGCCGGGGTCCTCGGTGTAGCCGAGCGTGGCGCCCAGCGACACCAGCAGCCGGCGCATCCGCGCGTTGTCGGACAGCATGGTCGCCCTGACCTCGGCGTACCCGAGGTCGCGGGCGGCGCGCACCAGCATCCGGGCCATGGCCACGCCCAGACCGCGCCCCTGCCAGCGGTCCTCGACGAGGAAGGCCATCTCGGCGATGCCGGGGTCCGGCGTGAACATCAGGTTGGCCATCGCCACCACCTGCCCGTCGTGCCCGGCGACCAGGGAGTGTCCGCGGTTCTTGTCGCACAGCCGGTCGAACATCTGGGGCGGCAGCGCGGGCATGGCGGTGAAGTAGCGGAACCTGCGCGATTCCGGCGAGCACCTGTCGTGCAGGTCGCGTACGGCCTCCCGGTAGATGGAGGTGAGCGGGCGCACCGTGACCTCGACGCCATCGGACAGCTTGACGCCGCGCTCGGCGCTCATCTGGTCGGCGGCGGGCTGGGCGAGCCGGGCGAGGGCGGCGGCCCTGGCGGCCTCGGTCAGCGTGAACGGGAGTTCGGCACGGCGCAGCCGGACCGCGCGCTTGGCGGCGACGGGCACGACGAGCCTCGTCGGGTCGGGGAGGTCACTCACGGCATCACCATAGATCCACCGGGCGTCGTCGGCGCGCAGCAGCTCGGCGAGCAGCTCGGGCAGCCGCCACGGCATCGTACGCAGCCGGGAGGCGAGCAGGAGCGCGCGGGTGGGCTCGTCGGTCAGCTCGTGGGCGGTGGCGGGGACCACCTGCACCTCGCGCCCGCCGGCCGCCTCCAGGGCCTCGCGCACGGCCTCCGGGCCGGCGGGGATGTCGGCGACGAACTCGTCGACGGTGCCGTCGGTGTCGGACTGGACGCTGAGCCCGAGAATGTTGCCGCCCCTCTCGGCCAGGGCCGACGCCAGAGAGGCCAGCCGGCCGGGCCGCTCGTCCACCGTGGTGCGGATGCGCAAGAATCCCATGCGCCGAGCATGCCCTGAAGGTGTTACACGTCCGCTAACGACGTGTTTCATCAGGAAATGAACCTATTTATCCCGATAAGGACCCCGGCGCACGGCCGTCTCGGCGGGACGAGCGGGCACGGGACACCTCATGCGCCCCACCGGCCTCGCGGCGCGCCTCCCGCACCTCTGACTCGTTGAGGATCCATCACGAATTTCGTTGCGAGATGCGGCGCAGTGTCCGGATATAGCAGGATACGGGGGCATGAGCGTGCGTGTTCCCTTGTCGTCCGAGTTCGTGAACGGCGACGTGTCCTTCTGGTACCGGTCCATGGGCGTCCCCGCCCCCGGCCCCCGTCTCGACGGCGATCTCGATGCCGACGTGGCGATCGTCGGCGCCGGCTACACGGGCCTGTGGACCGCGTACTACCTCAAGCGCGCCCGCCCGTCCCTCCGCGTGGTCCTGCTGGAGCAGGAGTTCGCCGGCTTCGGCGCCTCCGGCCGCAACGGCGGCTGGCTGACCGGCGACCTGGCCGGCTCGCACGAGCGCTACGGCGAGGGCGCCCGCCGCCTGCAGCGCGAGATGTACACCTCCATCGACGAGGTCATCGCCGTCTGCGAGAAGGAGGGCATCGACTGCGACCTGGTCAAGGGCGGCGTCCTGAACGTGGCCCGCACCCCCGCCCAGGTCTCCCGCCTGCGCGAGAGCGTCGAGTCGGCCCGTCCCTGGGGCATCGGCGAGGAGGACCTGCGCCTGGTGAACCCCGGCGACCACCTGCGGGTCGCCGGCGCGATCGAGGGCTCCTGGAGCCCGCACTGCGCCCGCATCCAGCCCGCCAAGCTCGCCCAGGGCCTGGCCAGGGTGGTCAGGGATCTCGGCGTGCCCATCTACGAGCGCACCCCTGTCACCGAGATCGCGCCGCACCGCGCCGTCACCCCGTACGGCACCGTGACCGCCGGCCACGTCATCCGCGCCACGGAGGGCTTCACCTCCCGCCTGCGCGGCCTGCGCCGCCAGTGGCTGCCGATGAACAGCTCCATGATCGTCACCGAGCCCCTGCCGGAGTCGTTCTGGGACGAGGTCGGCTGGCGCGGCGCGGAGCTGCTCGGCGACATGGCCCACTACTACATGTACGCCCAGCGCACCGCCGACGACCGCATCGCCTTCGGCGGCCGGGGCCGCCCCTACCTGTACGGCTCCCGCGTCGACGCCCGCGGCCACACCCACGAGTGGACGGTCGAGGCGCTGTGGAGCCTGCTGACCGAGTTCTTCCCGGCCGCGCGCTCCTCCTCGGTCGCCCACGCCTGGTCGGGCGTGCTCGGCGTGCCGCGCGACTGGTGCTCGACCGTCCACGTGGACCCCTCCACGGGTCTCGGCTGGGCGGGCGGCTACACCGGACACGGCGTCACCACCACGAACCTGGCCGGCCGCACGCTGCGCGACCTCGTCCTCGGCGAGGAGACGGAGCTGACATCCTTGCCGTGGGTGGGCCGCAGGGTGCGCGCGTGGGAGCCTGAGCCGCTGCGCTGGATCGGCGTGCACGCGATGTACCGGCTGTACAGGGTGGCCGACGAGCGCGAGCGCACGATGCCGCGCACCTCGGTCCTGGCCCGCTTCGCCGACCTCATCACGGGGCACTGAACGTGAAGATCACGAAGGAGACTTGATGGACATCCTCTTCCGCGGCGGCCGCGTCTTCACCCCTGACGGCGTCAGGGAGACGGCCGTGCTGGTGTCCGGCGGCCGGATCGCCGCCCTGGGCGCGGAGGGGGAGCTGGCCCGCCGCACGCCGTCGCACGAGACGGTCGACCTGGCCGGCGGCCTGCTGACGCCGGGCTTCACCGACGCCCACGTCCATCCGGTCCAGGCGGGCCTGGAGCGCGCCAGATGCGACCTGTCGGAGGTCTACGGCCTGGACGCCTACCTCGCCGCGATCGACGCCTACGCCCGGCGTCATCCGGACAAGGAGTGGATCGACGGCGGCGGCTGGGACATGTCGGCCTTCCCCGGCGGCCTCCCCCACCGGTCCCAGCTCGACCACCTGGACCGCCCGGTCTACCTGATCCAGCGCGACCACCACGCCGCCTGGGTCAACGGCCGCGCCCTGGAGCGGGCCGGCATCACCAGGGACACCCCCGACCCGGCCGACGGCCGCATCGAGCGCGACCCCGACGGAACGCCGTCGGGCGTGCTGCACGAGGGCGCGATGGACCTCGTCGGCCTGCTCACCCCGCGCCCCACCTCTCGCGACCTGGACGCGGCGCTGGAGGACGCGCAGCGGCACCTGTTCTCGCTGGGCGTCACAGGCTGGCAGGACGCCATCGTGGGCTCGTACGCGGGCTCCGACGACCAGTTGCCCACCTACCTGTCCGCGGCCCGCCAGGGACGCCTCAGGGCTCGCGTGGCGGGCGCCCTGTGGTGGGACAGGACCCGCGGCTCCGAGCAGATCGACGAGCTGGTGGCGCGACGGGCCGAGTCGGAGGGCCTGGACCGGTTCAGGGCGGGCTCGGTCAAGATCATGCAGGACGGCATCACGGAGAACTTCACCGCCGCGACGCTGGAGCCGTACTGCCTGTGCGGCGGCACCGGCCTGTCGTACGTGGACCCCGCCAAGCTCCGCGGGTACGTCGCCGAGCTGGACCGGCTCGGCTTCCAGGTGCACTTCCACGCGATCGGCGAGCGCGCGGTCCGCGAGGCGCTGGACAGCTTCGAGGGCACCGACCCGGCCAACCGCCACCACATCGCGCACCTGCAGATCATCGAGCCGTCGGACGTGCCGCGCTTCGCCGCGCTCGGCGTCACGGCCAACCTCCAGCCGCTGTGGGCCACCCATCACGCCCAGATGGACGAGCTGACGCTGCCGTACCTGGGCGAGCCGCGCTCGTCGTGGCAGTATCCGTTCAGGGACCTGCTGGAGCACGGCGCCCGCTTCTGCGCGGGCAGCGACTGGCCGGTCTCGGACGCCGACCCCATCCAGGGCATGCACGTGGCGGTCAACCGGACCGAGCCCGGCGGCTCGGTGCACGCCGGCTATCCGACGGCGCGCACGCCGTTCCTGCCCGGCCAGCGGCTGGACCTGGCGACGGCGATGGCCGCCTACACCTCCGGCTCGGCCTGGATCAACCGCTCCCCGGCGGGCGTGCTGGCGCCTGGCCGCCCGGCGGACCTGGTGGTGCTGGACCGCGACCCGTTCGCGCTGCCGCCGGAGGAGATCTGGACCACCCGCGTGCGGATGACCTTCGTGGACGGCGAGCCGGTCCACCAGTAGGGGGCCCGGGCATGCGTGAACCCCCGCCCGAGGGGCGGGGGTTCACGACGCCGGTCTACCAGGGGGACTTGTTGGCGCGCAGGCGCTCCAGTGCTTCCTCCAGGATCGCCTTGCCGTCCTTGTCGCTCCTGCGCTCCTTCACGTACGCGAGGTGCGTCTTGTACGGCTCGTTCCTAGGCGGGGCAGGGGGGTTCGACTCGTCCTGTCCGGCAGGGAGGCCGCAACGAGGGCAGTCCCACAGCTCGGGGACCGCCGCGTCACTGGCGAAACTGGGGCGCGTCTCGTGCATGTTGGCGCACCAGAACGAGACCCGCACTCTCGGAGCTGCCTCGCCGCGCTCGGCCTCCCCCATAGGGCCGGCGCCGACTCGGCTGCCACGGATCGCGTTGCCACTACCCACGGATGAACTCCTCGCTCGATCGCCCCGCGCGCGAACACGGGGGGAGAATCACTGTCACGCGTTGACTTGTTGCTCAGGGCTTCACGAGCAGCCCGAGAGCGATGATGCAGACGAACCAGATGGTGCCCGTGATCACGGTCAGCCGATCGAGGTTGCGCTCCACCACGGAGGAACCGCCGAAGTTCGACGAGAAACCGCCGCCGAACATGTCAGACAGGCCACCACCCTTGCCCTTGTGAAGCAGGACGAGCAGGATCATGAGAAGGCTCGCCAGGATGAGGGCGATGGAGATTCCGAGTTCCACGGTATGCCTGTTCCTTCAATGCTCTGTTACGCGTGACGATTCAAACTTGCCTTCTGAGGGTACGGCCTGCTGTCAAGTCGCACCCCCCGAACGGCTCATTCAGCCTGGCATGTCGGAGAATCGGCAGATCTTGGCGAACTCTCCGGCGTCGATGCTGGCACCGCCCACGAGCGCGCCATCGACATCCGGTTGTGCCATGATTCCGGCGACATTTCCTGACTTGACCGAGCCTCCGTAAAGGATACGGACCGCCGAGGCCACTTCGGCGTCGTAGAGCTCAGCGAGTCTGATTCGCAATGCTCCGCACACCTCCTGGGCATCGTCGGGGGTGGCCACCTCGCCGGTGCCGATCGCCCACACCGGTTCGTAGGCCACCACTATCGATTTTGCCTGCTCTGCCGAGATCTTGCGCAGAGCGCCGTCGAGTTGGCCGAGACTGTGCGCGATGTGACCGCCCTCTTGGCGCACCGCCAGGCCCTCGCCGACGCACAGGATGGGCGTGAGCGAGTGCCGGTAGGCCGCCTGCACCTTGGCGTTGACGACGTCGTCGTCCTCGCCGTGGTACTGCCGCCGCTCGGAGTGGCCGATGACGACGTACGTGCAGCCCAGCTTGGCCAGCATGGGACCGGACACCTCGCCGGTGTAGGCCCCGCCGTCGTGCGCGGAGAGGTCCTGGGCGCCGTAGACAATCCTGAGCTTGTCGCCGTCGACCAGGGTCTGGACGCTGCGCAGGTCGGTGAAGGGTGGCAGGACGGCGACCTCGGTCTTGTCGAAGTCCTTGTCGCTGAGGGTGAAGGCGAGCTTCTGGACCAGCGCGATGGCCTCGAGGTGGTTGAGGTTCATCTTCCAGTTGCCCGCCATGAGCGGCTTGCGCTGTGACACCTACTCCTCCAGAGCGGCGAGTCCGGGGAGGGTCTTCCCCTCAAGGTATTCGAGACTGGCGCCGCCGCCGGTGGAGATGTGCGAGAAGCCGTCCTCGGGGAGGCCGAGCCTGCGCACGGCGGCCGCGGAGTCGCCGCCGCCCACCACGGTGAAGGCGCCGGAGGCGATGAGCGCCTCGGCCACGGCCCTGGTGCCGCCGGAGAAGGCGTCGAACTCGAACACGCCCATGGGCCCGTTCCAGAAGACGGTCTTGGCGTCGGCCAGCTTGGCGGCGAACAGCTCGCGGGTCTTCGGCCCGATGTCGAGCCCCTGGCGGTCGGCCGGGATCGCGGTGGCCTCGACCGCCTCGTGCTCGGCGTCGGCGGCGAACTCGGTGGCGGCCAGCACGTCGACCGGCAGCACCAGGTCCACGCCGCGCTCCGCGGCCTCGGCGAGGAAGCCGCGCACCTGGTCGAGCTGGTCCTCCTGGAGCAGCGACCCGCCGACCTCGTGGCCCTGGGCCTTGAGGAAGGTGTAGGCCATGCCGCCGCCGATGAGCAGCCGGTCGACCTTGGTGAGCAGGTTGGCGATGACGCCGAGCTTGTCGGAGACCTTGGCACCGCCCAGCACCACCACGTAGGGGCGCTCGGGCTGCTCGGTGAGCTTGCGCAGCACCTCGACCTCGGCGACGATCAGCCCGCCCGCCGCGTGCGGCAGGATCCTCGGCACGTCGTAGACGCTGGCGTGCTTGCGGTGCACCGCGCCGAAGCCGTCGCCCACGTAGAGTTCGGCGAGCCCGGCCAGCTTCTCGGCGAACGCGCCGCGCGCGGCGTCGTCCTTGGAGTCCTCGCCCGGCTCGAAACGCAGGTTCTCCAGCAGCGCGACCTGGCCGTCCTGGAGCGCCTCGGCCGTGGCGCGGGCGCTGTCGCCGACCACGTCGGTGGCGAAGGCGACGTCCTGGCCCAGCAGCTCGCCCAGGCGGGCCGCGACCGGCCGCAGCGAGTATTTCGGGTTGACCTGGCCCTTGGGCCTGCCCAGATGGGCGCAGACGACGACCCTGGCGCCGCGGCCGGCCAGCGCCTTGATCGTCGGCACCGACGCGCGGATGCGACCGTCGTCGGTGATCGTCTCCCCGTCGAGGGGGACGTTGAGGTCGGCGCGCACCAGCACGCGCCGACCCTTCACGTCGAGATCGTCGAGCGTGCGCATGCTCTCATGCTCCTGTTCCCGCGGGGCGCGCTCGGCGCGCGCCCCGGCACGTGTTCGTGGCCGGCCGGGGTCGGCCGGGCCGGCGGGTCAGAGGCCGCGGCCGACCAGCTCGATCAGGTCGACGAGGCGGTTGGAGTAGCCCCACTCGTTGTCGTACCAGCCGACGACCTTGACCTGGTTGCCGATGACCTTGGTGAGGCCGGCGTCGAAGATGCAGGAGGCCGGGTCGGTGACGATGTCGGAGGAGACGATCTGGTCCTCCGTGTAGGTGAGGACGCCCTTGAGCGGGCCCTCGGCGGCGGCCTTGACCGCGGCGTTGACCTCGTCGACCGTGACGTCGCGGCCGACCTCGACGGTGAGGTCGGTGGCCGAGCCCGTGGGGATCGGCACGCGCATCGCGAAGCCGTCGAGCTTGCCCTTGAGCTCCGGCAGCACCAGGCCGATGGCCTTGGCGGCGCCGGTGGAGGTGGGCACCACGTTGAGCGCGGCGGCGCGGGCGCGGCGCAGGTCCTTGTGCGGACCGTCCTGCAGGTTCTGGTCCTGCGTGTAGGCGTGGATGGTGGTCATCAGACCCTTCTCGATGGTGAAGGAGTCGTGGATGACCTTGGCCATCGGCGCCAGGCAGTTGGTGGTGCAGGACGCGTTGGAGATGATCGTGTGCTTGGCCGGGTCGTAGGAGGAGTCGTTGACCCCCATGACGATCGTGACGTCCTCGTTCTTCGCCGGAGCGGAGATGATGACCTTCTTCGCGCCGTTGTCGGCGTGCGCCCTCGCCTTGTTGGCGTCGGTGAACAGGCCGGTGGACTCGACGACGACGTCCACGCCGAGGTCGCCCCAGGGCAGCTTGCCCGGGTCGCGCTCCTCGAAGACCTTGATCGCCTTGCCGTCGACGGTGATCTCGTCGCTGGTGGCCTTCACCTCGTAGGGCAGGCGGCCCAGAATGCTGTCGTACTTCAGAAGGTGGGCGAGCGTCGCGTTGTCGGTCAGGTCGTTGACCGCGACGATCTCGATGTCCTTGCCGCTGGCGGCGACAGCGCGCCAGAAGTTGCGGCCGATGCGGCCGAAGCCGTTGACGCCTACGCGGATGCTCACGCGATCTCCTCGAACAGATGGCGGGCTGAAACCTCAACCACGAACCCTATCGGACCTAAATTGGTTTAGACCACTGCAGCCCCCGCCCAGCGCATGCGGGTGCTACGCACACTTTTTGCGGGCTTCGAGTAAAGTGCCCGACTCATCGGAGTAAATTCGTGCATTCTCTGGGGGCTGAGATGTCACACAACCGGTCCGGACTCCTTCCCGGACTAGCGCTGGGCCTGTTGGCGGCGCTCGTCGGCGCCGCCGCGCTGGGGGCGGCCGTGCTGTTCCAGACCCGCCTGCCGGCCGGCGTCACCGCGTTCGGCAACGGGCACCCCCTCTCGCTGGTCTCGTCCCTGCTGGTCGCGCTGCTGGTCGCCCTCGGGGTCGGCGCGGCGCGCCCGCGCGCCCTGACGCTGGTCCCCGTGTCCGCCCTGTACGCCGGGGCCGCCATGGCCGCCGGGCAGGTGCTCGGCTCCTCGATCATGATCGGCGCCACCCTGCGCACCCCGCCCGCCGGCCCGCCGGACGTCACGGTGTCCGACATCACATGGGACAACTTCACCGCCGGCCTCCCGCACGCGCCCAACCTCTACCGCGACCCCTTCGCGGAGACCTGGGCCGCCTGGCTCTATCTCGCCGTGGCCGCGCTGGCCGCCCTCCTGCTGGTCACCCTGCGCGTGCTCGCCGCCCGCCGCGCCCACCGCCGCCGGACGGAGCCCGGCGCCGGCGCCCCGGAGGAGGGCCAGGAGGAAACGGACTACCGCGCCCCCTTCGAGCCCGCCCAGCCCCCGGGCCAGCAGCCCACCACGGACCTGTTCGCCCCTCGCAAACCCGCCCGCGACTGACCCTCGCTCCGGTTTCGCTCCGGGCCGCTCCGGTGCCGTTCCTGGTGGCTGGGGCGGCATCCGGTCAGGGCCGGCGCGCCGCTCGCCATGAACCACGAAGCTCGGCACCACGAGGCCCGGAACCACGGAACCCGGAACCACGAAGGCCCGGGCCCACCCGGCTCTGCCGTACGGGATGACTGAAGGAGCAGGTCAGGGCGCGAGCATGTCGACGGTGAGGTTGGCCTCGGTGTTGGGGATGCCGAGATCGGACGCCCGCTTGTCCGCCATCGCCAGCAACCGCCTGATCCGCCCGGCGATCGCGTCCTTCGTCAGCGGCGGGTCGGCGATCTGCCCCAGCTCCTCCAGGGACGCCTGCTTGTGCTCCACCCGCAGCCGCCCGGCCACCACGAGGTGCTCCGGCGCCTCGTCACCGAGGATCTCCAGCGCCCGCTGCACCCGCGCCCCGGCGGCGACCGCCGCGCGGGCCGAACGCCGCAGGTTGGCGTCGTCGAAGTTGGCCAGCCGGTTGGCGGTGGCCCGCACCTCGCGGCGCATCCGCCGTTCTTCCCAGGCCAGCACGCTGTCGTGCGCTCCCAGGCGGGTGAGCAGCGCGCTGATGGCGTCGCCGTCGCGCACCACGACCCGGTCCACGCCGCGCACCTCGCGCGCCTTGGCGTGGATCTTCAGCCGCCGCGCCGAGCCCACGAGCGCCAGCGCCGCCTCGGGCCCCGGGCAGGTGACCTCCAGCGACATCGACCGTCCAGGCTCGGTGAGCGAGCCGTGCGCCAGGAACGCGCCACGCCAGGCCGCCTCGGCGTCGCACGCCGCGCCGGCCACCACCTGCCGCGGCAGGCCGCGCACGGGACGGCCGTGGTTGTCGATCAACCCCGTCTGGCGGGCGAGCGCCTCGCCGTCCCGGTAGACGCGCACCACGTAACGGGAGCCCTTGCGCAGGCCGGCGGGGGCCAGCACGAGCACCTCCGCCTTGTGGCCGAACACCTCACCGATGTCCTTGATCAGGCGCCGCGCGGTGGCGTTGGTGTCGAGCTCCGCCTCGATCACGATCCGCCCGCCCACCAGGTGCAGGCCGCTGGCGAACCGCAGCAGCGTGGAAACCTCGGCCTTGCGGCAGCAGGGCTTCAGCACCGGCAGGCGGCTCAGTTCGTCTTTCACCACACCTGTCATCGCCATAAGCGTTTAGTCCTCTCCCCCATTCAGACCGGCTCACGCCAGTCTCTCGCACCTTCGCGCCACCCCGACCAGGATCAACGCTTCTGGAGGAAAATCTCGTCCAGGACGGAGGCAAGACGTCGTGGGTCGTGCCGGGGCGAGCCGTCGCCGGCCGCCACGTCGGCCATGACGACCCGCGCGCCGAGCGCGGCGGCGGCCTTCTCCAGGGCGCCGGGATCGTCGACCACGCCGGTGTCGGCGAGGACGACGTCGATCGACAGGTCCGGCGCGTGCTGCCGGAGCACCTCCAGATGCTGCTGCGGGGAGAAGTCGTCGGTCTCGCCGGCCTGCGGGGCCAGGTTGAGCGTGACGAGCCGGCGCGCCCGGGTCGCGTGCAGCGCCCTGGCCAGCTCGGGCACCTTGAGGTGCGGCAGGACGCTGGTGAACCACGAGCCGGGCCCGAACACCACCCAGTCGGCCTCCGACACCGCCGCCACGGCCTCGGGCCGCGCGGGCGGGTCCTCGGGCACCAGGGAGATGGCCTGGACGCGGCCGGGGGTCAGGGCGCACGCGACCTGGCCGCGGACGGTCGAGATGACGCCGTCGAGCTCCACCTCGGCGACGATGTCCAGCGGCACGGACGCCATCGGCAGCACCCGGCCGTGCGCGCCCAGCAGCCGGCCGACCCAGTCGAGCCCGGCCACCGGATCGCCCAGCAGCTCCCACAGGGCCACGATCAGCAGGTTGCCGACGGCGTGCCCGTGCAGGTCGCCCTCGCTGCGGAAACGGTGCTGCACCACTTCGCTCCAGGTGCTGCCCCACTCGTCGTCGCCGCACAGCGCCGCCAGCGCCATGCGCAGGTCGCCGGGCGGGAGCACGCCCAGCTCGCGGCGCAACCGGCCGCTGGAGCCGCCGTCGTCGGCGACGGTCACGACCGCGGTCAGCTCGTCGGTGACCATCCGTAACGCGGACAGCGACGCGAACAGCCCATGCCCTCCGCCGAGCGCCACCACCCGCGGCCCCCGCCCGTCCACCGACCGGTCGGACAGAACGGTTGCGGCCGGGCCGCAGGCGGGCGGGTCGTCGTCAGAGTGTGCGTCCGCCGGCGCCGCGGAACCGTCATCGGTCACTCGCGCCCCACATCCCGGTGGCTGACCTGGACCTCCATGCCGCGGTCACGCAGCCGGGCGGCGACCTGCTCGGCCATGGCCACGCTGCGGTGCTTGCCGCCCGTGCAGCCCACCGCGAGCGTCGCGTAGCTCTTGCCCTCACGCGCGTACCCGGCCGCGACCACCTTCAGGACCTCCTCGTACGCGTCGAGGAACTCCTTGGCGCCCGGCTGCCCGAGGACGTAGTCGCTGACGGAGGCGTCGAGCCCGTTCATGGGCCGCAGCTCCGGCACCCAGTGCGGGTTGGGCAGGAACCGGCAGTCCACGACGAGGTCGGCGTCGACCGGCAGCCCGTACTTGAAGCCGAAGGACACCACGTTGAGCCGCAGCCCCGGCCTGTCCTCGCCGCCGAAGTACGCGACGATCTTGTTGCGCAGGTCGTGGACGTTGTGCGAGGAGGTGTCGATCACCAGGTCGGCGTTGGCCCGCACCTCGCGCAGGATGCCCCGCTCGCGGGTGATGCCGTCGACCAGCCGCCCCTCGCCCTGCAACGGGTGGGGCCTGCGGACGTTCTCGAACCGGCGCACCAGCTCCTCGTCGCTGGCCTCCAGGAACACCACCCGCACTCGGACCCCGCGCGCCTCCAGCTCCTCGATGGCCGCGTTGAGGTCGGTGGTGAAGGCGAGGCTGCGCACGTCGACCACGGCGGCGACCTTGTCGGCGGCCAGCTTGACCTTGCCCGCCTCCTCGGCCATGGCGAACAGCAGCCCCGGCGGCAGGTTGTCGATGACGAACCAGCCCAGATCCTCCAGGGCCTTGGCCGCCGTGCTGCGGCCCGCCCCGGACATGCCGGTCACGATGACGAACGCCGGGTCGGCGCTCATCTGCTCTTTCCGCCCGTCAGTCCGGCCACCGGCACTGCCCTCACGGCTGTCCATGTCAACGCCCTTCCCGGCCGACACCGCCCGCCGGCCCAGCGATCCGGGCGCATCCCGCACGGCGGCCGTCCGGCACGCCCGGCCCGGTCATCGCGGCACGCCATCCACCATAGCGGACGGCGGCGATGGCACAGCGCGACGCGGCCTCTACCATGCGTCGCCCTGTCACCCCGCTCCCCCTTCCCGGGGCGCGAGCTCCCGCGTACGGGCGCCGGCCCCGGCCTCGGTGGACACGGGCCTGGGCGACCCGTCCGCCAGGGTGGCGACGATGACCTCGGCGATGGCCGGCCCGATGCCCGGCACCTCGCAGATCTCGGCCGCGCTCGCCTCGCGCAGCTTCTTCACCGACCCGAAGTGCTTGAGCAGCGCCTGCCGCCGCGCCGGCCCGAGCCCGGGAACGCCGTCGAGCGCGCTCTCCTTGATGCCGCGCGAACGCTTCGACCGGTGGTAGGTGATGGCGAAGCGGTGCGCCTCGTCACGCACGCGCTGCAGCAGGTAGAGCCCTTCGCTGGACCTGGGCATGATGACCGGCTGGTCGTCGCCCGGCAGCCAGACCTCCTCCAGCCGCTTGGCCAGCCCGCACACCGCCACGTCGTCCACGCCCAGCTCGTCGAGCGCGCGCTGGGCCGCGGCCGCCTGGGGGCCGGCGCCGTCGACCACGACCAGGTTGGGCGGGTAGGCGAACTTGCGCGGCCGGCCGGTCTCGGGGTCGATCGGGCCGTGCCCGCCGTCCTCAGCGGGCCCGCCTTCCTCGCCGTACTCGTCGGGGACCAGCTCGCCGGTGTCGGACCGTTCCTGCAGGTAGCGGCGGAACCGGCGGAGGATCACCTCGTGGATCGAGGCGACGTCGCCCTCCTTGGTCTTGACCGAGAAACGCCGGTATTCGCTCTTGCGCGCGAGGCCGTCCTCGAAGACCACCATGGACGCGACGACGTTCTCGCCCTGCAGGTGGGAGACGTCGTAGCACTCGATGCGCAGCGGCGCCTGGTCGAGGTCGAGCGCGTCGGCGATCTCCTGCAGCGCCTTGCTGCGGGTGGTGAGGTCGCTGGCGCGCCGGATCTTGTGCTGGGCCAGCGACTCCTTCGCGTTGCGCTCGACGGTCTCCATGAGGGTGCGCTTGTCGCCGCGCTGCGGCACCCGGACCTCGACCCTGGCCCGGCGCTGCTCGCTCAGCAGCTCGGCGACCGCCTCGCAGTCGGGCGGCAGAGCGGGGACGAGCACCTCGCGCGGCATCGACTCGGCGCCGGCCTCGGCGTACATCTGCAGCAGGAACTGCTCGACCAGCTCGCCCGGCGTGGTCTCCTCGACCTTGTCGACCACCCAGCCGCGCTGGCCGCGGATGCGCCCGCCGCGCACGTAGAAGACCATGACGGCGGCTTCGAGAGGGTCCTCGGCCAGGGCGATGACGTCGGCGTCGGTGCCCTCGCCGAGCACGACCGCCTGCTTCTCCAGCGCGCGCTGCAGCGCCTGGACGTCGTCCCTGAGCCGGGCGGCGCGCTCGTACTCCTGCTCGGAGGCGGCGGCGCGCATCTCCTTCTCCAGCCGCCTGATGAAGCGGCTGGTGTTGCCCGCCATGAAGTCGCAGAAGTCCTCGGCCAGCTCGCGGTGCTCCTCGGGGGTGACCCGGCCGACGCACGGCGCGGAGCACTTGTCGATGTAGCCGAGCAGGCAGGGACGGCCGATCTGCCCGGCCCGCTTGAACACCCCGGCACTGCACGTGCGTACGGGGAAGACCCGCAGCAGCAGGTCGACGGTCTCCCGGATGGCCCAGGCGTGCGAGTAGGGGCCGAAGTAGCGGGTGCCCTTGCGCTTGGCGCCGCGCATGACCTGCACCCGGGGGAAGTCCTCCCCCATCGTGACCGCGAGGTAGGGGTAGGACTTGTCGTCGCGGTACTTGACGTTGAAACGCGGGTCGAACTCCTTGATCCAGGAGTATTCGAGCTGCAGCGCCTCGACCTCGGTGCCGACGACCGTCCAGTCGACGTCGGCCGCGGTGGTCAGCATCGACTGCGTGCGCGGGTGCAGCGCGGAGAAGTCGGCGAAGTACGAGTTGAGCCGCTGCCGCAGGCTCTTGGCCTTGCCGACGTAGATCACCCGGCCGTGGGCGTCCCTGAACCGGTAGACCCCCGGGGACTCGGGGATCGAACCCGGCTTCGGCCGGAAACTCAGAGGACTGCCCGCAGATCTCGCCACATTTGAAGCCTAGTAGCCCCCACCGACAGACTCATCCGCCCGCCGACGGCCCACGACGGTGCCGGACGAAGGGCGCGAGGGTGCGGGCCCGGCTTCGCGCCAAGCCGGGCCCGCACCCTCGCGCCTTCCGCCGCCCGCCGCCCGTCGACCAACCAACCGGCCAACCGGCCAACCGGCCAGCCAATCAGCAATCAGCAATCAGCGATCAGGCCAGGGTGATCTGGTCGCCCTCGACCTTGATCGCTTTCTCCGGCAGCGGTCCCTGGGCAGGCCCGCCCGCCACCGCTCCGTCGGCGATGTTGAACCTGCTGTTGTGGCACGGGCAGACGATGGCGCCGCCGTCGACGCTGCCCACCACGCACCCCTTGTGCGTGCAGACCGCGCTGTACGCCTTGAACTCCCCCGCGGTGGGCTGCACGACCACGATCTTCTGGTCCTTGAGGATCGTGCCGCCCCCCACGGGGATGTCGGCCGTCTTGGCCAGCGCCTCGGCGGTCTGCGGCGCGCTGGACTCGCCGGCGCTCGCCTGAGGCGCCGCCGACCCGGTGGCGTCGCCGCCGGTCGCCGCATCGGTGCCGGTCGCCGCATCGGTGCCGCCGCCACAGGCCGCGAGGGCCAGTGTGAGGCCACCGGCTCCGACGCCCGCTATCACTGTCCGTCGGCTTCGAAGGTCATCTCCCATGCGGATCACCCAACCGCAGCCAGGTGAGAAATTCATGAGACCTGCATGAGAGACGCCCACGGTTCCGCTAAGCCAGGCGGATCTTGCCGCCGTCCACCGTGATCTTCTTCTCCTTGAGCGGCTCGGGCGCGGGCCCGTCCGCCACCGAGCCGTCCTCGATGCTGAACTTGCTGCCGTGGCACGGGCAGTTGATCGTCTTGTTCTGGACGGTGGCGACCGTGCAGCCCGCGTGCGTGCAGACCGCCGAGAACGCCTTGAAGTCGCCCTCCACCGGCTGCGTGACCACGATCTTCTGCGCCTCGAAGACCTTGCCGCCGCCCACCTCGATGTCGGAGGTGTCGGCCAGCGCCTTCGCCTTGGCCGTCTTCTTCTTGGGCGCCTCGGACGACGCCTCGTCGGCCGGCTCGTCCGCGGGCGCCGCGCTCGCGTCGGTCGTCGGCGTGCCGTAGCTCGCGCACGCCGTCAGGAACGCCGCGAGCCCGGCGCCTCCCGCGCCCAGCATCATCGTCCGGCGCGTCGTATCCGTCATGGTGCGTCCTCCCAGGTTGCTTCTCCTTCAGGTACGGGCAGCGCCCGCGCGCCGGTTCAGCGTGCCCGAACCCAATCCTGGGGACCACGTACATTTACCTGCTCAGGCCACCACGATGCCGTCGCCCTCCACCTTGACCGCGATGGCGGTCAGCGGCGCGGTGGCCGGCCCCTTGTTGGGGGCGCCGCTGTCGGCGGCGAACTCGCTGCCGTGGCAGGCGCACGTGATGACGTTGTCCTTCGGCGTGCTGACGGTGCAGCCCTTGTGCGTGCAGGCCGCGCTGAACGCCTTGTAGACCCCCTGCTGAGGCTGCGTCACCACGAGCTTCAGGTCGCCGATGAGCTTGCCGCCGCCCACAGGCACGTCTGCCGTCTTGGCGATGACCTGTCCCTTCAGGCTGGGCCGCGACTGGGCGTCGCCGGTGCCGCAGGCGGCGAGCGCCACGCCGCACGCCGCCACCCCGGCCACCCCGAGCACCTCACGCCGTCCAGGCACGCCACCGTCCCGCTGTCCAGGCACGCCACCGTCCCGCTGTCCAGGCACGCCCTCGCCCCGTCGTCCAGGCATGGCTCCGCCCCGCTCCGTAACTGTCATGATCGCCTCGACCCTTCGCGTCGCCGCTGACCCCCTGCAGGTCAGGCCGTTACCCGTGCCACAACTGTATTGCCGCACCCCGCCGGTCCCGCCTCCGGGTAGGTGCTCCGGGGGCGGGACCGGCGGCGGCCCGGCGGGCGCTCACACGGACAGGATCTTGCGGAGGAACCGCCCCGTGTGGCTCTCCTCGACCAGCGCGACCTCCTCCGGCGTGCCGCTGGCGACGAGCGTGCCGCCGCGCGAGCCGCCCTCGGGCCCCATGTCGATGACCCAGTCGGCCGTCTTGATGACGTCGAGGTTGTGCTCGATGACGATGACGGTGTTGCCCCCGTCGACCAGCCGTCCGAGCACGCCGAGCAGCCTGCGGATGTCCTCGAAGTGCAGGCCGGTGGTGGGCTCGTCGAGCACGTAGATCGTCCGGCCGGTCTGCCGCCGCTGCAGCTCGGAGGCGAGCTTGACGCGCTGCGCCTCGCCGCCGGAGAGCGTGGTGGCCGGCTGCCCGAGCCGTACGTAGCCGAGACCCACGTCGTGCAGGGTCTGCAGGTGACGCCGGATCGCCGGGATGGCGTCGAAGAAGCCGAGCGCCTCCTCGATCGGCATGTCGAGCACCTCGGAGATCGTCCGGCCCTTGTAGTGGACCTCCAGGGTCTCCCTGTTGTAGCGGGCGCCGTGGCAGACCTCGCAGGGGACGTAGACGTCCGGCAGGAAGTTCATCTCGATCTTGATGGTGCCGTCGCCCGCGCACGCCTCGCAGCGGCCGCCCTTGACGTTGAAGCTGAAGCGCCCGGGCTGGTAGCCGCGCACCTTGGCCTCCGTCGTGGCCGCGAACAGCTTGCGGACGTGGTCGAAGACGCCGGTGTAGGTGGCCGGGTTGGAGCGCGGGGTGCGCCCGATCGGCGACTGGTCGACGTGGACGACCTTGTCCACGAGGTCCATGCCGTTGATGCGGGAGTGCCGCCCCGGCACCGTGCGCGCCCCGTTGAGCTCCTTGGCCAGTGCGCTGTAGAGGATGTCGTTGACCAGCGTCGACTTGCCCGACCCTGACACGCCGGTGACGGCCGTGAACAGGCCGAGCGGGAAGTCGATGTCGACGCCTTTGAGGTTGTGCTCGCGCGCACCCTTGACGGTGATCTGCCGCTTCTTGTCGCGCTTGCGCCGGCCGGACGGCACCTCGATGCCGCGCCGGCCCGACAGGTATTGCCCGGTCAGCGACTCCTCGCTGCTCAGCAGGTCCTGGACGGTGCCGGACACGACGACCTGGCCGCCGTGCTCGCCCGCGCCTGGGCCGATGTCGACCACCCAGTCGGCGGCGGCGATGGTGTCCTCGTCGTGCTCGACCACGATCAGCGTGTTGCCCATGTCGCGCAGCCTGACGAGCGTGTCGAGCAGCCGCAGGTTGTCGCGCTGGTGCAGGCCGATGGAGGGCTCGTCCAGGACGTAGAGGACGCCGACCAGGCCGGAGCCGATCTGCGTGGCCAGCCGGATGCGCTGCGCCTCGCCGCCCGCCAGGGTGGCGGCGGCGCGGTCCATGGTGAGGTAGTCGAGGCCCACGTCGAGCAGGAACCCGAGGCGGGCGTTGATCTCCTTGACCACCCGCTCGGCGATGTGCATGTCGCGGTCGGACAGCTTGAGCTCGGCCAGGAACTGGGCGCACTCGCCGATGGACATGGACGCGACGTCGGCGATCGACCTGTCGGCCACCGTGACGGCCAGGGTGACCGGCTTGAGCCGGGCGCCCTTGCAGGCCGGGCACGGGATCTCGCGCATGTAGCCCTCGAACCGCTCTCGGCTCGAGTCGCTCTCCGCCTCGGCGTGGCGGCGCTGCACCCAGGTGATGACGCCGGTGTAGTCGGTGTAGTAGGAGCGCTGACGGCCGTAGCGGTTGCTGTAGCGGACGTGGACCTGCTCGTCGTAGCCGTACAGCAGGGCCTTCTGCGCCTTCTTCGGCAGTTGCTCCCACGGGGTGTCGAGGCCGAATCCCATGGTGTTGCCCAGGGCCTCGATCATCCGGACGAAGTATTCGCTGGTGTGGCCGCCGGACCACGGGTGCAGCGCGCCCGCGCCCAGCGTGCGCTCCGGGTCGGGCACCACCAGGTCGGGGTCGACCTCCATCTTGGTGCCGAGGCCGGTGCACTCGGGGCAGGCGCCGAACGGGGAGTTGAAGGAGAACGAGCGCGGCTCCAGCTCCTCGAACGACAGGTCGTCGTAGGGGCAGTAGAGGTGCTCGGAGTAGAACCGCTCACGGCCCGGGTCGTCCTCGGGCAGGTCGACGAAGTCGAGGGTGATCGTGCCGCCGGACAGCTGCAGCGCGGTCTCGACCGAGTCGTTGAGCCGGCGGCGCGCCGACTCCTTGACCGACAGGCGGTCGACGATGACCTCGATGTCGTGCTTCTCGTACTTCTTGAGGGTCGGCGGCTCCTCCAGCCGCACCACCGTGCCGTCGACCCTGGCCCGCGCGAAGCCCTTGGTCTGCAGCTCGCGGAACAGCTCGGCGTACTCGCCCTTGCGCCCGCGCACGACCGGCGCGAGCACCTGGAAGCGGGTGCCCTCGTCGAGGTCCATCACGCGGTCGACGATCTGCTGCGGCGTCTGGCGGGCGATGGGCCGCCGGCACACGGGGCAGTGGGGCTTGCCGATCCGGGCCCACAGCAGGCGGAGGTAGTCGTAGACCTCGGTGATGGTGCCGACGGTCGAACGGGGGTTCTTGCTGGTGGACTTCTGGTCGATCGACACCGCAGGCGACAGGCCCTCGATGAAGTCGACGTCGGGCTTGTCCATCTGGCCGAGGAACTGGCGGGCGTACGCCGACAGCGACTCGACATAGCGCCGCTGGCCCTCAGCGAAGATCGTGTCGAAGGCCAGGCTCGACTTGCCCGAGCCGGAGAGGCCGGTGAAGACGATCAGCGAGTCTCGCGGCAGATCGAGCGAGACGTCCTTGAGGTTGTGTTCTCGTGCACCACGCACGATCAGGCGGTCGGCCACGGCGATCCCGGTAGTCGAAAGGCGGATAGGTCCACGGGGGATGGTAGACGGGGGCTCCGACAATTTCGGCGGCCCGCAGCGCGTCCCCCGAAAACCCCTCCCTCCCAGATTACGGCCATCCGCCGACTGGGCAGGATGCCTTCCGATATCAACGCTTTGACCTGCGGTTTCATGCCCTCGGGAGAGGCCGTTGGGCCGCCTGCCGACATGCCGGTCCGGCACGCGGGGAGATCTGAGGGCGGGGGCGTTAGTCTGGTGCTCGTGGGGCAGACGTTCCTGCCCGGCCGCGCGGGGTGGCTTCACCCGCCGCCGTCGTGGCTGACGATGCCGGCCCCCGCTGATCTGCCCGCGACGCCCCCGAAGGACTCTTCATGACCTATACAGGTGACGTCCAGGTCGGCGGTCCCGCCGACGTGCGTGAGCTGCCCGCGCTGACGGTCTGCAAGCTCGCCGTCGGCCCGTTCGACAACAACGCCTATCTGCTGCGCTGCGCGGAGACCGGCGACGGCCTGCTCATCGACGCCGCCGCCGAGCCCGACCGCCTGCTCGCGCTGATCGGCGACCAGCCCCTCGGCGCGATCGTCACGACGCACCAGCACGGCGACCACTGGCAGGCGCTTGAGCAGGTGGCCAAGGTGACGGGCGCCGAGGTGATCGCCCACCCGCTCGACGCCCCGGCGCTCCCGGTGCCGGCCCGCCGCACGGTCGAGCACGGCGAGACGATCCCGCTGGGCCGCGTCTCGCTGGAGGTCATCCACCTGCGCGGTCACACGCCGGGCTCCATCGCCCTGCTGTACGACGGCGGCGAGGCGGGGCCGCACCTGTTCACGGGCGACTCGCTCTTCCCGGGCGGCGTCGGCAACACCTGGAAGGACGCCGAGCGCTTCAACCAGCTCTACGACGACGTGGTCACCCGCGTCTTCGACCGGCTGCCCGACGAGACCTGGGTCTATCCGGGCCACGGCAAGGACACCACCCTCGGCGCCGAGCGCCCCTCCCTGCCCGAGTGGAAGGCCAGGGGCTGGTAGCCCCGCCGGCCTCGCGCCTCCGGCCGGGAGGGGCGGGGCCTTCGGCGGTCAGCGGCGGGCGAGCACGCGCGTGATGTGATCGGCCGCGAGGGCCGGATCGTCCGTGACGCCGACGAGCTCGCCCCACGACCACCGGTAGAACCACCCCTCCTGCAGGGGTACGCAGTCCACCGTCTCGACGAGCATGGCGGCGTCGGGGACGCTGATCCGCAGCGCGGGCGGGTATGCGCGAAGCGTCGCCGTCAGCCCGCGCTGCTCCAGCTCCATGGCCAGCTTGCCGAGATGGTACGTGCGCGTGTGCTCGCGCGGCATCGCTGACATGGATCCATCAAAGCCGAAGTATGCCGAAAAATCCCGTCAGTTGTGGATTCGCTCGGCCACCCGGCGCTGCTCCCGCTTGTAGAACATCATCCGCAGCGGGATCGCCGCCACGAGCGCGATCTGCATGGTCGCACCGATCTTGATCGGCAGGTCACCGCCCTCGGGCCAGGCCACCCAGAAGGTGAGGAAGGCCACGTTGACCATGATCCAGCCGAGGACGACCGCCGCGAGCTGCCCCTTCGGCTTGGGGTACTCGATCCGGCTGACCATGAGCCAGGCCACGCCGAGAACGCCGACCAGCGTCCAGATGCTCGGCTGGAACAGCAGCACGATCGAGATCACCGTCATGGCGCCCATCGGGATGGGCAACCCCATGAAGTCGCCGCTCTTGGTCTTGACGCAGGCGAACCTGGCCAGCCGTACGACTCCGGCGACCAGCACGGACGCCGCCGCCACGAGCACGGCCGCGAACGGCACCTGGTCGGTGAACCCTCCCCAGATCACCACCATGAACGCGGGGGCGAACCCGAAGCTGATGACGTCGGCGAGGTTGTCGAGCTCGGCGCCCATGGCCGAGGCCCGGAAACGCCGCGCCACGAGCCCGTCGAACAGGTCGCACGTGGCGCCGATGAGCAGCAGCACGATCGCGGTGGCGAAGTAGCTCGGATCCGGCGTGAAACGCCCGCCCGCGACCTGGAGCTGCTGGATCGCGGAGTAGGCGAGCACGCACACGGCGAGGAAGCCGCAGACCGCGTTGCCGAGCGAGAGCGAGTCCGCCGCGGAGAGGCGGAAGGCCTTGCCGACCGGGCCCCGCGGTTCTTCCTCGCTCGCCTGCCAGCTGCCGGCGTCAGCCGCGGTCAATTCTGGTCACCCCCGCAACCGTCTTCTCGCCCACGGACACCGCGGGCGAGATCCCTTCGGGAAGGTAGATGTCGACGCGCGAGCCGAACCGGATGAGCCCGATCCGGTCGCCCTGGGCGACCTTCGCGCCCGTGCTCAGGTACGGCACGATCCTGCGCGCCACCGCGCCCGCGATCTGCACCATCTCGATGTCGCCCAGCGCGGTCTCGAAATGCCACACCACACGCTCGTTCTGGTCGCTGTCCTTGTTGAACGCCGGCAGGAACCCACCCGCCACATGCTGCACGGAGGCGACATTTCCCGCAAGAGGGGCGCGGTTGACGTGGACGTTCAGCGGGCTCATGAAGATCGCGACCCGGGTGCGGCCGTCGGGCCAGGGGTCGATGCTCTGCACCACGCCGTCGGCGGGCGACAGCACGCGCCCCTGGCCGAGAGTCCGGTCGGGGTCGCGGAAGAACCAGAGCATTCCCCCGGTGAGCGCGCTCAACGGCACCGCCGCGAACGCCCATCGCCGGTCCTTGCGCGTCAGCAGCGCGGTGGCGGCCGCCGTGGCCGCCGTCGGGAGAAGCCACGGGGAGACCCCGCGTGCGAGCCGGATGCGGCTCGACTTAGCAGAATCGTCTGACACGTACAACCTTTGGTGGTGACTGGACTGGGCGCTTTGCCGTGATGTTACAGAACTCGCAACTATTACACGGTACGGCTACACAAAGCAAAGCGCCTCGAAGCCCGTTTCGCTAGACCTGCTCGGGGTGCGGCTGCTCGCCCGCACGCGCGTCGATACGCGCCTTGATCAGGCTGGCCACGGTGGTGATGACCATGGTGGTGCCGATGACCGTGAGCGAGACCCAGATGGGAATTTCGGGCGCCCAAGGGACATTGCTGGAGTGCAACGCTTCCAATACCAGCTTAACCCCGATGAACCCGAGAATGAACGCCAAACCGTAGCTGATGTACACCAGCCGCTGCAGCAGGCCACCCAGGAGGAAGTACAGCTGACGCAGTCCCATCAGGGCGAACGCGTTGGCCGTGAAGACGATGTAGGGGTCCTGCGTGAGCCCGAAGATGGCCGGAATCGAGTCGAGCGCGAACAGCAGGTCGGTGGTGCCGATGGCGATCATCACGATGAGCATCGGGGTGACCATGCGCCGGCCATCGATCTTGACAGTGATCTTCGATCCGGCGTAGCCCTCGGTGGTCGGGAATGCCTTGCGCACCCAGCGGAGCAGGACGTTCTCGTTGAACTCCTCCTCCTCGCCCTTGAGGTGCTGGCGGACGATGTTGACCGCGGTGTAGACGAGGAACGCGCCGAAGACGTAGAACAGCCAGCTGAAGCGCTCCAGCGCCGCCGCGCCGAGCGCGATGAAGATGCCGCGCATGACCAGCGCCAGCAGGATGCCGACGAGCAGCACCTTGTGCTGGTAGGCCCGCGGGACCGCGAACCTGCTCATGATGATGAAGAAGATGAACAGGTTGTCGACGCTGAGGCTGTATTCGGTGATGTAGCCGGCGAAGAACTCCCCGGCCTTGTCGCCGCCGGCGGTGATCCACAGCACTATCCCGAACGCGATGGCCAGGATGACGTAGAACGTCACCCAGTAACCGGCCTGCCGCATCGAGAACTCGCGTGCCTCGCCCCGGTCCACGATCCAGAGGTCGAGCGCGAGGACGAGCAGGAGCCCGCCGATCACGGCCAGCCAGGCCCACAGGGGTACCATCACGTTTCAACCCTCCGGCATGCAGGACTCATTGCCGGAGGTCTCTCCCGCCCGCCAGAACTGCGGACCGGCAGCCCCGGGGGCCCCATGGAGCGGGGCTGCACCGTGATGACGAGGCTGTCGCGAAGGGATACTCCCCTCCCTAACCCAGGCAGTATATGAGAACGCCTTGACCCCACCTAATCATCCCCTGGCGTCCGCACCGTCCCGTACACGCCCAGGACGCTCTCCGTCGCCTCGTCACCGTCCGGCATCTCCTGTCCCCGCCGCACGGCCGCCGCCGCCAGCCGTTCCGCGACCCCGGGATCCTCCAGCAACGTCCGTACGGCCTCACGCAGCGCGGGAACGTCCCCATAGGGGGCAAGAATCCCCGCATCTCCCACGATCTCCGGGATTCCCCCCACAGCAGTGGCGATCACCGGTTTCCCGGCCATGAGCGCCTCCCTGATGCTGAGGGGCTGACCCTCCCAGCGGGTGGCGGTCACCACGGCGGTGGCCGCGCCGAGCAGGTCGGGCACGTCGTCACGGTTGCCGAGCAACCTCACCGGCAACCCCTCGGCCGCGATCCGCCGCTCCAACTCCCCGCGCAACGGCCCTTCCCCGGCAACCACGAACAGCGGCCCCCCTCGCCCCCTCCAACCCCCATCCCCACCCGAAGCCTCTCCCCTCAAGCCAACGGCTCCCAGCGATCTGGCGGCTCCCTCTGACCCAGCGGCTTCCTCTGACCCGGCCTCTCTCCCCGCCCCAGCAGCTCCCCATGGTCCGGCGGCGACGTCGAGCAGGGTCTCCAGGCCCTTCTGCTGCGCCAGCCGCGCGACCGTCAGCAGGATGGGCCGCTCCCCCGCGCCCAGCTCGTCCGCGACCTCGCGTGGGGTGCGCCCGGCCGGGCGCAGCGGCGGCGCGGGCACCACGGCGGCCCGGACGTCGCGCGCCCCGAGCCGCTTCATGCGCTCGCCGAGGTCGGGCGAGACCACCAGCACCCGGTCGGCCCGCCGGGCCACGATCCGCTCCAGCACCCCGTACACGAACCCGACGAGCCCGCCCGCGGTGAGCGCGTTGTGCAGCGTCACCACCAGCGAGCGGCGGCGCCCCCACGTGCCGAGCGCCGCCAGCGCCCCGGCGCGCAGCCCGTGGGCGTGCACGACGTCGGCGTCGCGCGTCACCCGCCGCAGCGCGAGCACCGCCCGCACGTCGGCCGCCGGACGGGGCCGGTCCGCCATGGCCACCTCCACGAAGCGCGCCCCCGTCTCGCCGTACGCGAACTGCTCCTCCACGCTGCGCGGCCCCGCCACGAGCACCTGATGCCCCCGCCGCGTCAGCCCCTCGGCCAGCATCCGCACGTGCCGACCCGTACCGCCGGACGTGGTGCCCACCACGAACGCCACCCGCACGCCCACTCCTCCCTCAGCTCCAGCCTCTCAACCACGACTCACCGGCTCCGGCCCTTGAGCCCAACGCCCTTCATCCCGACGGCCTCCCAGCCCAAGCCCACCTCAGCTCCACGCCTCTCAGCCCCGATCGCCCCGCATGTCCCAACGCCCCACCTGCCCAGATCCCCGGCCCCTCAGAGTCTCGACCGCCTTGTCCATCCCGAGGTCCATCAGCCCCGGCGGCGACGCAGCAGCGTGGTGACCGCGCTCGCGTCGGCCCGGTCCAGCACAGCCACGACCGCGCCGCCCACGCCCAGCGCCACCACGGCGGCGAGCACCGCGGCGCCCACGTTCGCCCAGATCCCCTCGGCCCCGAGCCATCCGCTCACGGCGTCCCCGGCGAGGTAGCCCAGCACCCCGCCGCCGGCCGCCGCCCCCAGCGCCCGCCCCAGCCCGGCCGCGGCCCCGCCGCCCCGCGCCCGTACGACGGCGGCCAGCAGCAGCGCCCCGCCCGCCGTCATGCCGACGCTCATCCCGAGCGCCATCCCGCCGACCCGCCACCCCTCGGGCAGCGCCAGGGCGAGCACGGTCTGCGCGGCCATCGTCACGACCCATCCCGCCACCGTGCCGGCCGCCGCCTCCCGCCCGCGCCCGGCCGCGTACAGGACCCGGCTGAGCTGCGCGATGAGCCCGTAGCCCACCAGGCCGGGCGCGAACAGCGCGACCGCCCGCGCCAGCTCCACCGCGGGCACCTCGCTCTTCATCCCGAGGAACACCACCGCCCCCGGCCCGGAGGCCGCCGCCAGCACGCCGGCCGCCAGCCCCGACACCAGCACCACGGCCCGGGTGGTGCGCGCCGCCAGCCCCGCGAACGCCTCGGGCTCCCCTGCCTGCGCGGACAACCGGGGGAACGCGCTGGTGGCGATGGGCACGGCCAGCACCGCGTACGGCACCAGGTAGATCGCCCACGCGTAGTTGTAGACCGCGATCGCCCCGGTGCCGACCACGTTGTTGGCCAGCACCAGCACCACGATCATGGCCGCCTGCTGCGCCAGCAGCGCCGCGACGCCCGCGAGCGCGAGCCGGCGGACCTGTCCGGCCACCCCGTCGGGGAAGCGCAGCACCGGCCGCCACCGCAGCCCCAGCCGCGCCGTCGGCCCGAGCACGGTGAGCACCAGCGCCAGCACCCCCAGGCTGGTGCCCACGGACAGCGCCAGCTCGGCCGGCCCGGGGACCGTGGCCGGATCGCTGTCGCCGCCGCTGAGCGGCACGAACAGCAGGTACGCCACGATCACCACGATGCTCGACACCAGCGGCGCCACCGCCGGCCCGGCGAAGCGGTTGTGCGCCTGCAGCACGCCGTAGAGCACGACGGCGACGCCGTACAGCGGGATCTGCGGCGCGAACACGACGAGCATCCGCGCCGCCACGGCCGTGACCGCCCCCGCGTCGGGGCATCCGGCGATCTGCGGCCCGAAGAACAATCCGATGACCGGCCCGGCGAACACCGCGGTGAGCACCGCCAGCGGCACCAGCACCACGACCACCCAGGTCAGCAGCGCCGAGCCGATCCAGCCGGCCCGCTCGCGGTCGCCCTCGCCGCCGCCGGCGTGCCGGGCCAGCACCGGCACGACCATCCCGGCCAGCGCCCCGCCGACGACCACCTCGAACACGATGTTGGGGATCTGGTTGGCCGTCATGTAGGCCGAGGCCAGGCAGTTGGTGCCGACGGTCTGCGCGAAGGCGTACTGCTTGGCGAAGCCGGCCACACGCGCGAGCACGGTGATGGCCCCGATGAGCACGGCCCCGCCGGCCACGCCCCGCGCCGTCACGACTCCCATCCGGCCTCCCTCGCCCTCGCGCGGGCCCTCCGCGCGGACATCATCCTGGCAGGCCGCGCCGGCACTCGCGCGCCACGGGGGTCATCTGTGGATAACGCGGGATCGGCCTGCTCAGGCGGGCGCGACGGGCCGGCGGCCGAGCATGTCGATGCGGTTGAGCACCGGGTTGCCGGCGATGACCTTGGTGAAGCTGACCTTCTCGGAGGCGGCGGTGAGCGCCGCCACGGTGCCGAGCAGGACGTAGCGGCCGGGCCTGCCGAGCCGGGTGACGGCGGCCAGGCCGAGCAGCGCGCCCAGGGCGTTGGCCCCCGCGTCGCCGAGCATGGCGCGCTCGCCGAGGTCGTCGGGCAGCAGCGCGGCGGCGGCGCCGAGCGGCACGGCGGCCAGCGCCGCGGCGGCGGGCGAGCCGCGCAGCAGCGAGGCGGCCAGCAGCGGCCCGCCGGTCAGCAGAGCGACCTTGACGGCGCGGCCTGGACGAAGGTCGAAGAGGTTGGCGAGGTTGGCGGCGCCTGCGATGGCGGCCCCGTTGACGACGACGTCGAGCGGGCTGCCGCCGGCGAGCGCGGCGGCGCCGAGCCCGGTGGCGCCGATGCCGAGGATCTTCACCGCGCCGCTGGTGACCTCGCCGCGGGCCAGCGCGGTCAGGTGGCCTTTGAAGCCCTTGGAGGACGTCGTGCCGTAGAGGTCGTCGTAGGCGCCGAGCGCGCCGCTGCCCCCGCCCGCCACGAGGGCGGCCAGCCGCAGCCGGCCGGGCAGTCCGGGCGTGAGCGCGGCCGCCGCGCCCGCTCCCGCCACGAACGCGGGACCCTCCAGGAGGGTGATGGGTTCGCCGCGGTGGTTCTTGCGCGTCCAGCGGCCGGTGAGGTCGTCGGGCTGCCGGTTGCGGGTGAAGGCGGCGTAGGCGGCGCGGGCCGCGACGGCGCCGATGGCGGCGCCCGCGAGGGCGTGGAGCAGTCCTCGGGCCATGTCAGCTCCCTGACTGGGCGGATGGGGTGGGGCTGGGGGTGACGGCGACGGGCAGGGCCGCGGTGGCGCCCTTGCCGATGCCGTACTGGCCGGCGTGCCCGGCCAGTTGTTCCCGCAGAGCGTAGACCATCACGACGCGGCCCACGGGCATGTCGGCGGTGTCCACGGTGGACACGCGCTTGGAGACGTCGCTCTCGTCGCGGACCGCGCCGATGAGGTCGCCGGGCAGCGCGACGTTCGCCGCGGTCCCGGCGAGCACGGCGCCGCCGCCCGCCGCGTCGAACCCGTCGGCGACCGAGACCAGTGCCTCGGCCAGGGTCTCGGCGGTCTCGCCCTCGAACGGCTTTTCCGGTGCGAACATGACGGCGAGCGTGGCCCGCTCGGCCGGGTTGTCCTCGACGTTGAGCAGGCCGCCGGTCTCGAACGCGTCGAGCACGCCGGCGGTGGCGGTGTTGGCGGTGCCGGCCTGCGCGGGATCGTTGGTGACGAGCGCGGCGGCCAGCAGCGTCGCGGCCCGGTCGTAGCTGGTGGCGGTGGCGGGGAAGACCATGTTGGCCGGTTTGAGCTGGTTGACCAGTCCGTCCAGGACGCCCTTGCCCGCGGGGTCGAGGAACTTCTCGGTCAGCGTCACCCGCCCGCTGACCTTGGCGCCCGCCTCGCCGAGCACCTGCTGGGCGGCCTCGCGCACGCTCGTGCTGGAGCCGGGCGTCTCGACGAGCAGTACGCGCTGCCCGGCCAGCTCGGCGGCCACCATCTGCGGGGTGCGGGCGGTGATGAACGCGTCGTTGCCCGCCTGCCGCCCGCGCAGCGCGTCGAGGTCGGCGCGCAGGCCGTTGTTGGCGCTGGTCAGCTCGTCGCTGGTGCGCTTGGCCAGGTCGAGCGCGGGGTCCTGGAGCAGGGTGGTGCCCAGGATGATGCCCACCGCCAGCGCCAGGAAGATCGCGACGATGGAGACGAGGTGATAACGGAAATCGATCACGAGAAGAGTCCGACCAGCCAGAAGATGAACGCGTTCCAGACGTCTTGCAGGCCGTTCAGCCAGGTCTTGCCGAGCGGCGAGAAGACCAGCGCGACGCCCATCGTGAACAGCGCGGTGAGCACGAGGAGCAGCAGCTGCGGGGTGGAGATGCGGCTGCGGTAGAGCCTGCTGACGCCCTTGGCGTCGATGAGCTTGCTGCCGATGATCAGCCGGGTGAGGAAGGTGCTGGCCATGCCGGAGCGCCCCTTGTCGAGGAACTCCTCCAGCGTGCCGTGGGTGCCGACGGCGACGATCAGCTCGGCGCCCTTGTCGTCGGCGAGGAGCATCGCGATGTCCTCGCTGGTGCCGGTGGCCGGGAAGATCACCGCTTCGCGGCCGAGCTGGTGCACGCGTTCCAGGCCGGGGGCCCGGCCGTCGCGGTAGGCGTGTACGACGAGCTCGGCGCCGCAGGTCAGCGCCTTGGTGGAGACCGAGTCGAAGTCGCCCACGATCACGTCGGGCAGGTAGCCGGCCTCCAGCAGCGCGTCGGCGCCGCCGTCGACGCCGACCAGGACGGGCCGGTATTCGCGGATGTAGGGACGGAGGGTGGCGATGTCCTCCTTGTAGTGGTATCCGCGCACGACGATGAGGACGTGCCTGCCCTCCATGTCCGTGCGGATCTCGGGCACGCCGACGCCGTCGATGAGGAGTTTGCCCTCGCCGCGGACGTACTCCATGGTGTTGACCGCGAACGCCTCGATCTGCACCGACAGCCCTGCCCTGGCCTCGGCCATGGCGGCCTCGACCGCTTCGAGGGTCTGCTCCTCGCCCTTGCCGACGACGTCGTCGTCCAGGTGGACGACGCCGTCGCAGAGCCTGATGACGTCGCCGTCCTTGATCCGCTCGAACAGCTCAGGGCTGGCGTTGTCGACGAACGGCACGCCGGCTTCGAGCAGGATCTGCGGCCCCAGGTTGGGATAGCGGCCGCTGATGCCGGCCGCGACGTCGATCACAGCGGCGGCACCGCATGCGACCAGCGCCTCCGCGCTGACCCGGTCCACGTCGACATGGTCGATAATCGCAATTTCCCCAGGCCCGAGGCGTTTGGTGAGCCTCTTGGTGCGCCGGTCGATTCTCGCCACTGCCGTGATGCCGGGAAGGTCTCCGACCTTCCTGCCACGGAGGCCCGGCAATCTGCTTCCCGGAACCTTCATCATGACCATCCTGCCAGAGCGGAACAGCGGAGAGGCCACGCATCACGTGGCGTGTCCACTATGTCACCCACGATCACCTGTCTGCCGCGGCGAGTCCCAGCAGCTCCTCGGCGTGCGCCCGGCCGAGCTCGGAATCCTCCAGACCCGCCAGCATGCGCGACAGTTCGCGCACCCGGCCCTCATGGTCGAGAGTGGTGACGCCGCTGCGCACCACGCTGCCGTCACTGGCCTTCTCGACCACCAGATGCTGGTCGGCGAAGGCCGCCACCTGGGGCAGATGTGTGACGACAATCACCTGCGCCGTGCGGGCCAGGCGGGCCAGCCGGCGCCCGATCTCGACCGCCGCCTTGCCGCCGACCCCCGCGTCCACCTCGTCGAAGACGAACGTCGGCACCGGGTCGGCGCCCGCGAAGACGACCTCGATGGCGAGCATGACGCGGCTCAGCTCGCCGCCGGACGCGCCCTTGGTGAGCGGCAGCGGCGGCGCGGCCGGATGGGCGGCCATGCGCAGCTCGACCTCGTCGACGCCCTCCGGCCCGAAATCGGCGCTCCGCGTGAGCTGCACGACCACCCGGGCGTGCGGCATGGCGAGCGCGGTCAGCTCCTCGGTGACGGCCAGGCCGAACCGCTCGGCGGCGGCCTCGCGCACCCGGGTCAGCTCGGCGGCGAGGTCGGTGAGCTTGACGGTCAGCTCGTCGTGCTCGCGGGTCAGCTCGTCGATGCGCTCGTCGTCGCCCTCCAGCTCGGCCAGGCGGGCGGCGGCGCGCTGCGCCCAGGCGAGCACGCCCGCGCTGTCGGCGCTCGGCTCGCCGTACTTGCGGATGAGCCCGGACAGCACCGAGCGGCGCTCCTGCACGACCGCCAGCCGGGACGGGTCGGCCTCGATCGACTCGGCGTAGGAGGCGAGGTCGGTGGCGACGTCGGAGATGAGGTAGCCGGCCTCGGCGAGCCGGTCGGCGACCCCGGCGAGCTGGGCGTCGAAGTCGCGCACCGCCTCGACGGCCGCGCGCGCCTCGCCGAGCAGGGAGATCACGTCGTGCGCGCCGCCCGCGGCCTCCATGGGGTCGCCGAGCAGCGCGGTGTGGGCGGTGGTGGCGGCGCTGCGCAGCGCGTCGGCGTGCGAGAGCCGCTCCTCCTCCTCGCGCAGCTCGGCGTCCTCGCCTGGCTTGGGGTCGACCTTCTCGATCTCCTCCAGGCCGAAGCGGAGCAGGTCGGCCTCCTGGGTCCGCTCCCTGGCGCGGGTGGTCAGCTCCTCCAGCTGCACGGCGACCTGCTTGTGCCGTTTGTACGCCTGTGTGTACGCCCGCAGCGGCTTGACCAGCTCGTCACCGGCGTAACGGTCGAGCGCGGCGCGCTGCCTGGCGGGCTGGAGCAGCCGCTGCTGGTCCATCTGCCCGTGCACGGCCACAAGGTCGTCGGCGAGGTACGTCAGCGTGCCGACGGGCACCGTGCGCCCGCCCAGCCAGGCCCGGGAGCGGCCCTCGGCCGAGACGGTGCGCGAGATGATGAGCTCGCCGCCCTCGACGTCGCCGCCGATGTCCTCGACCTGCTGGGCCACGCGCCCGCCCGGCTCGACGACGAGCGTGCCCTCGACGCTGGCCCGCTCGGCCCCCGGCCGGATCCTGGACGGGTCGGCCCGGCCGCCGAACAGCAGCCCGAGCCCGGTCACGACCATCGTCTTGCCCGCGCCCGTCTCACCGGTCACCACGTTGAAGCCCGGGCTGAGCTCTAGGACAGCCTCGTCGATGACGCCGAGCCCATGGATGCGGACCTCCTCGACCCTTGGTCGCACTGCCCACTCCCGTCACTGCTGTGCCTGCCGATCACACGGCCCGTGCCCCGAACACGTGTGCCCACGCGATCCTACGCGGTCCTGCTTCCATTCACTCAGGGTCGCACCCTTCCGCGCCAGCCCTGGACGGGTAGCTCGAACTTGGCTACCAGCCTGTCGGTGAACGGCGCCCCGGTGTCCTCGACACCGTGCAGCCGCGCCAGCCGGACCGGCTCGGCGCCCCTGCGCACCTCCACCCTCGTGCCGGACGGCAGCTCGAAGCGGCGCCGCCCGTCGCACCACAACACCCCGCCAGGGGTCTCCGGCAGGATCTCCACGGCCAGCGTGGACCGCGGCGAGACCACCATCGGCCTGGCGAACAGGGCGTGGGCGCTGATGGGCACCATGAGCAGCGCCTCGACCTCAGGCCACACGACCGGCCCGCCCGCGGAGAAAGCATAGGCGGTCGAGCCGGTCGGCGTGGCGCAGATCACGCCGTCGCAGCCCCACCGCGACAGCGGGCGGCCGTCGATCTCGGCGACGACCTCCAGCATGCGCTCCTGTTTCTCGACGGTGGCCTCGTTGAGCGCCCACGTGTCGGCCAGGATCCTGCCGTTCTGCCGGGCGAGAACATCGATCGTCATGCGCTCCTCGACGTCGTACCGGCCGGCCACGACGGCGTCGACCGCCCCGGCCAGGTCGTCGACCTCGGCCTCGGCGAGGAACCCGACATGCCCCAGGTTGACCCCCAGCAGCGGCGTGCCGGCCGGTCTGGCCAGCTCCGCGGCGCGCAGCAGCGACCCGTCGCCGCCGAGCACGATCATGACCTCGGCGTCCTTCGCCCCTCCGGGATCGTCGCCGGTCACGGCCTCGACCCCGGCGCAGCCGATCTCGGCGTACTCGGACTCGAGCACCCGCACGGCGAGGCCCGCCCCCATCAGCCGGTTGATCACCAGGCGTGCGCTCTCGACGGCGGCGTCCCGCCCGGTGTGTACGGCGACCAGCACGGTCCGTTTCATTGCGGCCCTTCCGCCACGGCACGCTCGATCTCGGCCTCCAGGTCGGCGACCGGAGGCTCGCCCTCTCCCTTGCCCAGCCAGAGCAGGTATTCCACATTGCCCGACGGCCCCGGCAGCGGGCTAGCGGTCACGCCGCGCACGCTCAGCCCCAGCTCCATGGCCTTGGCGGCGGCGTCACGCACGGCCCCCGCGCGCAGCGCGGGATCGCGGACCACGCCGCCCGCCCCCACGAGCTCCTTGCCCACCTCGAACTGCGGCTTCACCAGCATCACGAAGTCGGCGCGCGGCGCGGCCACGGCGGCCAGCGCCGGCAGCACCAGCCGCAGCGAGATGAACGACAGGTCGCCCACGACCAGCGTCGGCGGCTCCCCCACCATCTCCGGCGTCAGGTCGCGGACGTTGACCCGCTCCATCACCGTCACCCGCTCGTCGGTGCGCAGCGACCAGGCGAGCTGGCCGTAGCCGACGTCGACGGCCAGCACGTGGGCCACGCCACGGCGCAGCAGCACGTCGGTGAACCCGCCGGTGGACGCCCCCGCGTCGAGGCACCTGCGCCCCTCCACGGCGAGCGCCGGGAACGCCTCCAGCGCGCCGAGCAGCTTGTGCGCCCCGCGCGAGACGTAGTCGGGACCGTCGGGGGAGGCGGCGACGACGATGGCCGAAGCGGTCTCGACCTGGGTGGCGGGCTTGCGCGCGGTCTGGCCGCCGACGGTGACCCGGCCGGCGTCGATGAGCTGGGCCGCCTGCTCGCGCGACCTCGCCAGGCCGCGGCGCACCAGCTCGCTGTCCAGGCGGATGCGCCGGCTCACCGGTCTCCCCGAGACGGGAACCCCACGCCCTGCCCCGCCTGGCCGGCTCGCGGCTCATCCGGACGGCGGGCGGCGCGCGCCATCTCGTGCACGGCCCGCGCGGGGTCGTCGTCCACGGCCCCGAGGGTGGCCTCCAGCGCCGAGAACGCCTCGTCGAAGATCCGCGGGTGCTCCCCCACGGGCAGCTCGCCCAGGCGGCCCAGGCCGGCCACGATGGCGTCGACCCGGTCGTCGCCGGTCTCGTGCGGCAGCTCGCTCATGACTCGACCGTAACGCCTCCCGCGAGCACCCGGGACCTTGGCAGGCGTGTCACACGTTGTACGTCGTACGGGGGTGCTAGTCATGTGGAACGCTACGGTCCGCATAGGCCCGGCCAAGAAGGAGAGGATGCTCACCATGGCAAGCGTCGAGGAGTGCCGGACGGCACTGACCAAGCTCGTCGCGCAGTTCGACGAGATCGACGAGCAGGACCGTGCCAAGCACGTGGTCGAACGCACGGTCAGCTGCCGAATCTCCGACCTCGACGTGACCTTCTACGGGCGGCTGCACCACGGGGGGCTCGATCCGTTCACGGAGCAGCCGCCGGCGGGCGGCAGGCCCGCCGACGTCAAGCTCACGATCGTGAGCAACGACCTGGTCGCGCTGGTGGACGGCGAACTGGACCTGGCGCGGGCGCTGCTCGGGGGCCGGGTGAAGATCGACGCCAGCTTCGGCGACCTCCTCCGCCTGCGCCGCCTGCTCTGACCCGCCTCCCTCCCGTTTTTCGGCGCCAAGCGAACAGCGGAACGCCCCCACCGCCCGCACAACGAGGTCCCGCCACATCCCCGATTCCCCATACCCGCACGCACCCGCTCACCCCGCATGGCACGAACGCCGATCCGCGCCGCACCGCTCAGCCCACTGCACACCGGTGACGTCAGCCCGCCGCACCCCCATTACGCGGGCGCGCCCACCTGGGATCCGCGCCCCTCCGCACGCCATGCGACACACCCTTTGACGACGCCCTACGCGCTCAGCGTGCAGCAGCCCCGTGAAAGGCGCTCGGTCATCACCGGGGAGCTCAACCGGCGACACGCTCCAGGACCGGTTTGACCGCATCCTCCTCGACCCGGCCCTCCCCTGCCGCCGCCCAGGCCGCGTCGCACGCCGCCCGCAGCCCGTCGATCCGGCTGCCGTCCCCCTCCAGGCACAGCACGCCGTCACGCCACCGCGCCCGCCATCCACCGCACGCGCCGTCCCGCACCTCGGGATAGTCCGCGAGCAGGGCCCCCAGATCCTCGGCCACGAACGTCGGCCGATGCCGGGGCTCAGCCGTCAGCACATCGGCCGCCGTGGCCACCCCCGTCAGCACCAGCAGGGACTCCACCCCGGCATTGGACGCCCCTTCGATGTCGGTGTCCAGCCGATCCCCGACCACCAGTGGCCGGCGCGCTCCGGTACGGATCATCGACTCCCGGTGCAACGGCGGGTCCGGCTTTCCCGCGTACACCGGCTCCACCCCGGTCGCGGCCGCGATGACCCGGACCATGGCCCCGTTGCCGGGCAGTTCGCCACGGCCGGTGGGCATGGTGCTGTCCCCGTTGGACGCCACGAACCACGCCCCCTGCCGCACCGCCAGCGCCCCTTCCGACAGCAGGCCGTACGACAGCCCCGGCGCGATCCCCTGCACCACGGCGACCGGCGCCTCGAAGGCGGTCGAGACCGGCCGCAGCCCCTGGTCCCGTACGGCCATCCGCAGCCCCGACCCGCCCACCACGAGCACCGCCGACCCCGGCGGCACCCGGTCGGCGATCAGCCGCGCCGCCGCCTGCGCGGACGTCACGACGTCCTCGGCGGTGGCCGGAGCGCCCAGTTCCCGCAGGTGCGCCGCGATGGCGGCGGGCGTCCGCGAGGCGTTGTTGGTGACGTACGCCAGCCGCACGCCCCGCGCCCGCGCCGCCTCGAGCGCCGCCGGCGCGCCCGGTACCGCGCGGGGGCCCAGGTAGACCACGCCATCGAGGTCGAGCAGCAAAGTGTCGTACCCGTCGATCAGCACAGCGCCTCTTCCCGTCCGACTCACCCGCCGCGTGAGACTTTAGCCTCGCCCCCGTACGCCACGCACAACCGCTCTCGCCGAAGCGGAACCCGCCACCCGCACGCCACCGGCACCCAGGAACGAACGTCTACATCTCCCGGCGAGCCCGCAACGTGGCACGCACACTCTTCAACGCCGACACGTAATGCCGCTCATCGGGACGCATGGCAACCGCGATCGCCAGCGGTTCCTGCGCCCCTTCGATGTCCCCGGTACGCCACAACGCCAGCCCGAGCCCGAAATAGGCGTAGTCCTCGGCCGGATTGGCCTCGACGATCTGCCGGAAACTCGCCGCTGCCTCGGTGTACTGCCGCGAGTTGAACTGCGCCCGCGCCAACGCCTCCCGAATGCTGCGCGACTCGGGCTCGAACTCCGCGGCCCGCTCCAGCAACGCGGCGGCCGCCGCCGGGCTGCCGTCCTTCAGCAGCTTTACCCCGCGCTGGTACCAATCGTAAACACTGCCCCGGGGAGCACCCGAGGTCTCATCATGGGCGTTTCCTTCTCCAACCATCGGCGAGACTCCCTCCATCGCTGGACGACGAACACGCCCTGCCCCGCCACGGCAAGGCACGGTTGCAAACCGAGGGGCGATTTCCGGAAGGCATAACCATCTATGGCAGCATGCCCGGTATGGGGACTCCTGAACTGCCAGTGCCCGGCGGACTGGTGCTACGGCCCTTCCGAGGCGTACGTTTCGCCGTCGAAGATCCCGCCAAGGTAACCTCCCCGCCCTACGACCTGATCTCCGACGCGGACGTCGACACGCTCCTCCACCTGCACCCCAACAACGTCGTCCGCCTCATCCTTCCCCGCGCCTCCCACCCCGGCTCCGCCCACGCCGTTGCCGCCGACGGCGAACTCGCGCCGGAGACGCGTTACGCCGAGGCCAGGGACACTCTGCAGTCGTGGCTTCGAGCGGGCATCCTGGTCCCGGACGACCGCCCGGCCCTGTACGTGTACGAGCAACACGGCCGGCACTTCCTGCAACGCGGCCTCATCGGCGACGTCGCCCTGACGGACCCGGGCCAGCACGTCATCCTTCCGCACGAGGACGTCATGCCCGGCCCCATCGCCGACCGCCTGGCCCTCATGAGCACCACGCAGGCGAACCTGGAGCCGATCTTCCTCCTCTACGACGGCTCCGACGGCTCGACGACGCGCCTGGTGGAGGAGGTGGCGACCCGGCGCCGCCCCCTGGTGTCGGCCGAGACCGAGGACGGCGTCACCCACCGCCTCTGGGCGATCATCGACCCGTCCGAGATCGCCGTCATCAACGCCGACCTCCGCGACCGCCAAGCTCTGATCGCCGACGGCCACCACCGTTACGCGACCTACCGGGTCCTCCAACGCCAGGAACGCCTGGCCCACCCTCCAACCGACCCCTCACCCGCGCCCAGCGACACGACACCCGCCGGCGCCGCGCTCAGCAGCGACGCCACTCAGTCCGGTGACGCTGCTGCCGCCGCCTCCGAACCAGCTCACACCTCAAGGGCAGCCGGCTCGCAAGCACCTCCTCCCACCACCCTGATAGCCCCCTGGGACTTCGGTCTGGCCTTGCTGGTCGACTCGACCGCCTATCCGCCCGACCTCAAAGCCATCCACCGCGTCATCCCCGGCCTCCCCCTGGCGAAGGCGGCCGCCCAGGCCCGCCAGTCCTGGCGGGTCCAGGAGTTCGGCACCCTCGCAGAGGGCCTGGCCGCCTTCGAGACCAGCCCGGACCCGGCTTTCCTCCTGGCTGACGAAGGCGGCGCCTACCTGATCACCGACCCCGACCCCGTCCAGCTGGCTCGTGCCATGCCGGCCGACCACTCCGACCGCTGGAACTCTCTCAACACCTCCATCCTGAGCGAGTTCATCCTCCCGAAGGTGTGGGGGATGCGTGACGACGAGCAGGCGGTACGCATCGTGCATCACGACATCCAGGCCGCCGCCGAGCTCGCGACCAGCACCGGCGGCACGGCCGTCATCCTCAAGCCGCTGGCGACCGAGGACGTCCTGGCCGTCGCCGCCGGAGGCGAACGCGTCCCCCGCAAATCCACCTCCTTCGGCCCCAAACCCCGCACGGGCCTGGTCCTCCGCACCTTCGCCATCAACTGACCGGGACAGACAGCCCGCCCAAGCAGGCAGCACCCCCCGACCCACGCAGGAGCAGCGACGCGCGCCTCGCCACCTTGAGGGCACGCGTGCCCTCACCCTCCGCACCAGGGTGGACAAGGCTGGAGGTCAGCTTGCTCGGGCCAGTTGCAGCACCCGCCTCGGCGCCAACGGCGTGACCGTCCCCGTCGCCTCCTCCCCGAGGCCGGCACCGACGCTGTCCCCGCCCCCATCCGGCGGGTCTCCAGCTACCGCGATCGCGTCCACGGGTTTGGCGCTGGTCACCTCCACCTCGTACTTCCAGGTCTTGGCTCCGGCCGGGCCGAAGACACGGCAGCGGAAGGAGCCGGTGACCTGCAGGTAGTCGCGCGGTCTGAGTCCGCGGATCACGTCTGCCGTCTCTGGGCTGAACGTGACGCACGGGACGCTGTCCGTCATCGTCACGCCCCGTCGCTGCCTCCGGCGGCGTCTTACGATGATGCGCCACTTCGTGACGGTGTCACCGCTCGGCAGCGTGTGGTCCTCAGGCTCCGCCGAGAGCCGTCCCACCAGCAAGACCTCGTTCCGGTCCATTCCTCGTCCCTCCTGTCGGCGCTCTGCCTGAGATCACTCTTTACGATGAGGAGGAGCCCGGAACGGCCGAACGCCATTCTGGGGACAACGGCTGGACGCTCGGGAGTGCCTGTGGACAACATCACCGCGCTAGGCGGCGACGTCTATGAGATCGACACCAGAATGGCCGGATACGCGGGCATCACCGCCGGCTACCTGATCCTGGGCGACCGGCCATGCCTGGTGGAGACCGGCACCTCGACCTCCGCGCCGGTGGTGCGCGACGCGCTCGCGTCGCTCGGCGTCGGACCGGAGGATCTCGCCACCGTCGTCGTGACCCACATCCACCTCGACCACGCCGGCGGGGTGGGGGACATCGCCAGATTCTTCCCGTCCGCCCAGGTCGTCGTACACGAGAAAGGCGCACGGCACCTGGCCGACCCCTCGCGGCTCATGGCGAGCGCCCGCATGGTCTGGGGCGACCGGCTCGACACCCTCTTCGGCGAACTGTCCCCCACCGAGGCCGAGCGCATCGTCGCCCTCGGCGACACCGGCGCGATCGATCTCGGCAACGGGCGCACGCTGAGCAGCCACTACTCGCCCGGGCACGCGAAGCATCACGTGGGCCTCGTCGACTCCGCCACCGGAGACCTGTACGTGGGCGACGCCGCAGGCGTGTACCTCCCCGAGACCGGCGACCTGCGCCCCGCCACGCCGCCGCCGGACTTCGACCTGCAGACCGCCCTCGACTCGATCGCCCTGTTCAAGGCGCTCGGACCGCAACGTCTGCTGTTCAGCCATTACGGACCGGTGGACGCGGTTCAGGACACTCTCGACCGGTCCGCCGAGGAGCTCTGTGTCTGGGTGGATCTGACCCGGCAGGCCCACTCCGAGGGCCTGGATCTGGACCATGCCATCGCCATGGTGCGAGACCGTACCAAGGAGCGCTACACCGCGATGAAGGCGGACGACGCGACCGCCGAGCAGTTCGAGCTGCTGAGCGGAGCTCCGTCGAACGTCGCCGGCATCCTCCACTGGCTCGACCGCGTCTCACCGTAAGCTGTGCCGACCTGTCCGCCATGCCGACCGTGGGCCTGCCCACCATGCCGACGCCCAACAGCCCGTCTCAGGAGCATCCCGTTCGGAACACTCCCGCCCAAGCCCGTCGGACGCGGCCGGAAGGCCCTCTGCCATAGGCATGGGCCGATCCGGTACGCCGATCGTCAGGCCGCCGGCAGCGACGTCGGATTCGGAGGGCGGACCGGCCGGTGCGATGTCGGACGGCCACACAGCAGCCATCAAGGGCGGACCTGACATCCTCGGTCGGACGAGGGCCATACGGGCGGATGCAACGTCGGCAGTCCGCCCAGGCAGATCACGAGCGGGATTGCCGCCGGCCGCACCCGGACCTGGCGCAGCGGGGCCGGATGAAGGGAACGTGGGATTCGGCCGTAGAACGCACGAACTCCGCCGTCCCGCGACATCGCGGTACGGCGGAGCGTGTGCCGACGAGCTTCCAGCTATGGGCGGACGATGTTAGTCGTCCGCCTTCGGCCGCTTGTGCGCGGGCCCGTCCTCCTCGTCCAGGACATCCCCGAAGTTCGGCTCGATGAAGGCAGGCGTTATGCCAGGAGTCTCCGCCGGAGCGGCGACAGCACCTGCGGAACTGTCCTGCTGAGCAGCGGAGTCGTCTGCTTCCTCCTCCACGTCCGGATCATCTGAATCGTTGGATTCGTCCGTGGAGTCGGAGTCAGAGTCGGCCTTCGCTGCCTCCGCGACGGCCTCGTCCGGATGCCCGGCATCCTCGTCCGACGCGACATCGGTGGCAACAGCGACGCCGTCGCCGTCCTCGCCATCGGCCTCACCGGCAGACTCGGGTTCTTCCTCCAGCAGGTCGTCGGCCTCGGCGAGGGAGGCGCCGTCGTCCTCCGGCTCCTCGTCCACGGCCGCAGGGCTCTCTCCGCCGTCCGCCACACCGGCGTCGTCGAAGTCGTCCTCGTATTCGGCGTCCTCCTCGACGTCCTCGATGACGGAGCCGGTCAGCTCGGCGTACCGCTCGGCCGCGTCCGTCTCACCGTCCTCGTCGAACGCCATGGCCCGAGCGAACCACTCGGTCGCCGCCTCCGTCTGCCCGGCATCGATCAGGGCGTCGGCGTACGCGAACGCCAGCCGCGCCGACCACGGTCTCGGCTGCGGGTCGCGCAGCTCCGGCAGGCGCTGGAGAGTGATCACGGCCGCGTCGTGCTGGCCCAGGTCGCGGCGGGCGCCGGACTCGACGATGGTCAGCTCGATGCGCCCGGCCCGGTCGAGACGCTCGGCCTCGGGCGAACGCACAAGGTCGATCGCCCGCTCGGGACGTCCCATGCCGCGTTCGCAGTCGGCCATGACCGGCAGGTACGCCTCGGACCCCGTCAGCCGCCGGGCCGCCCGCAGATCGCTCAACGCCTCCGAGAAGTGCCCGGCACGGTACGCGACAATGCCGGCAGCCTCCCTTACGACCCCGATCCGAGCCGCGAACCGGCGTGCCACCTTCGTGTGCTCGTGTGCCTGTTCGGGGTCTTCGTCCTCCAGGGCCCGCTCAGCGGCGACCAGGTGCCGGCCGACCAGGTTGGCGAGGTCGCCCGGCAGCGAACGGAGCTCCTCAAGGACTTCCTTGTCCAGCTCGTCCGCGGTGATGTCGGGCGCGATCTCGGGCATCCGCTCGCGCTGCGCGTTCTCGGAGTCGCGGTCGGACCTGCCGTACCTGGCGCGAGTACCGGCTCCGCCGTGATCGTCGCGCCCGGCGCGGTCGTCCCGCGAGAACGGCCGAGGCCCACGGTCGCCGCCCTCGCGGCGCGGCCCACGGTCATCACGGAACCCGCCGCCCTCGCGACGCGGCCCACGGTCGTCCCGCTCCCGGAACCCGCCACCCTCACGACGCGGCCCACGGTCGTCCCGCTCCCGGAACCCGCCACCCTCACGACGAGGACCGCGGTCATCGCGGAACCCGCCACCCTCACGACGAGGACCGCGGTCATCGCGGAACCCGCCACCTTCACGACGGGGACCCCGATCGTCCCTGAACCCGCCGCCCTCGCGACGCGGCCCACGGTCATCACGGAAACCGCCCTCACGACGCGGCCCACGATCGCCGTATCCAGACCCCTCACGGCGCGGCCCACGATCGTCCCGATCCCGGAACCCGCCGCCCTCGCGACGAGGACCTCGGTCATCGCGGTCCTGGAATCCGCCGCCCTCACGGCGCGGCCCGCGGTCGCCGTAACCGCCCTCTCGCCTGGGGCCGTAACCGGGCCCTTCACGGCGCGGCCCGCGGTCGTCCCGATCCCGGAACCCGCCGCCCTCGCGACGAGGACCCCGGTCACCGTAACCACCTTCGCGCCGTTCACCGCCGTAGCCCTCACGACCGCCACGGCTCTCGCCGTAGCCGCCGCCCTCGCGACGCGGTCCGCGGTCATCGCGGTCCCGGAACCCGCCACCTTCGCGACGCGGCCCACGATCATCGCGGAAACCGCCCTCACGACGGGGACCCCGATCGTCCCGGAACCCGCCGCCCTCGCGACGCGGCCCACGATCGCCGTATCCAGGCCCCTCACGGCGCGGCCCGCGATCATCGCGATCCCGGTACGGCCGGCGCTCCTCGCCGCCCTCGCGACGCGGCCCGCGATCATCCCGATCCCGGTACGGCCGACGGTCGTCACCGCGCTGCCCACGGTCGAACCCTTCGCGCCCCTCGCGGCGCGGCCCGCGGTCACCGTAACCGCCTTCGCGCCTGCCGCCATAACCGGAGCCGGAGCCTTCACGACGCGGCCCCCGGTCGTCGCGGTGGCCGTCGTCCCTGCGCGGCCCGCGGTCGTCCCGGCCGTACGAACGGCCCCTGTCGTCGGAACGGAACGGACGGTCGCTACCGGAGTCCCGCCCGCGCGAGCCGTATCCGCCGCTCCTGTCGCTCCCGCCGGAGCGCCTCTCCTCGAAGTCGCCGCGCCCGCGCTCTCCGCCGTCCGATCCGTTATCTCTGTTCACTTCTGGTCCATTTCGTTGGGCTCACCCAGCGGACTCACAACAACGGTCCACCGTGGCTGGTCGCCGCCCGCCCTCGGGCCTTACGCGACGAAGGCCACCCGTGGAGGTGGCCCGGTCCCTCCAGCCTAGCAAGCCGGAGTACGTCCACGAGACCGGCACAGGAGCACAAATAGGTTGGCCGTAAACTCGGGTTGCGCGAGACTTCTCACCATGTCACTACGTTTCCACGAAATCGCCGAGGCCCGGCACCGCATACTCAACCCGTTGAACGACGAGAAACTCGCCCTGCTCGGCGAGATCTGCCGCATCATTCCCGGCACCCGGCAACTGGACCTGGCCTGCGGCAAGGGAGAGCTCCTATCCCGCTGGTCCGCCGAGTACGGCCTGGAAGGCGTCGGCGTGGACATCAGCAAGGTCTTTCTCGGCGCGGCAAGAGCCCGCGCCGAGGAACTGGGAGTCTCCGAGCGCGTGGAATTCGTGGAAGCCGACGCCGGCACCTACGAAACGACCCCTGAATCGTTCGACATCGTTTCCTGTATCGGCGCGACCTGGATCGGCAACGGCATCAAGGGCACTCTGTCCCTCATGCGCCGGCACCTCCGTCCGAACGGCACCGTGCTCGTCGGTGACTGCTACTGGCAGACCCCACCTCCGCCCGAGGCCCGCGCGGCGCTGGGATTGGAGGACGACAACCTGGTGACCTCGCTCATCGGTACGAACGATCGCATCGAAGAGGCCGGCTTCGAGCTGCTGGACATGGTCCTGGCCAGCCCGGACAGCTGGGACAGGTACGTGGCCAGCCAGTGGTGGACGATCAGTGACTGGTTGCGCGACAACCCGGACGACCCTGACGCGCCTGCGATGCGCGACTTCCTGGTCCAGGCCCGCCGCTCCCACCTGGAGTACGGCCGCCAGTATCTGGGCTGGGGCGTCTTCGTCCTGCGTCCACAGCCGTAAACGCAGAAGGGCCCCGACTGAACCAGTCGGGGCCCTCCATAAAGATTGTCCGGCGGTGACCTACTCTCCCACACCCTCCCGAGTGCAGTACCATCGGCGCAGAGAAGCTTAACTTCCGGGTTCGGAATGTAACCGGGTGTTTCCTTCCCGCCATAACCGCCGTAACCCTCCGAAACACACAAACACAAACGTGCCTGCTGCCTCAGAATTGCCTAGTGGACGCGAGCAAAAACTTCAAGAAAGTATGCTTTGTGGTCAAGTCCTCGGCCTATTAGTACCGGTCAGCTCCACACGTTACCGCGCTTCCACCTCCGGCCTATCAACCCGGTCGTCTACCGGGAGCCTTACCCACTCTCGTGGTGGGAGACCTCATCTCAAGGCGAGCTTCCCGCTTAGATGCTTTCAGCGGTTATCCCTTCCGAACGTAGCCAACCAGCCGTGCACCTGGCGATACAACTGGCACACCAGAGGTTCGTCCGTCCCGGTCCTCTCGTACTAGGGACAGCCCCTTTCAAGTCTCCTGCGCGCGCAGCGGATAGGGACCGAACTGTCTCGCGACGTTCTAAACCCAGCTCGCGTACCGCTTTAATGGGCGAACAGCCCAACCCTTGGGACCTACTCCAGCCCCAGGATGCGACGAGCCGACATCGAGGTGCCAAACCATCCCGTCGATATGGACTCTTGGGGAAGATCAGCCTGTTATCCCCGGGGTACCTTTTAGCCGTTGAGCGACACCGCTTCCACACGCCGATGCCGGATCACTAGTCCCAGCTTTCGCTCCTGCTCGACCCGTCAGTCTCACAGTCAAGCTCCCTTGTGCACTTACACTCAACACCTGATTGCCAACCAGGCTGAGGGAACCTTTGGGCGCCTCCGTTACCCTTTAGGAGGCAACCGCCCCAGTTAAACTACCCACCAGACACTGTCCCCGATCCGGATCACGGACCAGAGTTAGACGTTCAAAACGACCAGAGTGGTATTTCACCAATGACTCCACCCGAACTAGCGTCCGAGCTTCCCAGTCTCCCACCTATCCTACACAAGACGCTCCAAACGCCAATGTCAAGCTGTAGTGAAGGTCCCGGGGTCTTTCCGTCCTGCTGCGCGAAACGAGCATCTTTACTCGTAGTGCAATTTCGCCGGGTCTGTGGTTGAGACAGCGGGGAAGTCGTTACGCCATTCGTGCAGGTCGGAACTTACCCGACAAGGAATTTCGCTACCTTAGGATGGTTATAGTTACCACCGCCGTTTACCGGCGCTTAAGTTCTCACCTTCGCCAGCTTGCGCTGACTAAGCGGTCCCCTTAACGTTCCGGCACCGGGCAGGCGTCAGTCCGTATACATCGTCTTACGACTTCGCACGGACCTGTGTTTTTAGTAAACAGTCGCTTCCCCCTGGCCACTGCGACCCCCACCAGCTCCAGGCGCAAAGCCCATCACCAGCAGAGGTCCCCCTTCTCCCGAAGTTACGGGGGCAATTTGCCGAGTTCCTTAACCACAGTTCACCCGATCGCCTTAGTATTCTCTACCTGACCACCTGAGTCGGTTTAGGGTACGGGCCGCCACAACACTCACTAGAGGCTTTTCTCGGCAGCATAGGATCATCCACTTCACCACAATCGGCTCGGCATCACATCTCACCCACGCGTGTTGCGGATTTGCCTACAACACGGGCTACATGCTTACCCCAGGACAACCATCGCCTGGGCTGGACTACCTTCCTGCGTCACCCCATCGCTTACCTACTACCCGATCGGACCGAGCGTTCAGCCTGACACCCGCCCCGAAGGGCCGGCCGACTTAAGGACTCTTAGCATCACGAGGTTCAGTATGGGCGCATTGAAGCGGGTACGGGAATATCAACCCGTTGTCCATCGACTACGCCTGTCGGCCTCGCCTTAGGTCCCGACTTACCCTGGGCGGATTAGCCTGCCCCAGGAACCCTTGGTCATCCGGCGCGAGGGTTTCTCACCCTCGATTCGCTACTCATGCCTGCATTCTCACTCGCACAGCCTCCACGACTAGATCACTCTGCCGCTTCACCGGCTGCACGACGCTCCCCTACCCATCAACCCCCACAATGGAGGATCAATGCCACGACTTCGGCGGTGTGCTTGAGCCCCGCTACATTGTCGGCGCAGAATCACTTGACCAGTGAGCTATTACGCACTCTTTCAAGGGTGGCTGCTTCTAAGCCAACCTCCTGGTTGTCTCTGCGACTCCACATCCTTTCCCACTTAGCACACGCTTAGGGGCCTTAGTCGGTGATCTGGGCTGTTTCCCTCTCGACTACGAACCTTATCGCCCGCAGTCTCACTGCCACGCTCTCACTTACCGGCATTCGGAGTTTGGCTGACGTCAGTAACCTTGTCGGGCCCATCGGCCATCCAGTGCTCTACCTCCGGCAAGAAACACGCGACGCTGCACCTAAATGCATTTCGGGGAGAACCAGCTATCACGGAGTTTGATTGGCCTTTCACCCCTACACACAGATCATCCCCCAGGTTTTCAACCCTGGTGGGTTCGGTCCTCCACCCAGTCTTACCTGAGCTTCAACCTGCCCATGCGTAGATCACTCCGCTTCGGGTCTACAGCATGCGACTCAAACGCCCTCTTCAGACTCGCTTTCGCTACGGCTCCCCCACACGGGTTAACCTCGCCACACACCATAACTCGCAGGCTCATTCTTCAAAAGGCACGCAGTCACATCACACACCAGCAAGCTGATGTAAGCTCCTACGGCTTGTAGGCACACGGTTTCAGGTACTATTTCACGACCCCTCACCGGGGCACTTTTCACCT